>SYMT01000408.1 GCA_005805375.1 Actinomycetota bacterium
GGCGACGCAGGAATCCGAGCGGCGGGCGGATGCGGAAGCACAGCACCGGGAAGCGCACGACCGGCGGGGGATGGCGGAAGCGCACGCGCAGGAGGAGGCAGCGCGCCGGGTCGCCGCCGAAGCCCGGACCGTGGAGGCGGAAACACACGCCCGGGAGGAAGCGCACCAGCGCACCGTCGCAGAAGCGCGCGCCCGGGAGGAAGCGGACCAACGCGCCGTCGCAGAAGCGCACGCCCGGGAGGAAGCGAACCAACGCGTCGTCGCAGAAGCGCGCGCCCGGGAGGAAGCGAACCAACGCGCCGTCGCAGAAGCACGCGCCCGGGAGGAAGCGAACCAACGCGCCGTCGCGGAAGCGCACGCCCGGGAGGAAGCAAACCAACGCACCGTCGCAGAAGCACGAGCCGTTGATGCGGAAGCACGGCTGATTGAGATAGAGCGACAACTCACTGAACTGCAGGCTCGGCTGGGGCGATAGGCCCCGACCGGCGGTGGCGCAAGCGGTGCAACTGGTACCGTGGGCGCGGGCGGCGGCGAAACACGGGGTGGCTTGGTAGGACTGCGGGGTGTTCACGGTCACGGTCACGGTACTGCTGGCGTTTTTGTACCGGCTGACGGGACGCCCTGCGGACGCGCCGGGGGAGTGGCGGCGGCCGCGGCCGCCGTACGTGGTGTTGGACAACTACAGCGTGTCTCATAGCCGCGCGGGTGCGGGCCGCCCTGCCCGCCTTGGCGGCAGCCAACAGCTACCGGCACTACTTGCCGCCCTACCGTCTCCAGTTGCAGCGCATCGAAGGGATCTGGCTGTAGGTGAAGTACACCGACCGCCCCCAGCGCAGATACGAGCATCTGGGCGAGTTCTACACCGCGGTCCAGACGGCCCTGGCCCAGCGCGCCGACCGCCTCCGCCTCCTCCACACCTTTCGAAAGCTCCCATAATTTCCCCGCTAACCCATAACGGCGCAGATAGGCAGGCAGTGTGTACGGTCGCAGTGCTGATCGGGCACGTCCGCACAGTGTCAGGAGTAGAATGAGAGGGGAGATGGAGCCTGAAAGGGTCCCGGCTCTGCGCTCTGGCCGTGGCGCTCGCTGCTCCCGTGTGGTAGAATTCGGCCAACCTGCGATCCCGTGGAGCCCCGCGATGTCGTCGCCCGTCACCCTGCCTCCCCCGCAACTCCTCACCGAGGAGAACCTGCCCTACGACGACGACGAGCCGTCGGACAGCCAGGATGCGGATCTGCAGGTGGACCTGCTCGCCAGCATTCTCTACCTGACCCCACATGGCCGGCAATCCTGCATCTGTGCCAGCCAGTTCGTCTACTACGAACCCGCGCCCCCCAGACACCCGCTTCCCCCCAGAAGGCTGAGCCCGGACCTGTGTGTGGTGCTGAACACCGCACCCCGGCTCCGCAAGAGTTGGGTTCGGTGGGCCGAGGGCGGACGGCTGCCGGCGTTCGTGGTGGAGTTGCTCTCGGAACGCACCGAGGCCCGGGACCTGGGGGAGAAGAAGAACATCTACGAGGGCTGGGCGGAGTTGCAGGACTACGTGCTGTACGACCCGATAGATGGGCGGTTGGAAGCGTGGCACCGGGTGCGGGGGCAGTTTGTTCCCGTCCAAGCGGACGCGGCGGGCCGCTACCGGCTGGTGTCGTTGGACTTGTGGCTGGTGCGCTGGGACGGCACGTACCGCGGCTTCGACCGGGAATGGCTGCGCCTCGCGGACCAGAACGGCCGCTTGCTCCCCACACCGGAAGAACTGGCGACGCAGGAATCCGAGCGGCGGGCGGATGCGGAAGCACAACACCGGGAAGCGCACGACCGGCGGGGGATGGCAGAAGCGCACGCGCGGGAGGAGGCAGCGCGCCGGGTCGCCGCCGAAGCCCGGACCGTGGAGGCGGAAGCACACGCCCGGGAGGAAGCGCACCAGCGCGCCGTCGCAGAAGCGCGAGCCCGGGAGGAAGCGGACCAGCGCGCCGTCGCCGAAGCGCGAGCCGTTGATGCAGAAGCACGGCTCGTTGAGGTAGAGCGACAACTCGCTGAACTGCAGGCTCGGCTCTCGGGCGTAGGCCCCGACTAGTAGTCCGTCAACACGACATTGATGGGTTCGAGCAGGCCCCCTGGGGGCACGATTCCACCTATCACTTCCGCCCTGACACACTACTAGGGTCGGGAGCGGCATTCCCGCCACGTTGATCGGGGCCGCGAACATGGCGCCCGGCCCGGTCACTCTTTGTCGGCTCGGCCCTGGCCCAGATCGCGCCTTTCAGCCGCTGCCCCACCACGCTCTTGCACGCCGCCTCCACCGGGCCGCTCCCGATCAGCCGCCCCTGCTCCCGATAGCACGGATCGTCCAGGCGCCGCCGGTGGCGGCACAAGTAAGCCCATGGCCCGGGCCGCACCCACGGTGCGCGTGTCCGGGTCTACGATCCAGACCAATCGCACTCCTGCAGCGAGGGACTCTTCCCTTTTCGCCCACAGATCCCGGTATAGATTGTGCGAGAAACCACATCCACCGCCAGGTCCGGGGCCACCCGACAGTGTCCATCCGGAAGCTTGCCGTAGGGTATGCGGTCTCGGTGCAGGAAGGACGCGTCGGGACGGCGCACGCGGTCACCGTCGTCGCCGAAACACTTGTATCCGGCATCCGCACGTATCGGCGGCAGTGTGCTGATTGATGCCGACGGCACGCTGCCTCGCCTCGGATTCGGCTTCGGGGACTGTACGATTCCGGCCCGCATTGCAGAGGTGGGCCCCGCACAGATCCAGATGTTCTCGGAAGAACTGCCCGACCACCGGGAGCCGGCCGAAGGCCGCAACCAGAACGGCCTCTTCGCCCGCTGTTACGTGGTCCGCGACGGCCATGTCCAGATGACCTTCCGCGAACCGACCCGCGTGTACTCGACGCGAGGGCACCGGGGAGCACATCGTGTGTGTGACTCGGCGCCCCACGGTCAGCACCCAAACAGCGCGGCCCGCAAGGGCCGCGCTGTTTGCTGTACCGGTACTCAGAACGGAGTATCCTACACGCGCGCCACTTCCGCGTTCTTCTCTTCCTTGCGGCGGCTGTCTTTGTGCAGGGTGCGCTTGCGGATCCGGATGCTCTTCGGCGTGACCTCGACGAACTCATCCGCGTTGATGTATTCCAGGGACCGGTCCAGGGACATCTCAATCGCGGGGGTCAGACGAATGCCCTCGTCGGCGTTGCTGCTGCGCATGTTGGTGAGATGCTTGCGCTTGCAGACATTCACGTTCAGATCGCCTTCCCGCACGTGCAGGCCGACCACCATCCCCTCGTAGACTTCGACACCCGCCGGAATGAAGAGCCTGCCGCGGGCTTCGGAATTGTGGAGCCCGAACGCCGTGGTCAGCCCGGTTTCGGTGGCGACGAGCGAGCCGCCGCGGGAGCGTCCGATGGGGCCGGCGTGTGGACGGTAGCCCAGGAACTCGCTGTTCATCACTGCGGTTCCTTTGGTCTCGGTCATCAGGTCGGTGCGGAAGCCGATCAGCCCTCGCGTCGGCACTGCAAACTGGACGTGGACCTCCCCGTTGGACCGGTACGTCATGTCCTGCAACTCGCCGCGCCGCCGTCCCAGCATCTCCACCGCCGCGCCGAGGAAGTCCTCTCCTACATCAATGACCAGCAGTTCGTACGGCTCGCAGACCTGACCCTCGATCTCCCGCAGAATTACCTCCGGCTGCGAAACCTGAAGTTCGTACCCCTCCCGCCGCATGGTCTCTACCAGGATTGCGAGGTGCAGTTCCCCTCGTCCCGACACCAGCCAGGCGTCGGGGCTGTCGGTCGGCTCGACCCGCAGCGCCACGTTGGTTTCCAACTCCCGCATCAGGCGAGTACGTAGGTGGGGTGAAGTGCAGTATGGCCCTTCGCGTCCGGCAAAGGGACCGGTGTTGACCGCAAAGGTCATGCGCAACGTTGGCTCTTCGACTTGCGTGACTGGAAGGGCACGCGGATCGAGCGGGTCGGCGAGCGTTTCGCCGACGTTCACATCGGCCACCCCGGTCACTGCGATGATGTCGCCCGCCTCCCCCGACGGGGTCTCCTGGCGACGCAATCCGACGTGGGTGAACACCTGCACGACCTTCCC
>SYMT01000046.1 GCA_005805375.1 Actinomycetota bacterium
CTTGCCGCGAGAGACGCGCGCAAACGGAGTTGCGCGACTCCACAGAGGCCAGCGATCGCCTCAGGTGCGTGCCCGATGCCGTGCCCGAGCCACGCCGGGCGCACCCTGAGCGTAGCAAGGGGGCCCACCGGACGCCCACGCACCCCGTGCCCGAGCCACGCGCAGGCGGGACGATGAATTCTGCCTGGTTCCATTGCTCACGCGCGTGGCGCGGGTACGGAGGGCGGAAAAATGTGACACGGGGACCACTTGCTACGTCCAGGGGGCGCCCGGCGTGGCTCGGGTACGGAGGGCGAGTGGGTGTGACGCGGGTGGGCGCACCCGCTCTGGAGAGAACGATTCAGGAGCCCGGCTGCGAGCCCTTGAGGTGGCGGTCGAAGAACCCCAGCACCAGCTCTCGCAGGTCACGCTCTTTCGGCTGGAGGTCGAAGGTGTGCGGCGCGCCGGGGATGATGACCAGCTCGTGCGGCGCCCCCACCGCTTTCAGTGCTTCCGCCAGTCGCTCACTCTGGCGGACCGGCACGGTGGTGTCCGCGGTCCCGTGGAGGATGAGGAGCGGCGGGCTGTTCCTGCGCGCATACGTGACCGGGGAGGCGGCACGATACAGTTCCGGAGCTGCCGATCGGGGCTTCCCGATCATCTTCAGGTCGGCCGTGCCGGAGAAGTCGGACGGACCGTACAGATCCACCCCGCAGCGCACTCCGGCAGAAAACTCGGCGTGCGGACCACCGGGGGCCAACCGGTCCTCGCTGCGGGTGAGCGTCACCAGGGAGGCCAGGGTACCTCCCGCCGAGCCGCCGACGACTCCGATGCGCTCGGGATCTATGTGCAGCCGCGCGGCGTGCTTCCGGAGCCACCGGACGGCGGTGTAGCAGTCCTGGAGGTTCTGCGGCCAGCTCACCTGGCCCGGCGCGGCCGACAGCAGATAGTTGATGCTCAACGCCACGTAGCCGCGCAGCACCAGGTTGACGGCGATGTTGATCTCCCGGGACCGCCGCTTGTCGCCCCCGGTGAATCCGCCACCATGGATGATGACCACCGCGGGGAGCCGTGCTTCCCGGGCCACCGAGCGAGGACGGTAGAGGTCGGCCCGTTCCGCACGATCTTCAGCCAGGTAGGCCACATCGCGTTCCAGCACGGCGCCGCCCGGAATCGCAGCCTCCGTCCGAATCGGCGCCTCCTGCGCGCCGGCAGCCCATGCCAGCAGCGCGAGTGCCACCCCGAGACTAATGCGCTGTGGTCTCATGCCCACCTCTCTCACTCGCAGTCCCGCGTGGGGACGAACGCTTCTGCATAGAGCGTCTCGAAGTCCGACGCGCTGGCACAGCGGGGGTTGAATGTCGCAGTCCACTGGCGTGCAGCCTCCGCGGCGAGTTCGGGAATGGCGCGGTCGGGCACTCCGGCGGCGGCGATGCTGACCGGTAGGCCCGCGAGGGTGAGCAGCCCGTGGAGACGCCGCGCCAGAGTCTCTACGGCATCGGCCGGGGCCACGTCCACCGCGACGAGTCCGCCGGCGGCTGCCAGGTCACGATATCCGAGCGCCGCCGTGGGGTTGCTCCCGTTGAAGCGCACGACGTGCGGCAGCATCAACCCGACGGCGAGGCCATGCACGACATTGAAGTGCGCGGTGAGCGGATTGGCCGCGGAATGTGCGGCGCCGAGCATGCTGGTCTCAATCGCGATTCCGGCGTAGGCCGCCCCGAGTTGCATCGCTGCCCGGGCCTCAAGGTCCTCGGGGGCCTCCAGCACGCGCGCGAAATTCCCGAGGGTCAGCCGGAACGCCTCGCGCGCAGAGAGCAGCGAGAATGGCGTTCGCTTTCGCGTCACCGCCGTTTCGACTGCATGCGCGATGGCATCAATCCCCGTGCAGATCGTGACCCGGCGCGGCTGTGACACTGTCAACTCCGGATCCAGCAGTGCGATCCGTGCCGCGGCCTTTGGATCGCCGCACGCCATCTTCTGGTGCGTCTCAGCATCCGCAATCAGGGCATACGACTGACATTCACTGCCCGTGCCCGCCGTGGTGGGAATGGCAATGAGCGGGAGCATTGGGCGGGTGGCTTTGCCGGACCCCCAGTAGTCCTGCATGCGCCCACCATTGGTAAGCAGGAAGTTGCAGCCCTTCGCCGTGTCCAGACTACTGCCGCCGCCCAACCCCACCAACCCATCTATTCGCTCGCGGCGCGCCACCGCCACGCAGGCGCCCACGTCCCGAGTGGTTGGGTTCTCATGAACGCCCTCGAACACGACCGTCTCGATTCCCACGGCTTCGAGCGCACGGCAGGCGCGACTCAGATGCCCGGCGGCCGCGATGCCCGGATCGGTCACAATGAGCATCCGGGTAGCCGGAAGGTCGCGCGCCAGTTCTCCGAGCCGGTTGAGTGTGCCCGGCCCGAAAACCATGCGAGTGCGCGGCTGCCAGTCGAAGCCCGGCATCCCGTCCCGGTCTGCCGCGTCGCTCACGCCGCCCGCTGGATCGCGCGCCGCCGATAGAGGAACTCGAACAGGTTCCCTTCGTGTGGCTGGTCCCACTGTACCCGGGTGGTGGGGAGCGACCCCAGATTCAGGCGTTCGACGTGGGGCGATCCCACCACCTGATCCGTGAAGCCCGGGTCATGGGTGATTGCGGTCACCACGAGCGACGGCCCGATCGTGTCCAGAATCTTCTCCTGGGGCATTTCCACCACGCTCGCGTAGGGGAACAGAAACTCCCGGTTGGCGAGGGGATGGTCGAAGGAACGGCACCGGACCACCGTGGGCAGGAGGTACGTGCAGCCGTCAAGCAGCACCTTGCGCGGGCCGGTACGGTACCGTGCCGTGATGTCGTGCGCCCCGGGGACGGCCAGGTCCTTCTCGATGGCGCCGTCAATGAACTCGGCCATCTTCGGGTTGGCGAACCCCGAAATCTGTGCGGTCGCATCGGCGGCAGGGCGGGGTCCGATTGCGGCGAGCTTGCGCGCGACCGCGTCGGCGATTTCGTCGGCGTGCGCAGGCACCACCACCGCCGAGGCGTTGACACAGCTCCGGCCGCCGTTGTCCACAATCGAAGCAACGATCAGATCCACAAACTCCGGCCAGCGTTCGATCTCGTCCTTCCCGATCAGGATCTTGCTGCGACCCGGACCATGCACCTGCACGCCGGGGTTGCCCGCATAGCGCTGCACGGTCGCCTCATCGCCGAAAATCAGCGCCCTCCCGCAGGTATCCATCACGGCGCCGCTGCCCTCGTGATCCGTCCCGTAAAAGCTGAACGCTTCGGGTGGGCACCCCGCGGCGATGAACGCCTGGATGATCCGGAACGGGGTCCACGGCTCCTCCCGGCCCGGCTTCAGCACCACGGGAATCTTCAACACGACGGCCGGCATCCAGAGCGAGTTCACCCCCGGCGAATTGCTGGGCAGCACCACGCCGAGGGCATCGGTTGTCGCATAGTAGCTGACCGGGACCCCGGCCTGCTCGCCGCTCCCGCAGTCAACTACCCCCAGGTCCATCCCCCGGGTGAGGCCCTTGAGGATGGTGGGCATCTCGGTGAACACCTGGTGAATCTTCGCCATGTTCCGGCGAATCAGCGCGTACGGCAGCCCGCTGGTCTCGGAAAGCTGGGACATGTACTCGTCGGCCGATTGGGCGCCGGCGCCGAGGGGCAGCGTACCACCCATAAACAGATCGCCCGCCTGCGCACTGATCGCGAGAAGCCGGGCAATCGGGAGTGCGCGGAGAGCCCGTCGCGCCTCCCCGATGCGGCGCATGTCGCGCCGCAGCAGTCCCGCGTTCGCCTGATGCACCACCGCCACGGTCTCGCCGGTGCGAACGCTCTTGATCTCGTTCTTTTGCAAACTCTCGTAGACCCGCCCCTGGCGCAGGACGGGGATCTCCGGAATACTCATCCCTTGCTCCCACCCACCGAGATGAGGTGCCCCTCCGTGCGCAAGAACAGCGTTCCGTTCAACACGGATGCCGTCGAGTGGCACGTTTCGCCCAGATTGCTCCGCCCCAGCATCCTGAACTGCGGGCCCGCCTCCAGACAAATCACCTCGCCGCGGCTGTTCGTACAGTACAGTTTTCCACCCACGCAGATCGGGGACGCAAAGAAGTCCCCGCCGACGCGCTCCCGCCAGACTTCCTTCCCGGTCGCTGCTTCCGTGCAGGCTACGATCCCCGCATCTCCCCAGTAGAAAATCCAGTCCTTGTAGGCGACCGGCGTCGGCACGTAGGAGTACCCCCGGTCCGGCCGGTAGGCGACTTTTGCCTGAGTGCGTTTGGACCGGGAACCGGGCATGATGGCCACCATCTCAGTGCTTCGACCGCCGGACCCCTGCCCCGTACACACGACGATCAACTCTCCCACCTGGATCGGGGATGCAACCGGGCGCATCTTGAAAAGACCCGGGACTTCCCACACCACTTCTCCGGTCTTGACATCCAGACTCGTGACCCCGTGGAGGGTACTGGCAAAAATCGCCTGAACCGGATCGCCCTTGGGGGCATAGATCAGCGGGGTCGCATAGACCGCATTTTTGCCGGGCCGGGTGCGCTGCCATTTGACCGCACCGGTACGGCGATCCAGCGCAATCAAAGTGCTTTCCCCGTCGTCGGGCTCCTTGGCGACAATCACTTGCTCACCGTTGACCACGGGCGAGCTGCCGCCGGAGTGGTTTGCGGTGTAGCCCCCCAGGTCCCGTTTCCAGAGTTCCCTACCGCTGTGGTCGAAGGCGAGCACCTCATAGGCGGTGGGGGTATTCCAGGTCACGTAGACTCCGCGGTCATCCACCGTGGGGGTGGAGGACGCGAACGAATTGAAGTTGTGCTTGGGATGGGCCGGGAAGCTGTATTCTTTCCGCCACACCTCGCCGCCGTCGCTGACGCGCAGGCAAACTAAGTAGCGCTTCCCCGCATCCTTGTCCGCGCTGGTGAGGTACGTCCGCCCCTTCCAGAACACCGGGCACGAATGCCCCGCGCCGGGCAACTGCACCTTCCAGTTGAAGTCCTTTTCCGAAAACTCCACCGGGACGGTGGTAGCATTGCTGATTCCGGACCCATTCGGCCCGCGGAAACGCGTCCACTCCTGGGCGCGGCCCGGCTGCGCCAGGGCCCCCGCCGCCAGGAAGGCCAGCGTCAGGATATATCGGCTTCGTGCCAGGTTCCGCATCGAATTATCGTCCCTCTCCTCACCTGTTTTCACACCCATCATCGGGCCTTCGGCTCGTACCAGGCAAGCCCCATCGAAAGTCGTTGTTCACCAGTTGCAGTGTGTGTCCGCCGGATCGGGCGCCGGACGTCGTTCCCTGGGCCCGTGCCCACATCGAGAGGTCCCTCTGCGCCCGCCCGCACTCGAATGGCGCGCGCAAGAGTGCGTTCGTCCGTGCGAGCCCTCCGCACCGGAAAAGGTCCGGCGGTTGGACCTCCGCAGCTAACCGGTGGCGCGCGTTCCTGCCCCCGGCCACAGTGCCCGCCACTCGCCGACAGTCCCCACGTCGGTAGCCCGATCGAACATGACGTTCAGGGTCTCCTCATCCGCAACGCTGTCCAGCGCGGTGGTCACTTCAGGCGGGAGCTTCCCGAACCGCTTTTCGGCCATCCGAAGCATCACGCTGCGGAGCATCTGGGCGCGCTCCGCAGCCAGGCGTGCCGCCACCTGTGCCGCCACCTGCATCGGGACTTGTGCCGCCACCTGTGCCGCCACCTGCATTGGGACTTGTGCCGCCACCTGTGCCGCCACCTGCATTGGGACTTGCGCCGCCACCTGTGCCGCCACTTGCGTCGGAAGTTGTGCCGCCACCTGTGCCGCCACCAGCAGTGGGAGTTGTGCCGCCACCTTCGCCTCCGCGCGCGCCTCCGCGCGCGCCTCCGCCTCCTCTTCCCACACGTCAGCCATAGATTGCATCGTTCTCGTTACCTCCGACTGGTCTACCAGTCCCAATCGCACTGACTCGTCCGACAGGGTCGAAGAGAGCTCCGGCCACTCTGTCCGCGGGCGGCCATGGAGCGCCATCATGGTGATGAACCAGAATGCTCGCGCGCAGCGAAGTGCCGCGGTCTGGGCGCGTTCCCGGATCGCTTGCATTGAATCGAGTGTGCGCGCGACGTACGACTTCGTCGCTTCGGTCTGCCCTTGCAGGACCCAGAGCGCCGGGCCCAGCACGTCGGCGCCTCCCAGCAGCCGATCGCGGTCCAGTTGTTTTAGCGACAGATAGCGGGTCTCCCATGCGGGGATCACCTGCCCCATGAACTGCAGACGATCTGCACCGCGCATCAGGTCAATGAGATTCAGCGAACTGTGCCAGTCGTCTGTACCCAGATGAAAGACGAACGGGGCGATCGGCTGGAGCGACCGGTCACGATCCCGGGCGCGAAGGTTCTCGCCCGCATCCCAATCCGTTTGCCAGATGGCGACCATACGCGAGAGAATCTTCAACGGCAACCCCCGCTCGGGGTGCATGTGGTTCTCGAGCAGGAAGTACATCCGGATCTCTGGGAGCAGACCCGGATCCACGAACGGAAGATCCACCAGCAGATCAGTCTCGGTATCCAGCAGCGTCGGGGGAATCAGCGTCCGGTCGGCCAGCACAGCCCGGCCGAAGTCGAAGCGCAGCGGCAGACTCGGATCGTACAACGCAGCCAGTTCAGCGACGGACTCCAGGTCGTTGAACAACCAGCGTAGCCCGTGATCCCGGTATTTCCGGACCACGAGCCGAGGCGGAGTGGCCGCCGTCAGGGGAAGTTTGGGATACCGCATTACCGGTTGCAAATCCCCTGCGACGGCCCCCGTCGCCTAGTAGACGCCCTCGATCGTGGTCGTGGAGAGCGCGCCGAACGGTCGTACTTCGCCCACTCCGTCCCACTCGTAGCGGCCCCACGGCTCACGGCGCACCGCTTCGTCCCGTTCGAGGAAGCGGGGCATGAAGAACTCTTTGGTGAGCGTCGAGAGTTCGACGCGCCCCCATTCGCCATGGCCCACCGTCCGGTCCGTGTCATCCGGATCCACCACACGAAGGACCGCCCGCGGCTGCGGCGCGTAGTACGTGATGGACCAGTTGTCGGCCGACGTGAGGGGCCGGCTGCACGCGAGACCCATCAGGGTGTTTCCGTAGGTCGGAACGAACTGCGCCCGGTTATCCAGCACCTCTTCGACCAGGAAGCGCACATTCTGCGGGGTCATTTGCGTGCCGCCGCAGAATACACCCTTGATCCCTGCATCCGGAACGTTGAGCTTCTCATCCAGCGCCTCAAGCAGTTTCGGCGTAGTGAAGAGGCAGGATATCTTCCGGTTCTTCAGCAGGGTAGCGCCCTGCTCGACGACGTGATCCTTGTACTTGTTGGCCGAAGCGCCGTCTCGATCCGCGATGAGCCGCTTGACCCAGCGCGGATCGAGGTCCACGTGATAGCAAACCCCTCCCCGCACGTGTGCGAGGTGTTCGATGCAGAGCCGGAGTCGCCGCGGACCGGTCGGCCCAAGCATCAGCCAGTTGCCGCCTTTCGGAAAGAACTCGTCGTCCAACGTCTCCGAGAATTCCTCGTAGTCGTAGAAGTGATCGTTCCAACCGATCCGCTGCTTCGGCATGCCGGTCGTGCCGCCCGTCTCGAACACGTAGTACGGCCGCCCCTGGTAGGCTCGCGGCACCCAGCGCTCATTCGGCTCGTCGCGGAGCCATTCGTCCTGAAAGTGCGGGAAGCGTTTCAGGTCCTCAAAACACTGGACCTCCTTCGCCGGGTTCCAGCCTGCCCCCCTGGCCCAGTCGAGCCAGAAGGGCGAGCCGGTCTCCTCGGAGAAGTGCCAGGAGACCACCTCCCGCACGTGCGCGTCGAGGCGCTCCTGCGGCGTCATTTTTTCTCCTGGATCGCGTAGAGGTGGGTCGGCGTAGCCACGTACAGCGTTCCGTTCGCGACCACGGGGGAGGAATACACCGGCGCGCGCATGTCCACCTTCCCGATCACTTTCAATGTCTTGCTCGCTTCCAGCACGACAAAGTCACCGTCCTCCGTGCCGGAGTAGACCTTGCCGTCCGCGACCAGGCAGGAGCCCCAGATGTGGCTCTTGGTGTCGTACACCCAGTAGGGCTGGCCGGTCTCGGCATCCAGGCAGTGAATGAACCCGCTGAAGTCCCCGACGAAGATCAGGCCGTTCGCAATCGCGGCAGTCGAGAGAGACCGCTTGATCTTGTCGTAGCTCCAGAGCACGCCGGACTTGGAGAGGTCCCCGGTCTTAGTGGCGTCTACGCAGATAAAGCGACCGAGGCCCTCGCCATGTTCCGGGTCCTGGCCGATGGACACATAGACGCGGTTCTTGTAGAACACCGGAGTCGCAATCACCTCGCTCGGGCCCTCATAGGTGGCATACTTGAGCGGCTTGCCGGCCTTCATCCGGTACTCCGGCAGGTTGCAGTCCAGCTTCCATAATTCACGCAGGATTGCAGTGCCGTCGTCCGCCTTGTTCGGCTTGGTGTCGTA
Source organism: Actinomycetota bacterium (assembly GCA_005805375.1). Taxonomy (GTDB): domain Bacteria; phylum Armatimonadota; class SYMT01; order SYMT01; family SYMT01; genus SYMT01. Next base: position 8,449 of record SYMT01000046.1, read on the forward strand.
CGCGTAGCACCACCCGTCACCGCCGCCGAAGAGGATGATCGGCTGGCCGTTCAGCATGCCGCCTGCCGGCGAGGACCAGTTGGCGTGCAACGTACGCCCGGAGACGCCCGACGACTCCTCGGCGACCAGTTCGCCGGTGTTCTTATTCACGACCGCCAAAGCGGGCGCGCGCGGGTTCGGGATGTTGGTGTGGGTCCAGTCCACGCCGTTCGACGTCGTCACCGCCAGAAGGTCGCCCATGATCATCGGCCCGCAGTTGGTGATGTTGTGGGGGAAGACGCCGAGCTCTTCGCGCATGTCGAAGCGCCACAGGACATCGGCATCCTGCGGGCCCACGATGTGCGGCGGGGACATCGGGGCGGTCATGTACTTCGCTTCGTCCTTGTACGGACCATCATTCCCGTTGGCCATCCCGTTGGTGTCAAGACAGAGAATCTCACACCGGTTGGTAACCAGCCAGAGCCGTTCCCCCTCGACCGCCGCCGAGGAGCAGATCCCGAGATACTCCCAGTCACTGACTTTGCCCGTGCCGAGTTTCGGTACAGCCAGTTGCCAGAGGAACTTGCCCGTCTGCTCGTCGAAACACAACAGCACGCCTCGGTCGCCTTTGACTGCCGGGATGCGCGGTGTCTCGTTGTTGGTCCCCACGAACACCTTGCCCCCCGCAATGGTCGGATTGCCGTAGGTCTGTGAACCGAGCTTGGCTACCCACTTCACGTTCTTTGTGGTGGCGGGATCAATCTCCTCGGTGTTGCCCTGGAACCGGCCCGGATCGAAGGTGGCGGCGAGCCCCGTCTCGGACGAGGCCATGTTGCGGGTATAGTCGCGTCCCCAGGTGGGCCAGTCGGCGGCTTTCACCAGGATCGGCAGCGCCGCGAGCGCGGTGAGCGCGAGGACGCCGGCCCGTCGGTTGCGTTTGTTCATCTGTTGCTCGTTCCCTCTACTGGTTCGGCGTGACCGAAAGGTTGTCAATGTAGACCCGGAACCGGCTTTGCGGGGCAAAACCGAAGAGACCGGGCGAACCGCTCTTGTGCGCGGTGCGGTGAGGCACCTCAATTGTCCAGGCGGACGGCTCGGACTCGCCCTTTTTCCAGGCCTTGGCCCGTACGACCCCCGATCCGTCCGCAACTACATCCACCCGCGTCTTCAGTTGGTACCACACGTTCGGCTGCATCACGAACGGAACGGACTGACGGATCCGCTCGTAGTTCGAGGTAACCTCCAGTGCCTGCTCGTTGCCCTTCAAGACAATCAGATAGCGCTGGTTGATCACTCCGACAGTCGAAATCTGGCGCCGGTTGCCATCGGACATCACGTCCGCGGTAACAGTGTAATTCTTGGTCTCCGGACGCCCGATGAACACAGTGGCCCGCTGGAAGAAGATGTTGTCGAGCGTCTTCGCCAGGACCTTGTTGCCTCCAGGCAACTCCCGCACTTCAAACTTGAAACGGGCGCCGATCCACGGCAGCGGCGGGTAGGCAAACTTCGTGTCCATCTCGGTCATGTGATTTTCGGAGATGGCGAAGTTCTCAAAGTCCTCCCGCAGCGGAAGTTCCGGCAGCACCCGCCCGCGGATCGTCCCCTTCAGCTCGCCGATGGTTGCCTGGAAGGCGCCGGCGGAAGGTTTCAGGTCGGCGGCCGCCACCAGCTCACCGGTCGGATCGAAATCGCCGTTCATCTCGGCGCGCACTCGGGCAGTCGGGGGGATATAGCGGGCCCACTTCGCTTCGGTCGCCTTGTAGGTACCGGTCACCTGTCCGCTGGCATCAATCCCACGGATGGTAAAGCGGGCCCTCTCGGTCGGGCGCAGGAGGACCTCGCCCGGGACGATCTGGAGCGCCACGGGTTTCCCGAGCACAGGTCCCTTCTCCACCATAGGGATCGCCGGGGCTTTGCCGGGGGTTTTTGCCCCGAAACAGTAGAGGCGCTCCGTAGTCGTGACATACACGCGGCCGCGCCAGATGATCGGAGCTCCGAGGCAGCGCCCCGCCAACTGAACCTTTGCCAACTCCTTGGCGCCGGCATCCGTCGGCTGAATGATATAAAAGGTCCCGTTCTGGAGCGGCAGATACAGCTTGCCGTCGGCGTACGCGGCGGAGGCGTGCAACTGATCCGGACCGACCTTGTGCTTCCACAGAATGTGACCGCTGTCGGTATCCACGCAGCAAAGATTGCCGGTGTGGTTGACCACGTACAGCCGGTTTCCGACCAGCACCGGCGAACTCGAAACGGTGCCGAGTTCGTTCCGCCACACTTCGGCGCTGCGATCGAGAAGCGGTGCACCGGGCGTTCCGGGAGCGCCCGGGGTCCCTTCCGCTTTCACGTTCACCGCGATCATCCGGCCGATGTCCGACGAATCCAGGTTTTCGTCGTTGTGGATTGCGATGGCGCGGTCCTTGTAGACCACGACGGACGAGTTCACTCCGCCTGCCGACATCGGGTAGCGCCAAATCGGCTCGCCGGTGCGGGCATTGAGGCAGACCACGTGCCCGCAGCCGGAGCCCGTGTACATCACCCGCTTGCCGTTCCGCCAGGCAAGCCACGGGCGCGCAAATGAGTTGTCCTTCGGCTGCGTGCCCGGAGTAGAAGACCAGACCAGAGTGCCGGTCTTCTTGTCGAAGGCGTAGAAGCGGTCCGACGCCGGACCCTCGCCGCCCCAGTTACTCGTGATCCCGCGGAAGTAGACCAGATCCGCGTCAATCCAGGGACCGCCCGTACGCCCATTCGGGAACGTGAGGCGCCCAAGCGCCTCCATGAGCGCGTGCTCCCAGACGGGTTTTCCATCCGCCGTGTAACACCCAAAGATCCCGGCGGACGTAAGGAAGTAGACATTGCCGGTCTCCGGATCCACCGCCGGCGACCCGATCGCGTACCGATCATAGACAACGTCGCTCAGATAGTCATTGTATCGGCGCTCCCACAGTTTCTTTCCGGTGTTCGCGTCCACGCAGACCAGCATCTCTTGCAGGTCCGCACCCTGGCCCCCATAGCCCAGAACAAAGAGCCGATCGTTGGCCAGTACGGGTGTGCCTCCACTCGACAGCGGGAGATTCCAGAGATCGTTGGCGCCGCCGGGCGCCCAGGCGCCGGGCAATCCGGTTTCACGGGAGACCCCGGTCTGCTCCGGACCGCGCCAGCTCAACCAGCCGGTAACTTTTGCCGGCGCCGCCCCCACAGGGCGGACAGGCACGGAGAGGCTCGAGACTACCGCAGCCAGCCCGACTGCAATCCCGAGCGGGAGAACGCTCTTCCTCATAATTCCTTTTCCACTTCCGGATTATCCGGATTTCTTGACCGGAGAGCGGGGCGCCCGCCCCACACTCGCACCGCGCACATCCACGCAAACCAGTTCACCCGAATGGCTGCGGCAGTAGATTCGGCCGTTCGCCAGCGCCGGCTGCGTCCAGCAGTCGCCAGTGGAAACGACGCGGGCCCGCGCCAGTTCCGCATAGCGATCCGGTTTCGCCTCGGCGATCACCAGTTCGCCGCGCTCGGTGAGCAGGATCAGTTTCCCGTCGGCCGCGATCAGGCCGCCCTTCCCCAGTGTCGTCCCGGACCAGCGCTCCTGGCCATTCGCCAGATCCAGCGCTCGGAGGCGCCCGTCATCGTTTCCGAAGAGCGTCCCATTTACGAGCACGCTGCTGTTGAAATGGTTCCTCATGTTTTTGTTCTGCCAGACAGGGCGGGGTGCTCCGCCGGTGAGCTTCACGAGGGCGCATCCGACGTTGTAGCCGGTCGAGACGAAAACGCTGTCACCCGTGAAAATCGGGTCCGCGGCGTTCACATCGTGTGAGGTGGACCAGCGAAACTGCCACTGCGGCTTCCCAGTTTCCGGGTCCAGTCCCGCCAGTCCCGACCCGCCGAAGAACGCGAGGCCGCGCTTGCCGCCCACCGTGTAGGGGACCGGAGACGCGTAACCTGCTCGCCCGGACCCGGACACCCACTCGGGGACACCGGTGGCTTTGTTCAGCGCAATTCCCGCCGTGCCGACATTGAAGAAGACGCTGTTCCCCTGCGCGTATGGCGAACCGGCGAAGGCCCATTGCGGATCTTGTGCGCGTGATTCCTGCCTCAAGTTTCGGGTCCAGACCACCTTACCCGTTTGCGCATTCAGGCAATAGGCAACCGCTTCGCGGCTCATGGTGAATACGGAGTTCCCGTCCACCCAGGGAGTCGCACGCGGGCCGCCGTAATTCCCCGCCTCGCACCGGTAGCTCTGGCGCCAGAGCACTTGCCCGGTGTCGGCGTTCAGGCAGTAGACGGTATCCTGCCCATTGTTGTTGCCCACCGTGTAGGCCCGGCCGGCGGCCACAGCCACGCTCGCGTAGCCCTCGCCCACCTGCGCCGTCCAGAGCTTGCGCGGCCCGCCCGCCCCCCAGCGGGACAGCCAGCCGGTCTCGGAGGAGATGCCGTTGCTCTGAGGGCCGCGCCAGTGGGGCCAGTCTGCGGCGCCAGCGGAACTGAGCGCCGACAGGACGAGCAACCCGGCCGTCACACCCGCCGCCGTCCCGGTCCGGGCACGGCGTGCGCCGCGAAGAGGGTTCGTAGGATCCATTGGGGAAACAGTGCCTCGCCGAAGTGAGCGCAGTCCGATGACGGGATTCACAGGAGATAGACCCGGCGGCGCTGCGGGAGTTTCGGGGGACACACCCCCGCGCGCCGAACGCCACGATATTGTTATCGCCTATCGTGAACTCCGATGCCGGACGCCACCTAAACCCAACACCCCGGCACAGGACTTGGGGCGCAAATCAGCGCACTACAACGTGGATATGAAGAAACACCGGAAACGCGAGATACCTCAATGGTCAGGATAGCGGCCTTCATCGGCCTGATCGCAGCGGTGGGGCTGGGGTTCATCCTGCTCAACAACTCCCACAGCGCAGAAGGACCGGGCGCGGGTGGTGGGGCGGCCAATGTTGCCGGCGCCACCGGCGGAGTTCCCCGGGCTGGCGCCGGGCCTCCCGTGACTGCCGTGCCCGTCCTGCCGGCGCGCGTGGAACGCCGCGGCATCCAACAGATCTTAGAGGTCTCGGGCAGCCTGAAAACTGATGATGATGTTGAGGTCGGCAGCCGCATTGAAGGCCGGGTGTCCCGGGTGCTGGTCCGGGAAGGCAACCGCGTTTCGGCCGGACAGTTACTGGTACAGTTAGATGGTCAGGAGTTACAGGCGCAGATTTCTCGCGCACGCGCTGTCGTTGCCTCCGCTCAGGCGCGCCTCTCGCTGGCGGGGAATCAGGCTACGTGGAAGGACGCCACCGCCCGTGCCGACTTCGAGCGGGCGGAGGGAATGGTCTCCACCGCCCGGAGCCGGCTGCAGCAGGCTGAAACCAACCAGAAACTGATCGAGACGCAGACACGTATCGCCGTCGAGACCGCGCAGTCCGGAGTGCGGGTTGCCACCGAGCGTCTTTCCATTGCCCGGGATCTGACTCGCAAGCAGGAACTCCGTCAGGCCCAACTGGTGGTGGAGCAGGCTCAGGCGGAGCTTTCCCGCGCCCGGGTGGATGTATCCAACGCAAAGCAGTCGTTGGAACGCAGGCAGAATCTGTTCCGCCAGGACGCGATCGCGAAAGAGGAAGTGGACGAGGCGGAACGACGGCATGTGGGACTTCAGGCTCAGGAACGCGTGGCGGCGGCGGCCGTTTCGGCGGCCCAGCAAAAGCTTGATCTCGCGCGGGAGGGATCCCGTCCCGAGGAGGTCCGCATCGCGGAAGGCCAACTTGCGGCCGCGCAGCGGAACCTCGTGCAGGCCACGAGCGACGAGCAGCGCCGTCAGGTGGCCGCGGACGAAGTCGAAGCCGCGCGTTCGGCGGTTCGGCAGGCGGAAGCCGCCGTCGCAGGCGCCCGTGCGGGCCTGGTGCAGCCGCGCATCTCGCAGGACGAAGTGGCGGCGGCGGGCGCCACGCTGCTGCAGGCGAAGGCGGACGTACAGTTCTTCCAGACCCAGATTCGGGACCTGGAGATCCGGGCTCCGGTCGGGGGGGTCATCGCGACGCGGTGGGTGAACGGCGGGGAGATGGTGACCAAGACCACCCGCCTGATGCAGTTGGTCGCCCTGGACAAGGTGTATCTCGAGGCATCCGTCCCAGAACTCGATGCGGGAATGCTGCGCCCCGGCCTCACTGCGGACATGTCCGTAGATGCCCGGCCCGGCTTGCGGCTCTCCGGTGTGGTGCGCGAAGTGATCCCTGTGGCTGACCGTGGCAGCCGGGCCTTCCGGGCCCGCATCTCGCCGCAAGGCCGGCGCGGCGACCTCCCGCCGGGCGGCTTCGCCCGCGCACGGATCCTGGTCGGCACGCGTCGCGAGACCCTGTCCATTCGCAAAGACGCCATCAATTCGGAATCGGGGGACAAGTTCGTCTGGCTCATCGAATCCGGGGATGGCGGAAAACTCACTGCCCGGCGTCGCCAGGTACGGCTCGGACTGGTAGATGACGTGTATGCAGAAATACTGGATGGACTGAAGGCCGGCGAGCAGGTGGTCGCGGCGGGATCGCCGACCATCGTGGACGGGTCGGCGGTCGAAGTAGCGAAGAAGTAGCGCCCGTCTTCGCACCACGGACGATCGGGCAGGTCGAACCCTGCTCCCGCGCCGCCTGAGTACGAAGACGGGTTCGACATCAAACTGTGAGTGTCCCATGCCCACCCGACGCCGGTTCCTCTCCACCCTCGGCTCCACCGCCCTTCTGGCGCCTGCTGCCCGATCGCAGGCCCCGAGCGTGGAACCCTGGTTCATATCGCGCGGTACCAACAAGGAGATGCGCTGGGATTTCATGCGGCGCGGCGGGCTGTTAGTACCGAATCGCCTTTTCTTTGTGCGCAACCATACCACAGCGCCGAAACTGGATCCGGCCAGTTGGCGGCTCGAACTCGGAGGGACGGGGCTCATGCAGCCCCGGTCCTTCACCTACGATGAGTTGCTTGCGCTCCCTTCGCGCTCGATCATCCGGTCGTTGGAGTGCGCCGGGAACGGGCGAAGCTATTTCGGATCCGTCCAGAGCGAGCCGGCCCCGGGCACACAGTGGACGCTGGGCGCCATCGGCGTAGCGGAGTGGACCGGCGTGCCGCTCCGAGAGGTGCTCGAACGCTCCGGTCTGCGGCGCGGCGCCCGCGATGTGATGCCTGTTGGGCTGGATGACCAGCGCGTCCGCCGCCCGCTCCCGCGTGCCAAAGCCCTGCATGAGGACACCCTGCTTGTCTATGCAATGAACGGCGAGACCCTTCCGGTGGAACACGGATTCCCGATTCGCCTGCTCGTGCCGGGCTGGGTGGGCATCGCCAGCATCAAGTGGGTCGGACGCATTGAGGTATCGGAGCAGCCGCTGCTGAGCCCGTGGAACACGGAACAGTACGTCGTGCCCGACCCGAGCGCGCCGGACGGAAAGCGGGCGCTCACTGAGATGCCGGTAAAAGCAGCCTTCGAGCTGCCTCCCGAGGCGCATCTCCCTGCCGGTCGGCAAACGCTGCGCGGTCGCGCCTGGTCCGGTACGGGGAAGATCCGGCGGGTGGAGGTGAGCGCGGACGACGGACGGACCTGGGATACAGCCCGCCTGTGCACCCCGAATCTCCTCGGCGCCTGGGTGCGCTGGGAGTGGGTGTGGGACGCGCCACCGGGCCTGCACGTGCTCCGTGCCCGCGCTACAGACGACCGGGGCCGCACGCAGCCCGACCGGGCGCAGTTCAACCCACAGGGGTATCTCTTCGATGCGGTGGCGCCGCATCCGGTGCGCGTGGGGCTTCCCGGACGGGTGGGGTAGTCGTCCGTCAAACACCACAGTGCGGGCCCTGGAGTCCTGCAACTCCGTTTGCAGTCGCATCGTCGGATCTCGCCCCCCCCGTCGCGGAGGGCGGACCAGGACACAGCGGGCGTCCTGAGGACGCACTGCGTGATTTGGAGTCCTGCAACTCCGTTTGCAGCGGTATCGTCGGACCTCGCCCCCCTGCTGCAGAGGGCGGAAGAGGACGCGGTAGGCGTTGTCTTTCACCGACCCGAAGCACTGGACGAGATGATTTCCGGGGCTCCAGTCCCGGTCCCTCGCCCGCCCCCGTCCGGTAGGACGCTCCCCCAGCGAGGGATTTCGAATCCCTCGTGGGACTCCACATCGCGCGGTGTGTCCTCACAGCGCCGGCGGTTCGTCTGGGGACCCGCGGGCCCATTCCGGGGGAGATGACTCTCGAACTATGGCGCGTGACCCTGGTGTTTCGGTCCTTTCACCGGGAAGCGTTCGACCACTTTTGCCTGGAACACCCTGGTCTTGCCTCTCTGGTGAGTCCCCTGCCGGACCAGCCAATCGGCCAGGGCCGCCGCAGCCGCGGCATGGCCCTCCGGCGTCCAGTGTTCGTCCCTGGGGAAGTGAACCGGCGCGTCTGGTCCTGAGAGCGGTGCGGTCAGATCGAAGAGTGGGACCGCTTCCCGACGCGCGAAGCCGGCCAGGTCGTCGTAACCCGGAAGGTGAATCGGGCGCCCTCCGGGTCCCTTGCCGGGAACGTAGGCGATGGCGAGACGGGCATTTTGGTTCCGGCAGGTAGTGATGAGCCGGCGGAGGAGATCTTCCTCGACTCGCCAGAGATCGGCCGGAATCGCCGGGGGCAATGCTCCCCCCGCCGTGAGACCGAACTTTTGCAGCACCCGCTTCCCGAGGCCGTACAGCGCAGAGGTTTTCACCAGCCACCGGTCGGCGCGCGTCGCGGGTGTGGGATCTTCTTCCACCAGCCGGAGCCGCCCCCGGTCGAAGCGGTATCGCTGGGCATTTTCGACAGGATCATTCGGGCAGAAGAGGAGCAGTACGGTGTCGGGCCGGTATCGCCGGCCCTCGATCCGGAAGAAATCCACCTCTTGCCGGGTGCTCCATCCGGAACACCCGGCGTTCAGGACCTCCGTGCCGGGCAGATGGGCCTCCAGGCGCCTTGCGACGGTCTGTTCCGCCTCCACACCCCACCCGAATGCGAACGAGTCGCCCAGCAACAGGATCCGCCGGCGTCCCGGAACGCGCGCGTAGGACACTTCCCGGTCCCGCAGCCCCCGGCTATTGATCCGCACCGTGGTGGAGAAGTCGCCCGTACGGAACCGGCCCGAGAAGCCCTCCCGGTTACGATACTGGAGGGCCGGATCAGGGCGGGTGCAATACTCCTGGACGTTGGGCCGGAGGTTCAGGTAGACGACGGCGGGCTGACGCCACCGAAACACGCCCTCGAGCAGGAGTGCGCACAATAGCGACGAAATCCCGCAGGCGATCCAGCCGGCGCGCCTCCGCATCGTCCGTTGCCCCGTCTTGCTCGGCTCTGTCGGTCCCACAATTCGGTACTTACCACGGAGGCAGGGGCAATGCCCAGCGCCGCGCGTTCCGGACTGCGACGTGGGACATGATCGGCGCGCAGGTTTGCCGAAACTCTCGCGGTTCACGGCTGTCAAAAGCGTGTTGGTAGTGAACGCCTCTCGGGAGATGGCCATGAGACACCGGACAGAGACTCCATACCAGCATCCGTGCCTGTCGCGGCGCGCGGCCCTTGAGGCCGGAGCGATCAGCCTTCTCGGGCTGGGGGTAAACCATCTGGCGCCACTCCAGGCGATGGCGGCGGAACAGGGCCGGCGCGAGGCGACGGCAAAGTCCGTCATCTACATCTTCCTTTCGGGGGGGCTGGCGCAGCACGAGAGCTTCGACATGAAGCCGGAGGCGCCTGAAGAGGTGCGGGGCGAGTTCCGCCCGATCAAGACGCGGACTCCCGGCATTGAGATCTGCGAGCACCTGCCTCTGCTCGCCGCGCGGAGCGAACGCTGGGCACTGGTCCGCTCCCTCACGCATCCGACGAACGACCATTCGGCCGGTCACCACATCATGCTCAGCGGCCGCAGCGAGATGCCTCCGGGGTTCAATCCGAGCCTCCCCCGCCCTACCGACTGGCCCACACTCGCGTCGGTCGCGACCGCGATGGCCGCACCCCGCAATAATCTGCCCCCCGCCGTGGTGCTGCCGGAGAAGCTGGTGCACTACTCCGGGCGCGTGATCCCCGGCCAGTTTTCAGGCATGATGGGTCAGCGCAATGAGCCCTGGTTCCTGGATGCCTCTCCCTACGACCCCAGCGCGTACGGGGCCTACCCGGAGTACGAATTCGATCATCAGGAGCGAGAGGGGAACGGCAACCGGCGGAAGTTCCAGGCGCCGAGCCTGACGCTCCCCCAGGGCATCTCGTTCAACCGCCTCGACGACCGCCTCAACCTTCTCCGCCGCATTGACCAGCAGCGGGCGGACCTGGAGCAGATGGCGGAGGTCGAGCAGTTCGATCGGCATCGCCAGAGCGCGGCTTCCCTGCTGGTGGATCCCCGGGTGCGTTGGGCCCTGGACGTAACGAAGGCGGAGCCGAAGATCCAGGAACGCTATGGCCGAAATGCTTTCGGCTGGTCGCTCCTCATGGCGCGGCGCCTGGTGGACGCGGGGGTCCGTCTTGTCCAGGTAAACCTCGGGAACAACGAAACCTGGGACACCCACGGCAACGCCTTCCCGCACCTGAAGGAAAAACTGCTGCCCCCGACCGATCGGGCCCTGGCGGCGCTGCTGGATGATCTCCACGAAAGCGGGCTGCTGGACTCGACGCTGATCGTGATGGCGGGTGAGTTCGGCCGGACGCCGAAGATCTCGCACCTGCCGCAATACTACAAGCTCGCCGGACGGGACCACTGGGGGGCCGTCCAGAGCGTCTTCTTCGCGGGGGGCGGCGTGCGGGGCGGCACCGTGATCGGCTCGTCCGACGCAGTGGGCGGCTATCCGGCCTCGGACCCGCAGACGCCCGAGAACATGGCGGCCACGATCTACCAGGCCCTCGGCATCCCCCGCCACGCGGAATGGCGCGATGGCCAGGATCGGCCCTACGCGATCTATCACGGCGACCCGATCTCCGGGCTGACCTGAAAGCGGCAGAGCGTCGGCGCAAGGGGTCTGCCATGCAGTCCCCGTGTCCGGGAATGGACCCGTACGTGGAGGACCCGGACCTCTGGCGCGATTTTCACCAGTCGCTCGCCAACGAGATTCGCAACTCACTGAACCGTGACCTGAGTGCGAACTATTACGCCCGCACCGAGCCGTACGTGGCCCTTGAGACAATCGAGGTTGCCCGACCCACGCGCGGTGGGTATCTGGATGTCTCCGTTTGGTCGGGTTCCTCCACTTCGAGTGGCGGGGTTGCAACGCTGGCGCCGGTCTGTGCTCCTCCCACGTTAGAATCGCGCATTCCTACTGAGGTGGTGCACCGTCTCCGGCGCGTTGAAGTCCGGGCGGCGGGCACCGATGAACTCGTCACGGTGATTGAGATCCTCTCGCCGGTCAATAAGCGTTCGACGTCACCCGCTCGCGATGACTACTTGCGCAAGCGGCGGGCCGTCCTCCGCTCGCAGGTACATCTGCTTGAGATTGACCTGCTGCGCGGTGGCTCCCGACCGCCCCGCAAGTCCCCGGAACCCCCTGCCTCGACCTACTGCCTGACGCTCTGCCGGGGCAACCGGCGTCCGGCTGCCGAGGTGTGGGCAGTCGGGCTGCGCGACCCGCTGCCGACCGTGCCGGTACCGGTGACCGAACCCGATCCTGATGTGCCGTTGGACCTGACCAGTTTGGTGGGTCGGGTCTACCAACAGGGGCGCTACTGGCTCTCGATCGCGTACGATCGGCCGCCGCCGCCACCCACCCTGAGCCCGGAGGAATGCAGTTGGATCGCGGACCGCATTCGCAGTGTCGGGGTGACACCCGCCGCGCCTTCGTAAACCATCTGTTTCCGCGCCGTCCGCGGCGGTTCGCTCAGCCGTTCCGATGTTGGATGGTTTGCGCGGTGCGGATGCAAATCTCCCGGACGTAAGCCGTTTCCGGCAGGGTCAGCAGGTTCAGGATCTGTGCCGCTACGTCTTCGGGCTGGATGAGGGTCTCGGGGATCTCGGTCGGGAAGCCCTCGGCCCGCATGCGGGTGGCGACCGGTCCGGGACAGACCACGTGTGCGCGCACGCCGCTTCCCTTCAGTTCCTCGTCCAGCGCCTCGGTGAACCCGACCTGTCCCCACTTGGCCGTACAGTAGGCCACACGGCGCGGGACACCCGACTTCGCCGCCATGGAGGATACGGTCACCACGCGGCCCCAGCCCTGCTCCACCAGAGTCGGCAGCGCGAAGCGAGTCACCAGGAACATCCCCCGGATGTGGCTGTTCAGGACGGCATCCCAGTCCTCCACGCTGTTCTCAATGAGCGGCTCGCGGCAGACAGCGCCGGCGTTGTTCACCACGATGTGAATCGCGCCGAACCGTTCGAGTGCCGCAGCGATCAAACGACGCACATCTTCTTCGCGAGAGACATCGCACTGAACGGCGAACGCCTCGCCCTCCATCGCCGCCACTTCGGCGGCGACACCCTGAATCTCGGCGCCGGTGCGCGCCGCCAGCACCACCTTGCAGCCCGCCAGGGCGAGCGCGTGAGCCGTGGCGCGCCCGATGCCTCGCCCGCCGCCGGTGATGATCGCCACCCGATCTTGCAGTGTCATCCTTTGTTCCCTGTTTGGCAGGCCTTGTCGGCCGCTACAGTCGCTTCAGCGCGTCGCCGATGTGGCGGAGGTTCTCCTCGCGGAGGAGGCCGTAGTTGTAGAAGGTGAAACCGTCCGCGCCGGCTGCGAGGGCGGCCCGGCACCTGCCCGCCAGTTCCGGGGTGGTGTCCGGAGGTTCGGCGCTCCAGAGGAATTCCTTCTTCGGCCACTTTGCCTTCCAGCGGCGGGCATCCTCGGGTTCGCCCAGGCAGAAGCGATCCCCGACCTCGATCACGCGCTCCGGGTTCAGGCCGGTGACCGGTTCATTGTCCGGGGCGAAGTCCACCGTCTTCGTGCCGTGGCGGTGGCAGAGGTCGGTCATCTCTTCATAGAGGCGGGTGGCGGTGGTCGTGCGGGTGGCCAGGTAATGGGCGAGGCGGCTGTCGAACGCCGTGTCGCGCCAGGCCTGGTCTACGGGAACCTTGAGTTCCGGAGTAGGATTCAGCGGCAGACTGGCGCGCAGGTGCTTCGCCACCGCTTCGCGGAACTGGAGGCTGTCCATCCCGCTCCGGCTGGCGGCTATCACGCAGTGCTGGCAGAAGCAGAGACCGAGCAGGTACTGGTCCCGGGGGGTGATTTCCATGAACACCTTGGGGTTCATGAACCCGTAGGAAAACGGGAGGTAGGAGAGAGACTCCAGAAACATCGAATCGGGGCGGAACCGTTCCAGCACCTCCTGCGTCAGCGTGCGAAAGTAGGCGCGGGTCTCCTGGTTGCCCACACACAACTGCGCGCGGGACAGGTTGCCCAGAGCATCCTGCTTCGCGCAGTCAGGGTAGGTGCGGGCGAGGTGGTGGTTGTAGGCGTACACCATCCAGGCCCCGTAGCGCAGTCCCCGGTTCCGGATCGCGTCTACCAGCGCGGAATAGTAGTGCGGCCCGTTCACCAGTTCACTGACCCGCGGGCGGATCCGGCGTCTCTGGTAGCGCGCGGCCTCCGGCTGAAACAGGACCATCCCGTCTTCACCAAAATAGATCTGCCGCTTTGGGTTGTGCGGGAGAAAGTAGGTGGAGATGTGGTACGAGGTGGCCATCTGCACTTCGGTCTGCTGCGCGACCCCGGCGATCCGGTCGAGCGCTGCGTCCACCCCTTCGTCGGCCAGATCCCAGGGATACGTGTAGATTGCGGCGAATCGCGGCATGGTAGGATGCGTTTCCGGTCGAATGGGCCCGCAATCACAGGTGGCGGAGCCCGCAACAAGGGTTCTGCATCCCGGGGGCGGAACTCCTGCGCGAGATGATGCGGAAGGAATCGAGCGGGTGACGAACCAGAGCGCGTCCGGCCGGCGCACCGCGCTGCTGCTGGGACTACTCGTGGGCTGGCTGGCGCTGGCGGCGCTGGGACAACTCGCGTTTCTGGCGCACTGGCCGCTCTACGTGTGCTGGCGGCAGGTTCCCTACGAGGCCGCGGCGGCGGTGGGGCTCGTCCGCCTCGGTGTCTACGCGGGCCTGGCGTGGGGGGTCGCCCGGCGTCATCCGGGCGGGTGGGCGGGCGCGGTCGCCGAACTGCTGCGCACCGTCCTACTCTTTCTCAGCCTGCTGGTGCGCGATCCGTTCACCTGGGGTCTCTACCCGGCGGCGTGGGCCCAGGGCCTGCTTTCCGCTTTGCTCCCGCTTGTGGTGGGGTTGAACACGGTCCTCGCGTCCGGCTGGGAGTTGGGAACACACGTGGAGGAGCATCTCTTCCTGGCAGGGCGCTTGTGCGTGGCGGGAGGTTTGATCGGGGCCCTCTCGCTGCGGCGCTCGCTCGATCCGTTCCGCATCGCGCCTCGCGACCACGTCCGGGTGCTGTGCCGCTCCGGGCTGCTGTGGAGCGGCGCCGTGGCGCTCGCCGAACTCGCCGCACTCGGGTGGGCACTCCGCGGCGGCCCGGGGAGGCCGTCATGACCCCCCGGTTTCGCCTTACCGGCCCGCTCTCGGTCTTCTGGCTCGGACTCCTCTGGGTCTGGTCCGGCGCCCCCTGGTTTTTTGCGATGCTGGGGGCGCTCATGGCGGGGCTGCCGCTCGCCGGCGCGGCTATGTTCGTCCACCTCCTCGGCGCCATCGGCATCGGGATCGGGCTTTCCGCGAACGAGCGCTGGGGATGGGCAGCCGCGTGCTGCGTATCAAGCCTGTACCTGGTGGGCGGGGTCCTGCTCGCCGCGACGGCGGCGTGGATGCTCGCCACGCTGCCGCCGGGGACCCTCTCCTGGCACCCCGTGCTGCTGGGGCTCACCCGGGAGCAAACGGCGCGCACCGCGCTCTACGGTGCGGCGGTGGGGCTGCTCGGTCTGGGGAACCTCTGGCTGCTGTGGCGGCACCAGGAACACTACCACGTCCCGGACCGCCGTCCGTTCACCACACTCGTACGCTTCGGAATCGGCCCGATGCTCCCCGTCCTCGCCGCGGATCTGTTCCTGGTGTACGGCGCCTGGGTCAGCTCTCTGGAACGGTGACCCAAGGGTCCGCGCAGGTGTACTCCTCGCGGGTGTCGAACGGCACCCTACCCACCGTTCCCCTTGGAGGCGACCTGCTGAATGGATAACACTGCCGCGTCCCCGAATTCTGCCCCGGGCTCTCCCGGCGGCCGAGCCAGTTCACTGTTTCAGGCGGCCCTCATGGTGAATTGCGGCTGGCTCGGAACCAGTCTGGCCGACGGCGTGGTGGACCTGCCGCTGAAGATCCTGCTGAAGGACAGGCTTGGGCTGGAGGCAAGCACGCTGGCGACGTTCACGCTGATCGGGCTCATCCCCATCTACATCAAGCCCCTGGCCGGCATTCTCTCGGATGCTGTACCGCTGTTCGGGACCCGCCGACTGCATTATCTCCTGCTCAGCCTGGTTTTCGGAGGCATCTTCTGGGTGATGATGGCGATGGTTCCTTTGCAGGCGCCACGCACCGGAGATCTTTCCCGGATGGGCACTCCGCCCGCGGCGGCCGGCGCCTCGGTCAGCCGCAGCGAAGCCGCACCGGCCAGTCCGGCGCCCGGCGAGAACTCCGGAACGACAGCGGAAACGAAACCCAGAGCCCAGCAGGCCTTCTTTATCCTTCTGGCCATCTACTTCTTGACGAATGTCTGCTCCACCTTCCGGAGCACGGTCCTCGGCGGCGTCATGGTCGAGGTTGGGAAGCTGTACCATGCCACGGGACTCCTAAGCGCGTGGCGACAGGCTCTCACCCGGGGGGTAAGTGTGGTCACCGGGCTAGTCGTAGGGGAGCTCGCGAAGAAGCCCTTCTTGCTGCCGACGTCCATCTCTGCGGCGCTCCACGTCATCACTGCGGCCGTGATGTACCGGATGCTGGATGAGCCCCGGACCGCGAAACCGCGCCATGAAGTGCTCCTCGAGGTGAAACGACAGGGTCGGCAGTTGATGGACAGCCGCATCCTGTGGGCCGCGGCCGGCCTGGTCGTGCTTGTGATCGCCTCTCCCGGGTTCGGCACCCCCCTGCTCTACCACCAACTAGACACGCTCAAGTTCAGCAAGCCTTTCATCGGCTATCTGGGAATCGTCAGCGCGCTGGGGGCGGTAGTGGGCACCGTCATCTACGGTTTCGTCTGCCGTTTCTGGAATCTGAGGCAGACGCTGATCGTCAGCATCATTTTTCACTCGGTAATGACGCTCTGGTATCTGGCGTACCGCTCGGAGACGTCTGCCGTGATCATCACCGGGGTGGAGGCGATGACGGGGATTCTGGCGATCCTTCCGCTCTATGATCTCTCCGCACGCGCGACACCCAAGGGAAGCGAGGCACTGGGCTATTCCCTGATGATGAGTGTCTGGAACCTGACCGGTCAGGTCTCGGATGTGACCGGCTCGTTTCTGTATGACTTTTTCGGCAAGAACCTCCACCCACTGGTCTGGATCAATTCGGGCACTACCCTGCTTGTGCTCCTCGCGGTCCCCTTCCTGCCCGCCGCCTTGGTGGACCATCGAGAGGGAGAATCACGCGGCGGTGGACTGTCTACCGACGGTCATTGACGCCACGTCATACCTCTCCGCCCAACACTGCGGCGGCTGCGGCTGAGTCCACATGCCTCACCGGCGTAAAAGATCACTCTTGACAGGCCAACAGCGGATCGCGATAATGTCGCCGTGCGGAGTTGCTCCGCTCCACATTCAACACAGATCCAAATCGCAGCGAACGACGACCATGCAGAGACAATCTCCCACCAATCCGAGAGGTAGTGCGAGCGTACGCGCGTTTCCGGCCGGCAGAGCCGGTGTGCGCCTGCTCGTGCCGCTGCATGCGTCCTTCGGCGGTAATTATTACGCGGGTGGACCTCCGGGCTGATCCCTGATTTTCAGCAGATTGCTGATTTTAGCCCGAGGTCCAACCGGACCTCGGGCTTTTTTGATGCCTCCACTTGTGAGAAATGCGGGCATCAATGGACTCACAGTACCAACCCAGTGTGGCTCAATTGGTAGAGCGGCGCCCTGTTACGGCGACGGGTGCAGGTTCGAATCCTGCTGCTGGGAATTGAGGGTGTGGTTCAACAGTAGAACTTCTGGACGCCATCCAGACGATGAGGGTTCAATTCCCTCCACCCTCTCTTGCGGGCGGATATGCAAGTGGCGAAGCACGCCGACTGTAAATCGGCTACAGAGAGACACCGGGGCCCGTATTTCGCGGTTCGCAACATCTGACCCGTTCGGGCCACAGTGAGGGGCCAGAATAGCAAACTATATAATCGAACTATTGGCTGACACCTGAGGAACACCAGGTGAAATCAGCCCCCGGAGCTTATGTTCTGTAACC
>SYMT01000409.1 GCA_005805375.1 Actinomycetota bacterium
AAGGCGCGCATCGGGCACTTCGTCGAGGCACAGGTGCTCGAGGCGCTCGGCGTGGACTTCATTGACGAAAGCGAAGTCCTGACCCCCGCCGACGAGGAGTTCCACATCGCCAAACACGCTTTCCGCGCTCCGTTCGTCTGCGGGTGCCGCGATCTAGGCGAAGCCCTCCGCCGCATCGGTGAAGGCGCCGCGTTGATCCGCACCAAGGGCGAGGCCGGCACCGGCAACGTCGTCGAGGCCGTACGTCACATGCGCGCCGTACAGCGCGGCCTGCGCCACCTCCAGGCCGTGCGCCCCGAAGAGCTGATGACCGAGGCCAAGAATCTTCAGGCCCCGTATGACCTCGTCGTGGAAGTCGCGCGCACCGGCAAGCTGCCGGTACCCAACTTCAGCGCCGGCGGCTGCGCGACCCCGGCCGACGCCGCACTCATGATGCAACTCGGCGCCGAAGCCGTCTTCGTCGGCAGCGGCATCTTCAAGGCCGCTGCCGGGGTTGCCGACCCCGCCCAGCGACGGGAACTGACCCTGCGTCGCGCCACGGCCATCGTGGCTGCCGTCACCTATTGCAACGATCCGGCCCGCCTGGCCGAGGTCTCGACCAACCTGGGCGAACCCATGTCCGGGCTCGATATCCGCTCGCTCGATCCGCAGCAACTCCTCGCCGGGCGCGGCTGGTAGCACAGGCGGACCGTATGGTTTGAGGGCGGGTTTCGAGCCGCCCGTACACTATGCTCACTCACGCGAAACAACTTGTGATCGGCGTCCTGGGAATGCAGGGGGACGTACACGCTCACCAGCGCGCCCTCGAAGCTGCCGGCGCACGCACGGTGATCGTCCGGGAGCCGGACGAGCTGACCCAGGTGGACGGTCTCGTGCTCCCGGGAGGCGAGAGCACCACCATCGGAATGCTGCTCGAGCGGTTCGGGCTCATGGAACCGCTGCGCCGCCGGGCCGTCGAGGGCCTGCCCATTTTCGGGACGTGCGCGGGCGTCATTCTGCTGGCTGACGACATCGCGGGCAGCCCGCAGCCCCGCATCGGTGGTCTGGACGTGACCGTCGTCCGCAACGCCTACGGGCGCCAGGTGGACAGCTTCGAGCGCGAACTCACAGTTCCATCCCTCGGAGCCGCCCCTCTGCGCGGCGTCTTCATTCGCGCCCCTCGGATACACCGGGTGGGTCGCGCCGTCGAGGTGCTCTCCGAAACCGACGCCGGGCCGGTGCTCGTACGACAGGGACCGCTGCTCGGCGCCACCTTTCACCCGGAACTCACCCCGGACAGCCGGGTCCACGCGGCCTTCCTCGCCCTGGTGCGGGATCCCTGATGGGGCACACCCCGTGTGGGACCGGACTCACGGCGTGCGTTGACGCCGTGGGCCGCCGACAGGCCCCGTGCGCGCCGCGGGTGACCCGCCGCGCGATGCTCGAGATTCTCGCCGGCTTGACAGGCGGCCTTCCCGCCGCCGCCCTGGCACAGGAGCCTCCCCGTGCCGCGCCCGCGCCCCTGGGCCCCGTTTGGCGCTGGGGCTTCCCTCCGCTCACCGCACTCACTCTCAGCCCGGACGGGGAGCGTGTCCTCGTCCTGACCCGTGACGGCATGCTTCACTGCTATACGCACCTGGGTGAGCGTATCTGGCGCCGGCGCGCCCCCGCTGTGGACCATGTCGCAGCCAACTACCACGCCACCCTCACGGTGCTCTGGGCAGCCCGGCGACCCGGGCACTCCAAGATACACTTCGTGGATCACACGGGGCATCACTTTCAGGACCTGAACCTGTCGGAGCCCGTGCGGTCGGTTGTCATCTCCCCGAACGGCGCGTATGTCGCCGTGGCCGCCGGACGAAGCGTGCTCCACTGTGTCCGCACCACCGGAGAACTGCGCGTGCGCCGGATTGACCTTGATGCCGTGCCGTTCCGGCTTCAATTCGGGCCTTCGGATTCCCTGTACGTCGCTTGCGAAAAACCGGACCGGTTGCTGCTCGTGCGGGGCAACGGCCGCCTCCTCTGGACTCGTGAACCGACCCAGGTCAGCAGCTACTCCCTCTCCGCCAGTGAGGACGGGACCCGGGTAGCCGTGGGTACTTACGGCCCCGGCGACACCGTCACCGCGTCTCTGGTAGATGCGGACAATCACACGCACTGGACGTTGCAGCGTGCCGGCAGGAACCCTCGTGTACGGTTGGCCGCAACCGGCGAGTCAGTACTCCTTTCCTACGAAGAGGGGCTGTCACACCAGGGTCGGACCCGGTTCGTGCGGCGGCTGCACTTCCTCCCGCGTGGCCCCGTCGGCTCCTGGTCCCGAGGGGGACTGGAGCGCCAGCTCCTGCCGCTCGCCGTCGAGCAGGCCGGCCGGTGGGTTGTCGCACTGGATCTTCCGGGCCCGCTCGAACTCCCACGACTCCGGCTCTACGGTGGTGACGGCAAGAGCCGCTATGCTTACCCGTGCGGTGCCCCGGTGTTGATGGCGACCGCGTCGCAGGACGGCCGGCATCTCGCCACGTACCTTCAGGATGGACACGTCGAGGTATGCCGGGTGATCGAGACATGAGCCACGCTGCCGCCGGCCGGTGCGTGCCATGAAAGAGTCCACCCTGCCCCTCTTCACGTGCCCCCGCCCCCTGCACGGCGGGGGGTGCGGCGGCGCTCTCGTCCTCCGCTCGACGCCCGCGCTCCCAATCACCCGGGGGTGTCCTGCCGATGAGATCCGTGAAGGTCTGCTGCGCTGCGTCACCTGCGGCCAGGAACACCCGGTCCTGTCCGGCGTGGCCATCCTGACACCACACCCGGATGACTATCTGCGGCGCTACTACCACTCGCTGCGACGGGACCTGGCTCGGTACGGGGCCTTGTCGGACCCGGCCGACGTCTGGCTCTCCCGCTACCACACTCCACGCCGCCGCAAACAAGACTACGGAGCCGACTTCCGTTTCTCCCAGCAGTTTGAGGATGCCTGGGACGTGGCGCGCGCCGCCGCAGACGATCCCCAGACCCTGTACGGGCCCTTTGCTGAGTGGCTCGCCCAGGTGCGGGGACAGAGTCCGTACGCGGTCCTGAGCCGGTGGGCCGCCCAGCAGGCGGCGCCGCGCCGACTGGCCCTGGATACCGGGTGTGGCGCGGGAGGGCTGGCGTCCCGTGTCACCCCGCTCTACCAAACCCTGATCGGGGTGGACCTTTCCTTCCTGGCGATCCTCCTCGCCCGGAAGGCGCTGCTGCACGCACCCACTGCGGAGCGCTCCTACCTGTTGACCCGATGGCGCGGCGACACGGTGGAGCGACCATTACCGGTCCGGGACTGTCCGGGCGCTGAATTCGTCGTCGCCGATTGCACCGCCCTTCCATTCCCGGGCGGCCTGTTCGATGCCGTCTTCAGCAGCAACGTGATTGACATCGCGTCGATGGAGGGTTGCCTCGACGAAGCCGTGCGGACCCTGGACGCGGCCGGTTCGTTCTTCCTGACCGACCCGTTCTACTTTCGAGACGGCGAAGTACCGCGGGAAGATCCACGGGAGGCGCTCCGCTCCGCACTGAGCGCCAGGGGCCTGACGGTGAGCGAGGAGCAAGACGGCGTTCCCTGGGCCTGGTCCATTTATGACCGCCACTGGCGAGTCTACTTCAACTACTGCTGCGTTGCGCAGCGAAGCCGATAGAATGACAGCAACCGCCGCAGAGGAGAGAGTAATGCAGGGAGACTGGCCGGACGGAGCAAAATTCTGCGTGTCGCTGACCTACGACATTGAGCAGTGCACCAACTTCCCGTACTGGACATGCGTATGGGATCACGAGAAGGGCGCGATTGACGCTGAAAGTCGCCGCCATGTGAGCGACCTTGCCGCATGCGCGCAGGCGGCAGGGGTGCTGTTCCAATGGTTCGCGCTCGGTCAGAGCTTCACGCCCGCCGATGTGTCGTACCTCCAGGATCTCTCACTGGCGGGGCACCCCATCGGCAACCACACGTATCGGCACGTGAACGTGAAGGCCCGGGAGTGGGAACAGGTGCAGATCACCTACAATCTCGATCCCTCACTGCGTGATGGCTCTGCAACCCCATTGGACGCGATCCGGAATGAAATCCAGCAAACCTCGGCGGTCATGGAGCAGCGGCTCGGCGTCCGCCCTGCCGGCTTCCGCACACCGGGAGGCTTTACCAATGGGCTGGACGATGCGCCCCAGATCCAGGAACTGTTGCAGAAAGAGGGCTTCGCCTACGTATCCTCGCACTACAACCTGCCCATCTCGCTGCCCCGACATCAAGGATACCCCATCGCGACTGAAACCCGCCCAAGCCGTGAGCAACTCCAGGACGCCATGCGCGCGAGCATCCGCAGTCTCCAGCCCTACCGCTACTCAAATGGTCTGCTCGAGATTCCCATGATGGGGATCAGCGACATCTGGGCGTTTCGGGTGCTGGACCTGGACCGGGCGGAATGGCTTTCGCTCATGGAATTGGGCGTGGACATTGCCGCGGAGGAAGGGCTCCTCTTCAGTATTCTCATGCATCCGTCCGTCCTAGCCAGTCGTGATCCGCACGCAGCCACCGCCCGCCGGGTTGTGGAACGGACCCTCCGAAAGGGCGGAGCCGTGGTCACCAACGATCAGATTGCCGCGCATCTCGCCGGCTAGGGGTCAGAGTGCAAGTTCTGGGAGGCTTGGCGGCGTGCTTCTCGCGGATGATCGCGGCTCGGCGCTGTAAGGCGTCCTGCACGGCGGCGCGATACTCGCCCAGGTGGTCGTAGCTCCGACGCGTGAGATCGGTGTATTTCACCGTCCGCCGCATCCCCTCACTCCGCTGCAATTCCGGACTGTACGGCGGTAAGTAGTCGAACTGGATGTTCGCCGCTTCCAGGACATGCCTCGCTGCCTGCACCGCCCGGCAGCGAGGTACGCTGTAGTTGTCCAGCACCACCCACAGCGGCCGCTCCCGCCGCCAGTCCTCCGGGGCCCCCAGGGGCCGTCCCGCCAGCCGAGAGAGAAACGCCGGCAACACCGCCGCCGTGCACGCCCTGAAGTCCCACCACGCCACCCCGTGGCGCGGCGCCGCCTGCGCCAACTCCACCCGCTGCGCCGCGTGTTGTACCGCCTCCAGGGCCTCCTCCGCCGTTGCCACCGCCGCCTCCGCCCCAGCCCACGCCGCAGCGGCGCCCGCAGCCAGGCCCGCAGACACACACGCCTGCATTGCGGTGGTCGTGCGATGCTTGGGGAGCGGAAACTGCACCGCGGTTTCAGTACGCCACGTCCCGGCGGCCGGGCCGTAGCTGATAGAGGCCCCCACCACGTTCACCCGTCGCCATTGGGGCGCCACGACGGGTACCGCCGGCGGCTTCGCCGCGCCCTGCCCAACTACCCCGCGTGGACAGCGTCAGGGAGCCGCCGGCCTCGTCGAAATACGCCACATCGCACTCCCCAGCGTCCCCTGTGCTTCCAGCGCGGCCAGTTCCACGGTACTCGCGGCGACGGCGGCGGCGTCCTGGCGCTGCGCCAGAGAAGACACGGTGCGCTGGTAGACGTAGCCGGCAGCCCGCAGACGGACGGCGAGTGGGGCGGCAGAGAGGCGCACGTCATGTTGTGTAGCCAACCAGTCGGCAAGCTGCGCCGCGGTCCAGGCGCTCCCGGCCCTGGGCCAGGAGGGCCTGG
>SYMT01000410.1 GCA_005805375.1 Actinomycetota bacterium
CCACGATCGCCATCGCGCACCGCCTCTCGACCATTCGCAAGGCGGATCAGATCCTGATGCTGGAGAAAGGTCGCGTCATCGAACGCGGCACCCACGAGGAATTGCTCCGGGCGGACGGCGCGTATGCAGTGCTCTGCCGGGAGCAGGCTCTGGGTGACGAGGCTGCATAGGGGGGTTTAGGGCCCCGGAATTCGAGGCTGCCAGGCCTCGAACTCCGGCAGCCTCGAAACGACGGAGGACGGCCTCCGGCCTGCGACGAACGGAACGACGCGAGCGGCGCCGGAGTGAGGATGCAGGAGTTAAGCGGGAGCCGCGACCAATCCGGGCCATCCTGACCCCTTCCCATTTCCCAACTACGCAGGAACGATGGTCACACCACAGGAAGTACTTGAGACACTGGTCGGCCTGAGCCGGCGGCTGGCTGATCCGGCCCTGGACTATGTGATTCTGGGCGAGGGAAACACATCCGCCGGTGTGGATCAGGATACGTTCTTCGTCAAGTGCTCCGGAGTCTCGCTGCGCGACATCGGGGCAGCGGGCTTCGTGCGGGTGCGGCGCGAGCCGATCCTCGCACTGCTCGGCCGGTCCACGGTGAGCGACGATGAGGTGCGGGACGGGATGCTCGCTGCGCGGGTTGATCCCTTCAGCACGGTGCGCCCTTCCGTAGAGACGCTGTTTCACGCCTATTTTCTCTCCCTGCCCGGTATCGAGTTCGTAGGACACACCCATCCTACGGCGGTGAACGCCGTCCTGTGCTCCCAAAGGGCCGAGGAACTGCTGGCCGGGAGGCTTTTTCCGGACGAGATCGTTTGCTGCGGCCCGGCCCCCTGCTGGGTGCCCTATGTGGATCCGGGCCAGCCGCTCTCGCGAGAGATTCGCTCCCGGGTCGAGGCGTACATCTCCGAACACAATGCCCCCCCGCGCATCGTGCTGATGCAGAACCACGGCCTGATCGCCCTCGGACGCAGCCCCCTCGAAGTGGAAAGCGCTACCGCAATGTTCGTGAAAACCGCTCGGGTGTTGCTCGGCACTGCGGCACTGGGTGGACCACGCTTCCTCTCGCCGTCCGATGTGGCCCGCATCTATACCCGTCCGGACGAAAAGTATCGCGAGCAAGTCATCGGGGTGGCCGCGGCCACACCCTGACGCGCTCACAGGAGATCGCCATGCCGTTGAGCCCCGCGCAGATCGCCTCCTACTGGGAGAACGGCTTCCTGGCCGTCCCGGAACTCTTCCCGACGGCCCACATCGCTTCGCTGCGTAGCCGCATTGAGGAACTCTGCGCCGACTGGCAGAGCGACCTTGCCAAACGACTGCACATGCAGCAAGAGCCGGAGGTGGTGAGCGGCGGCGCTGCGCCGAACCCGGCGACGATCCGCAAGTTCGCCGATCTCGCCGACATTGATCCGGTGTTCTTGAACCACGCGCGCCACCCTGCGCTGCTGGCGGTTGTCGCTCAGCTCATCGGACGACCCCTCTCCCTCTACGCAGACCAGGCGCTGCTGAAGCCGCCCCTCCACGGGTCGGAAAAGCCGGAACACCAGGACAACGCGTACTTCCGGGTCGAGCCGGCCGATCACGTGATCACCTGCTGGACAGCGCTCGATGACGCCGATCTCCTCAACGGGTGCATGCATTATTATCCTGGCTCCCATCGCACGGGCAACGTGCCGCACCGGGCGATCAAGGGCACGCCGCACCTGGTGCCCGACGGATATCAGCGGAGCGATTCGGTAGCCGTGCCGGTTCCGGCGGGTTCCCTGGTGCTGCACCATTCCCAGACGGTTCACTGGACTCCGGCCAATGGCTCGGCCCGCTGGCGCCGCGCCTATGTAGTGCATCTGGTCCGTGCGGACGCACAGATGAATGCGCGCCATCCGAACAGTCCCCCGCTTCTGGAACTGCTTGCGTGACCGGCGGGCTTCGGGGCGCCGTCCCGAACTCCTCCTGGGACTGTTCCATTCATCTGCGGCAACGGATTCGCTGCCCCGATTAGTCCGGTAAAGCCGGACAGTCCGAGGTTCCGAAGCCAAGAATGATTGCAGGACTTGAAACCGGAATCTCATGACAGCACTCACTCGAAGCGCCCGATGGTGGGCCGGCCTGGCTGCGGTGGGCCTGTGCTCGGCGGGATGCACCCTGCCGGCAGCACCGCCGGCAGGGGATAGCGGCGGGGCAGGCAAGGCGGGGCAGGCAGGTACAGGTCCGCCGGGAGGTTCGAACGCCGGTTCGCCCGGCGGCACGGCCGCGGGCCTCGCGCCGACAGGCGGAGAAGCGGAGCCGGAGCCCGCGGTGCCTCCCAAGGGCAGGCCGACGGAAAAGGAACGTCAGGAGTGGGCGCTCCCTGATCCGGAGCGCTCGCACGCACCGGGAGCCGGGCGCGTTGAGCCCACAAAAATCGGGCGAACCCCGGCTCCGGGACCGGCGCCGGAAGGCATGGTCTGGATTCCGCCGGGGCGTTTCTCCATGGGGTCGGATTACACACCGTTTGACGATGCGCGGCCGATCCATCCCGTGGAGCTGGATGGGTTCTGGATGGATCGCACGCCGGTAACGAATGCGCACTACGCGAAGTTCGTGCAGGCGACCCGATATGTGACGGTCGCCGAGCGGAGGCCGAAACCGGAGGAGTTGCCCGGTGTGCCGCCCGAAGACCTGGTGGCGGGCGCGGTGGTCTTTGCGCCCCCAAAGCAGGAAGTACCCCTGGACGACCACCGGCAGTGGTGGGCATATGTCGCCGGAGCGAGTTGGAAGCACCCGGAGGGACCGGCAAGCAGCATCCGCGGGCGAGAACAGCATCCGGTGGTACACGTAGCGTACGAAGATGTCGAAGCCTACGCGCAGTGGGCCGGGAAGCGCCTTCCCACGGAAGCCGAGTGGGAGTACGCCGCCCGGGGGAAGCTGACCCAGAAACCGTACGTGTGGGGCAATCAATTCCAGCCGGGTGGAAAGTTGATGGCTAACACGTTTCAGGGCACGTTTCCGAACCACAATCTACAACTCGACGGCTTTGCGCGCACCTCTCCGGTGGCGCAGTTCCCCGCCAACGGATTCGGACTGCGGGACGTCGCAGGGAACGTATGGCAGTGGTGTTCCGACTGGTACCGTGCCGATACCTACGCGCGTAGTGTGGTCAAGAACCCGCAGGGTCCGCCCGACAGCCACGACCCGGATGAGCCGGGGGTGCCGAAGCGGGTGCAGCGGGGCGGATCGTTCCTCTGCTCAAGCCAGTACTGCTCCCGTTACATGCCGGGCGGACGGGGGAAGGGAGCCGTGGACACGGGATCGAGTCACGTCGGATTCCGGTGTGCGCGCAGTGCTCGTCCGGCCGCGCCCCGCGGAGGATAGAGCGTGTCCCGCTTTCTGCTGTTTCTGTGCCTGTGCCTGCTTGTGGGGCTCGGCGGTGTGCCCCGCAGCCGGGCCGAGGGGCGGCCCAATGTTCTCTTTCTCATGGTGGATGACTTGCGGCCGGAACTGGGCTGCTACGGGAATCGCCAGGTGAAGACCCCCAACGTGGACGCTCTCACCGGCGCCGGCGTGCGTTTCGAACGCAGTTAGGGAACCAGGCAGAATTCATCGTCCCGCCTGCG
>SYMT01000411.1 GCA_005805375.1 Actinomycetota bacterium
TCGGCACGCAGACCGGCGGATCTGTCATACGCCCGGCCGCCTACTGCGGCGTGGTCGGTTTCAAGCCGACGTTCGGCTTGCTTCCGATGGACGGCGTGGTCCCCTTCTCGCCGTCGGTGGACACGTACGGATTCTTCACGCCGGACATCGGTGCGATGCAGCAGGCAGCCGGCGCGCTACTTCCCGCGGAACACCTCCATGACCGCCCCTGGCGCAACCCGATCCGTCTCGGCATTCCCGACGGCCCCTACCTGGATGCGCTCGATGCCGATGCCCGCGCCGACTTCGAGCAGGGACTCACCTTCCTGGCGGCGCGAGGCGTGCGTGTGGTTCGGGTCGGCGCGTTCGCCGATCTGGAAGGGGTGACCACGCGGCACCTGGACCTCAATGCGGCGGAGGCCGCGCAGGTTCACGCCGCCTGGTTCGACCGCTATGCAGACCGCTACCGGCCGCGGACGGCGGAACTGATCCGGCGTGGTCGCACCATTCCCCCGGCGCGTGTGGATGAAGGACGCCGGAGCCGTATCCACCTGGCGGAGGATTTGGAATCGCAGATGGACGCCCACGCGTTCGATGCCTGGGCGAGCCCGGCTGCTACCGGCCCCGCCCCCGCCGGGCTCGAACGCACAGGCGATCCGCGCATGAACCTGCCCTGGACCCACGCCGGGATGCCTGCGGCGACCCTCCCGTACGGCTCCGCCTCCAACGGATTGCCGTTGGGCCTGCAACTGGTGTCGCCCCGTGGAACCGATCGGTCGCTGCTGGCGTTGGCCGCCGCCGTGGCGGAACTCTGCACTGCGTGAGTTCGTTGCGGCACACCGGGCCTTTCGCCAGTTACAATCAACAGATACGTCGCCCCGAACCAGAGAGGAGTACCCCGTGATTGATCCTGCCGGCTTCCCGGGTCGCGGTAAAGTGGCGGTTCTGAAGACCAGCCCGGAGTCCGTCCTGGAAGACTACGCTCACCTGATGGATCTGGCCGGGTACCGGGATGCTCTCCCGCAGGACCGTGAGACCCTGCTCAAGATCAACATCTCGTGGGACACGTGGTATCCCGCCTGCTCCACAACTCCGTGGCAGCTCGAAGGCACGATCCGCAAGCTCCGCGCGGACGGCTACGAGCGCCTCCTGGGCGCACACAACGACACCGTGGTAGTGGACGCGTACGTCGGCGAAGTGAACAACAAGCACCGGTTCGTGACCGACCTCTACGGGGTAGAGAGTTGCCACCTGTACGAACCGCAGTTCCGCTGGGTGCGCTACGAGCCGAAGCAGCCCTTCCTTGTGCTGGATAAAATCTTCCCCGAAGGGGTGGAAGTTCCGGAGATCTTCTTCGACCGGAACATCATCCACTTCCCGACCGTGAAGACCCACGTGTTCACCGTTATCACCGGTGCGATGAAGAACGCCTTCGGCGGCCTGCTGAATAAGAGACGGCACTGGACTCACAGCGTGATTGACGAGACACTGGTGGATCTGCTCATGATTCAACAGGACATCCATTCGGGCCTCTTCGCCGTGATGGACGGCACGTTCGCAGGCGATGGCCCCGGTCCCCGCGCGATGCGCTGGCACGAAAAAGACATCATTCTGGCCTCGGCCGACCAGGTGGCGATTGATGCCGTCTCGGCCAAACTGCAGGGGTTTGACCCGCTGTCCCTCCCGTTCATCCGTCTCGCCCACGAACGCGGCCTCGGCGTAGGGGATGTGAACGAGATTGAGATTGTGGGCCACGACATCCGGGCAGAACCCGCCTGGAACTTCATCCAGACGGACACTTTCGCCAGCAAGGGGCAGAAGATGATCTACCACGGCGCCCTGAAGCCGCTGGAGGGCGCCCTGCTCCGCTCCCCCGTCGTGCCCTGGTCCTACTTTGCCAGCAACTTCTACCACAACGTCTACTGGTACCCGTACGTCGGCCGGCCCCGCGTTGAAGCCGCCCTGCGCACCAAGTGGGGCCGCCTCTTCCACGAATACGGTGATGGATCGGTAGTGCTGCCCGGCATGGAGCCGCGCGCGGTCGCCACGGCGGCGATGGCGGCGGGCGGGCTGGCGCTCGGCGGCCTGCTCCTCGCCCACGCGCTGCGGAAACGGAAGGGCGGCGACGAAGGATAGCCCCACACCACCGCGGCGGGATGCACCCACCGTGCTCGTACGAGGCACGCCCTGCGTACCAGCGGAGTGCACAGCATCGCGGAGGGCTCGCTGGTGTTGTTTGCCACCCCTGCACCCGCGGGCGGGCGCAGGGGTGGCAAACAACAGGTGAGCGACCCGCCGGGGTTGCTCCGTACACCCAAGAGAGGATGGGCGCACAATGACGCGCCCACCCTACCTCGCGCCCCCATCCCCGTGCGGGAGGCGCGCGACGCTGGCCCGCAGGGACGATCCGCTGGCAACACCATGGGTTCACCCCGGCGCGGCGCGGGGGTGCCTCAAGGGGTGACGTGGCGCCGGCGGGGTTGCCCTGCTGCACCTTGAATGCTACCCCGAGGTCGCAGAACCACGCGCGGCGCCGCCTCACCCAGGGCCGATCCGCGAACGTCCGGGATCCAGCTCTCTGCTGCTGCCGCAGGGAGTTGAACCACCTCTCCGCGCAGGTGTTTTCAACGGTGCTGCCACGGGCGACAGGGGCCGACCATCCTGGGTGGAAGGAGATCACGGATGGCTGCACCGGACAAGGGAACCCGCTGGCTGATCCGGAACTGCACCGAGTCGCTGCTGCACATGCTGCGGGGGCGGCGCGTGCTGCGCTGGGACGCCCCGGAACCCAGCCTGCTGCACCTGGAGCGCACCCCGGATGGACTGCTGCAGGCGCTTTTCGAGGGGGATACCGAGCCTCGACCCGTGCTGATCGAGGTCACCACCTATCCCAAGTCGGACATCGCCCGGCAATGCCTGGAAGACCTCTGCCTCGCCCGCGTCGCGCTCGGGCAGCTCCCCGAAGCCGTGGTGCTGGTGCTCGCCCAGCGCGGCGTGCTGGTCACCCCGAACCGCGCCCACGAGACCAGCGCGGACGGGACCACCACCTTGACGGCGGCGTGGCCGGTGCTCCACGCCTGGGAGTTCACCGCCGCCGAGTTGCTGCAACCCCAGGACCCGGAGGGGGCCCCCTGGGCGGTGCTGGCCGACTATGGCGCCGCCACGCCGGAGGAGGTGGTGCGCCGCACTCGCCAGGTGATCGAACGCCACCCGGACGAAACGGAGAAGCGGAAACTGCTGGCGGTGACGCAGGCGCGGCTCCGGGTACGGTACAATGACGGGGGACTGCTGGACCTGCTCGGGGTAAGACGGATGATGCTCTAAAGCCCGCTGTTTGCGTAACTGGCCGAAGAATGGCACGGTGCCGAACTGCGCCAGAAGGTTTCCGAAGCCCGCGCCGAAGCAACGGTGGAAACGA
>SYMT01000047.1 GCA_005805375.1 Actinomycetota bacterium
GCGGTTGTCCATCATATACTGCTCTTTGGCGGAGTCGATCTGGCGCAGGTTGGCCACACAGGACTTGCCCCGGGAGCTGTTCCGGGCCTTCACGAAGTTGGGGATGGCTACGGCGAGCAGGATGCCGATGATGAGCACCACGATCATGATTTCCACGAGGGTGAAACCACGGCGGACGGACTTGGCGGCTTTGTTCAACACGGTTCTGTTACTCCGGGGACCTCGCGGTCCGTAGATCTGATTGCGAAGGGGTCGGTGAACCCGTCTTCTTGCTTCTGAGAAGATCATTCCGTACCCCGCCGGAGGTTTGATATGTGCCCGAAAAGATTTTTCGGGCTACTCCGGATGGGTCCTCAACCACTCCAGGGCATCCTGCACAGGTCTGGAGTTCGGCGCCCACGCGTGCAATCGTCCGCAGATCCGGGCGGTTTCCGCTCTTCTTCCGGCCCGGAGCAGCAGCCTGGCGTACTGGAGGTACATCGCCACGTAGTGGTCCTGCACATACGAGGGAGCCAGGTCCTGGTCCAGACGTACGCCGGCGAATTCGGGCAGGTTAATCCGGCCCCACAGGGTGTCGTTGTCGCGCAGCACATCCGAAAAGGCAGGGGCTTCCGCGATCGGATAAATGCCAATGACCACGCCACGCACCATCATGTACATGTTCCGCTGGACCCACAGCGGAAAATACTGCCGGTCGTAGGGAGGCGCCGACCCGGAGTAACCGAAGGTCATGCACCAGGGGCGCTCCCGCAGTTCACGGGTCAGCAGCCGAAAGAGCAAGCCGTCGTCGCCTTCCCGGATACGCGTCGAGAGGGCGCGGGAAATGGGGAGCGCAATGGGAGCTCCCTGTCGCCGCAGGATGTGGAGGTACCACAGACTGGGGTCGTTATTGGAGTTCCAACAGCCGATGCGGATGAGTGAACGGTCGAGCACCAGCACATCCCGGCGTACTCCCAGCACATTCTGGACATACCACATCGGGAAGACATCGGGATCCCACTGCCCGACAAGGACTCCTCCGGGCGGAGTGCATTCCAGCTTTTGGCGCGCAAACTCGCGGACCCAGGTCGCCCGGCTCAGATCGCAGGCCGCCCAGTTGCGTCCCACCGGCAGTGCCACTCCGATCAGAACCACCCCCAGTGCTCGCACCGGGCACCGCCATACCGGCGCCGCCAGCCACTCTCCGAGCAGATCCAACCCGGCGCCGAGCAGAAGGGCAAGCAGTGCCCACACCAGGAGGTAGTACGGCGCGATGTCGGCGATGCGGTAGCACTGGTTGTACCCAACGACTACCAGCGCCGCCGTCAAGATCGCGACGCAATGGGCAGGACGGCGGCGCCACACGTACCAGGCTCCCGGTATCGCGAGAAGCGATAGATAGTACGGAAACTGGTCGAGCAACAATTGCCAGAAGAGGGGCAGGGACGTGCCGAGAAAAGCTGCGTCGGGCGCGCGAAGGCCAAACCGGTAGATGACGGCGGTGGCGTGGTTCCACAGCAGCGGGAAAGTGCCCGGTCGCCCCCAATTGTAGACCGGATCGGCGCGTGCCCAGAGGAACACCAGGAAGTAGAGAGTCGGCCCGGCAGCCACGCAGAGCAATGCGGGAACGAGCCTCGATCCGGGCCGCGGATCGGTCCAGAGCCGCCGTCCACAGAGCACCAGCGCCGCGAGCCCGAGCAGTACGATGGTGAGATGGTGCGCCAGGCCCAGAGCAGTGGCCGCCGCAGCGATGAGTAAGTCTCGCCGCGCCCCGGTACGGTGGTACCGCGCGGCCCCGACGAGCAGGAGCAAGCTCAACAATACGTGCAGGCTGTACACCTCCACGCGCACGCTCTGGCTCCAGAAGGTGTAGCTACCGCCAAGCAGCCCCGCGGCGAACCATGCACCGGCTCGGGAGCACCCAGCCTCTCGTGCGAGCGCAAAGAGGACTGCTGTAGCTGCCGCCGCTGCCGCCGCAGTAACGCACCCAATCCGGTAGGCCGGCTCGCCCACCGGGATCAGCCACAGCGCCAACTTGCCCAGCACAGAGAAGAGCGGATACCCCGGCGGATGGACGATCCCACCGGTGGTAATCGCATTGGCAATCTCACCGGAATCGCCGAGGTACGTGGAGGGACAGAGGGTCCGCAGATAAACCACGAACCACACCAGGCCCGGCCCCAACGCCGCGCCCCACTCCCCGCGCGAGAGCGCTGCGACGAGACAGGCGCCGAGCCTGCCCGCCCGCCGGAAACGAGTCGAGAGGTCGCGCATTGGGGGGTGTATCGGGTGCGGCAGGGGACGAGTACCAGTTGGTAGATGAGGATACTGCCATGGTTTCCCGCTACTCCCGGGGCTCTCCTCCTCCACGACCACCAAGAAAATGGCGGAAGTGGGAACAGAGGGCTGTTCCCACTTCCGCCGTATCCGATGCTCCGATGGTGGGGATCCGCGCGCCGGCGCGGATCCCCACCGCGGTTGTCCTTAGAGGCTGTGGTCGTCGGTGGTGTCGGTGGTGCCGTTGGTGCCGATGGCGCAGCTCGGCGCCGTGGTGGCGTTGCCCAGCGTGTAGGAGCCGCCACTGGGGCAGGCCGGGGTGGACTTGATGTAATCCGGCACCA
>SYMT01000048.1 GCA_005805375.1 Actinomycetota bacterium
CCCGCACTCCACCACCCCGCACTCCACCACCCCGCACTCCACCACCCCGCACTCCACCACCCCGCACTCCACCACCCCGCACTCCACCACCTCTTCACACCCCTCACACCCCTACATCCTCACCACCCTGTACCGTCTCACCACCGCCTCGAACACCCCCTCCCAGGCGCGGCGCAGGCCGGCCAGTGGATCGTCCCCATAGACACGCACCACCCCGCTGTCCTCCGTGCGGACATGCCCGCCGGAGAGTTTCCCGCCCCGGCTGGGGGCCAGGAGCGCCGCACCCCGCTGGAGCATCGCGTTCCACGCGTCCTCCGGGATCTCCACGGCATACCCCCACCGCCCGGTTACCTGCACCGCCCGCCGCAACGAGAGCAGGAGTGGGCGCGTCCATCGCCGCCGGAACTCGACGGCCAGGAACGGCCCCTCATCCTCACTGCCCGCTCCGTACGGGTGCAGGCGGAAGTCCGCGTTCTGCACCAGCGTCTCCGCTTCGGCGCCCTGCGGCTGGTAGACCACCGCGGTCAGCACCGCGAGATCCGCCCCCAGCGAGAGGAAGCCGCCTCCCTCGCCGCCGGGGATGCCGCTCGCCGTGGGCGGATCGTAGTACCGGGTGGTGGTCCCCGCCGGGGCGAGCATGATCCGGCCGGTGCGGCGGTGGAACTCGTCCACCGCCGCCGCGACCGCCGTCGTCGTGTCCAGCCCGCCCAGCGTGAATCCCGCTTCGGTGAGGTAGCTGTTCAGGTCCGCCGCCGTCGGGTAAGCCGTTTTGCCCATCCGCTCAGGTCTGAGTCCCGACCACCGTCCACGCCGGCGAGGCCTTGGTGCCGGTGTTCACGTACAGCTTCCCGTTCGCGAGGTCCAGGTACAGCGCGCCCGTCTCCGCCACGTTCACGAACGTGCCGGCGCCCCCGTTCACCGGTACTCCACTCCCGCGCAGCGGCTGCCCCAGCCCGCTCGCAGTCGTATTCGCCGTCATTTCAATCACTGCCATTGATCTGCTCCCGCGGGGGTGAGCCGGCAGCCCACCCCCGTTCCCCTCACCGCACTCAGATCCCCGTGATCTTGCAGAACGCCTTCGCCCGGTAGTGAATTGCGGCCACCCGCAGATCACAGCGGATCGCCATCTTGCCCTCGGCGAAGTAGGTGCTGTGGGCATTCGTCACCTCGAACTCGATCCCGCGGCGGGTCGCCAGTTCGCCGAAATTCGCCCAGTCGCCCGCCACCGCCGTGCCTTCCGTCTGGTAGGTGGTGGAGATGATCGGCAGGCCCCAGATCGTCGGGTTGCCCCGCTCGCTCGGGCTGCCCCAGATGTAGACTCCGTCCGCCGTGCGCAGCAGGCGCAGGTCCTGGAAGTCGTTCGGATGCATCACCACCGCATTCGGCTCCGTGAACCCGTTGGTGCGGATCAGGACGATGCCCTTGTAGATCGCGTCCGGGGTGGGATCGGTGCCTTTCGCCTGGGTGTTGATCCCCGCCAGGTTGTTCACGCCCCGCAGGTTCGGAGCCGTGCCGTTCCCCACCAGGAGCTGCTGGTCGAGTCGCTGGAAGAGCATATTGCGCAGGCGGTTGTTCACGTAGTCGCGCGCCCGCTCCTCGTCTTCGAAGACCTCATCCGTCACCGGCAGCAGCACGCTGATTTTGCGCACCTCACTGCTCTGTTCGGTCACCGTCAGCGCCGCCTCCGGGTAGCTCCCGGCCTCGGCAACTTCCGCCGCGTTGTTCGTGTAGGTGGTTTCCTCCATCCAGAGGACCGTGCTCATGCGCGTGGTGGTCTTCGGATAGAGATCCACCACCCGCGGCATCTCCTGCTCATCGAAGAGGACGCGGCGGCGGCGGAGATCCTCGGGATCCCAGCCGGCAGAGGTGCTGAAGAGCGTCTTTACCTCCAGGTCCGGGATCACCGCTACCGGGCTCCGGCCCCCCTTGAACTCCCGGTAGGCGACGCTGCCGACGAACAGGTCTCCCAGCGAGCGAGTCTCGACCGGCCGCGCGCATCCCGCCTCCGTCCTCTCGGAGACGGGCAGCCGCCGGGGTTGGCGCATCTGCTCCAGTGCCGCTGTGTTCCGCTCCGCCAGGTCGGACAGGCGCTTCGCTTCCTCATGCTCCCGCACCAGCCCCGCCAGTTCGTCATTCCGCCGGTTCACCTCTTCGACCGCCTCGACCGGCATGGAATACTCGTCCCCCTGCCGGTGCCGGGCGAACAGCGCCGCCAGTTCGCCCCGTCGCTCTTCGATTCTCTGTGCCGCGCGTGCCAGTCCCTGCATCCCTCGTCCTCCTCCTTTGACCTCGGTAATCGCCGCCAACCGGTTCGCCGGCACCGCCACGGGCGACACCTCAAAGAGGCGCACCCGCGTCAACAACCGCGCCCCGGCGGTCGCCTTCGCCCGATCCCCGGCGCTCGGCGCGTAGCCCCAGCGCCGCCAGTAGGCGAACACCTCTGCCTCCGTCTCCAACAACTCCCAGCCCAGAATGCGAAACCCGATGGAGAGCTTCCCGATCACCCCATCGCGCAGCAGCGTCCGCACCTCCCGGGCCGCGCCCGTATCCGACAGCGCCGCGCGGACAAAGAGCCCCCGCGCATCCTCTCGCGCCTCCACCGGCCGTCCGATCGGTTGGTCCCAGTTGTGGTTCAGCCCGCCGATGAACCCGCTCGCCAGAAACTCCGCCAGGTCGGCGTCAAACGCCCCCGGCGCCACGATGTCTCCATGCGGAGAATCATCAATTGTGTGAAACACGGATGCGTAACCGGCAAACTCCCCTCTCGCCGCCTCACGTGTGTCAAACGCCAGCACCTTCCGCTCAATGTCGCTGTGGTTCATCCCTCCTCCATCGCAGTCGGACCCTCCAGGGGAGATGTCCCGATCACTCGACGACTGCACCGGGCACCCCCGGCCCGCCCCTCGGTTCACGCCGCCGTTCGCTCCCGTCCCGCCAGGGCGTCGCCCCCGGCGAGCGGCGGGAGGCCGACCCGGGCGCGTGCCTCGTTCACCGTCATCCAGCCCCCCTGCACGCCGAGCTGATTCTGCTGAAACAGCTCGGTGCGCTCATCCTGGAGGGCGGAGACATCTCGGTAGTCCCAGGAAAGCCGCTCCCTCCCCGGGTCTCCCAGTTCCGGGAGCAGCACCCGTTCCACTGCCCGGGCGAACCGCCGGTGCATCGGCGCCAGGCAGTCCTCGTAGGCGGCGCGCCGGGCCTGGGCGTAGTTGGAAAACGTCTGCACTTCCCGGCCCACGACCATGCCCACCACCATCGGGGGGATCCGGAGCGCGCCGCAGATCCGGGCCTCCGGGATGTTTCGGGTTCGATCCAGTACCAGCTCTTCCGGTGTCAGTCCCAGGCGGTCCACGCGCCACGCGGTGGTGGCGATCAGCGGCCGGCCCCGGTTTTCCCCGCTGAAGCCGGCGAGCAGGCTGCGCCGCAGCAGCTCCACCTCGTCCGGCCGCGCTTCCAGATCGCGATCCGCCGGCGAGATCAGCACGCCCGGGACCGCCATGTTGCGGAGAAGCGCCGCCATCATCGTCGCCGCCTCGTTGTCCGTACAGACCTCACGGAGCACGGCCCGCAGACGGTACCACCCCTCGCGCAGACTCCCCGGCTCAAACCCGAAGCGGAAATGGAGCACCTCATCCGGCCGCAGTCGCAGCGTGCGGCCGTCCGCGCGGTACTCATAGCCGCTCAGGAACCGGCTGCCGTCCTCCGGCCAGAGCGGGCGCAACTGCTCGGTGGGCAGGTGCCACAGTTCCGTCACGCGCCCCCGACCGCCATCGCTCCGGCCCAGGAACCAGTAGGCGTTCCCGAAGGCCGCATACGACATCGCCGTCGCCGCCCAGAGCGCATCGCTGTCGTACTCCGGGTTGGGGCACGTGATCAGGCGCAGCAGTGGGTGATCGTCTACCGGCTCCCAGGTGCGTCCATCCGGTCCCCGCCGGCGTTCCACACAGAGCCGCGGCTCCGGGAAGTTGTCCCCGATCCACCCAAGGCAGATAGCGACCACGCTGTTGTGCCGTGGATCCCCTGCGGCGGTCTGATAGTCGAAATCCGACCCCGGCAGCAGCCCTGCCGGCAATGAGGTCCATTCCCCCGCCGCCCTCCCCCTGCTCCCGCCGAAGATCCGCCGCACCGCGCGCAGGACCACCTGCGACAGCAGCGGCCTTCCCGCCGCCCCCCTCGTCCTTCGCATCAGTAGATCCTCGCGATCCGCCGGCCTATGGCGTCCACCTCCGCCACCGCATAGCGCATGGCGTCCAGGCCGTGGTCGTGTTCCTTCAGCGGCGCCTCGCCCGCCCGCCGCTGGCCCCCGGCGGTGTCCCACACATAGCCGTCAAGCTCTTCGATCGTGCTCGCCGGCCTTTTGCCCTCCACCAGAGCCGGGTCCCGCCGCACCGGCGCATCCGCCAGAACGAAGAGGCGGGGTTTCCCGTCCGCCGCCGTCCGCAGCCTCGCCTTCACCGCCTGGATGCCGGGGGACACCGCCTTGTATGCCGCCACCGTGCGCCGCTGCAGGTAACGCTCCAATGTGCGCCGGTCCTCCGCATCGTGGTCGCAGACGATGGTGCGCGGGGCCGGCTCCCCGGTCGTGAGCCCCCGAATCTCCCGAGCCACATCCTCCACCAGTCGCCCGGTCACATACAGCTCCCGCAGCAGGTAAAGGCGACCATCGCCATCACACGCCCAGCACTGCCAGACGAAGGGGTTCGTGAAGCCGAAATCCACGGCCCACCACCGGGGCCACTCCCGTGCCGCTTCCCGCACCGCCGGCGGCAGCACATGCCGGGCCGCGTCCCACTCCTCGTAGACCGCCCCCTCCGCCTGCATCCACCGCCCCCACCGGAGCCGGTGGTAGCGCGCCCCCGTCAGGCGATCCAGCGTGGCAAGGTAGGCGGCGGTGACCGTGGGGTTGTCCTCATGCCGGCTCTCCAGCAGCCGCACGCGCCCCGTATTCGCCCGCTGCTTCAGCCAGTGGGCCGGCGTGCTCGGGTTCGTATCCGCGAACAACTGCTGGTAGGGGAGGACCCCGTTCCGCAGCCGCGTCAACAGCGCCTCCCAGTCCTCCTCCGCCAGTTCGATCGCCTCCTGGACATAGATCAGGTCGAACTCGGTGCTCATCACCCGGCTGGGCCGATCAATCCCCGCGACCACGATCTCGCTCCCATTCGGATAGCGATACGCATGCCGCCCCGCGCGCCCCGCCCCCTGCGCCAGCGCCGACCCGGGCGGCAGCACCCGCTCCTCAAAGGTCACCAGCGCGCTCTCGGTCAGGCTTGCCCGTGTCTTCCGCACGATCAGCCCGCGCGCTCCCGGATACTTCAGGGCACACAGATGCAACTTCTCCAGGCACGCCCGCGACTTGCCTGTCCCCGCCGGCCCCGACAGCAGCACCTCCGCTTCCCGTGCATAGAACAGCTCGCGCGCCGCCCCCTGCGGACGATACTCCCCCCTCCCGCCGGCGCCATCCACCACTCCTGAGCGGTGGCCCTCCCGCACGCCGGCCCCCCCTCCGTTCCCCCCGCCCCCGGGACCGCCGTCGTTCCCGACGGCCCCCGCACGCCCCGCGCCGGAACCGGCCCCCTCCCCTCCCGGGACCGCCGTCGTCCCGACGGCCACCCCGTGGAACCTGTCACATCCCAGCGCGCTTTCCGCCGCAGCCCCCTCCTCCGGTTCTCCTCGTTGTGCCATTCGCTACACCTGCTCCAGATCCACCCCGACATAGAGCTTCACCGGCTCCCCGCTTTCCGTCGCCAGCCGCCGGGGCGCAGTCAGCCCCCACAGTTCCCGCAGATC
>SYMT01000412.1 GCA_005805375.1 Actinomycetota bacterium
CGGACTGCCCAGCGGCGAGGCGGCGGAGCATCTCCAGTCGGAGCGCTTCGCGGAGGGAATGCTGATGCGCTGCAGCGTAGCGCTGCCACTCGTGCCGTTCCGCTTCCGTCCACTCCAGGCGCAGCATCGCTGTCTCTCTTTATGGGATTCCTCTCTATCTGTAGCTTATCCCATTACTTCCACGCTGACCCTTAGGAGCGCGAATTCTCTCATTCGCCGACGTGCCTTTACCCTCATCGAACTCCTCGTCGTGATCGCGATAATTGCCATTTTGGCAGCCATCCTCTTCCCGGTTTTCGCCCAGGCGCGCGAAAAAGCACGGGGGGCGCAGTGCCTGTCCAACTTGAAGCAGATCGGGACGGCGATGCTGATGTACACGCAGGACTATGATGAGGTCCTGCCCCTGTACCGCGCCGACTGGAGCACCGCGATCGTTCAGCCGTATGTGAAGAACCAGGACGTAGTGGTGAAATGTCCCTCCGCCACGCTGAATGCGAACTTCGGCGGAGTCCCGACCAGTCCCTGCGCTCCCAAGTGCTACAGCCCCGTGGGCTACGGCCTGAACGGCGCGCACCGCGATCCTGGTTACCCGACCCCGCCTTTCACCTTCAGCGCCGCAACCATCGCCCACCTTGCAATGGCGACCCAGCCGGCCGACGTGGTGTGGGTCTCGGACTACGCGACTGCCCAGGCCAGTTATCCGCAGAACGATGCTTTCGTGCAGAACTGTGTCTTCTCGTTCTGGGGCTCGCGGCACAACCAGGGGAATAACACGCTCTTCCTGGATGGCCACGCGAAGAACGCCCGGATGCACCAGTTGCGGGACCCGGACAACTTCGCGCTCGAAGGGCCGCCCCCTGCCGGCTTCTGCGCCCAGTACGCAAACTGCACGACGGTGGGCCCCTACGCGAACTACAAGGCTGTCTGCGCACCCAAACCCTAACGGGCAGGTCGGCGGACTGTAGGAGAGCACTCTCCTTGATGGATTTAAGACGCACGCAAACGCTTGTGTGCTATTCTATGAGCACCTCTTCCCCGGAACGCCGACGATACCGGGGAACTCAGTCAGGAGACCTTACGCACCATGCATCCGATGGACTCTCTTGCCCACGTGCTCCAGTGGGCCGGGCCTGATCTCGCCCACAACCTCGACTTTATCCCGGACGACAAGCTGGATTGGAAGCCCGCGCCCGACGCCAAGTCCGCGCTGGACTGCGCCGCCGAGGCTGCCTACTTCATGCGCGCCATGATTGGGGTGCTGGCCGGGCAGGAAATGCAGATGTCCATCCCCGAGAACCTGACTCGCGCCATGGTGCAGGGCGAACTTCGGTCGGCGAGCAAGGAGTACGCCGGGGCGCTCTGCCGGATCCCGCCGGAGACGCTGGGCAACCAGATGACCATGCCGTTCGGCACCTTCCCACTCGGGCAGATTGCCGGGTTCCCGGTCATTGATGTGCTGCATCACCGAGGTCAGGTCTGTTACATCCAGACCTTGCTGGGAGACACCGAGAACCACTTCCTGATGTAGGCATCCGCGAGACCCTCTTCCGAGGGCCTTCTCGGTGGCTCTTCCGGGGCACTCCTCATCGGGGAGTGCCCCGGTGTGCGTACGGCGTCCCGGTGATGCACCGGCTCAGAAGTCGAGTGGGCACAGATCCGGTTCAATCCACCCCGCCCGCGCCGCGGCCGACCAGAGGCACTCCCGGCTGTAGTAGCGCAGCAGCCAGTCCAGGGTGCAGCGTTTGTACAGGCCATCTACCAGTTGCACCAACGTGCCTGTCAGTTCGTAGTGCAGCGCCCAGTTCACCCGGCGCATGAAGAGCACCGTGATCGTCTCGTGGTAACCGTTTGGGTCGCCACAGGCCTTGTTGTACCGCTGGATGGCGGCGCGCACCTGCGCCAGCGCCTCCCCCGGCGGGTAACGCCGCAGATAGACGACCGCGAGGGCGAGGTGCGCGCGATGGGTCCACCGCTCGTACGGCCATTCGCACGCCTCGAAGCGGACGACAAACGTCTCAATCTCCGCATCGGTGGCAAAGGGGATATCGTGTCGTGGTCGGGCCATGCTCGAAGTGATGACTTGCGACCGCCACTATTGCAGCACGGACCGTCCGCGACGTCGCACCCCCTATCCTACACGGGGGGCGATTGCCGGTCAATCCAGCGCCGGACTTCCGGGGGGAGTTCCTGAAAGACGAGCAGGGGCAGTGGGAGACCGGCGGCCACCTGTTCGCCGGGGGCGCCGGTGAAGACCCGATCGTAGACCCGCCGTGAGACGGCCAGGTAGAGCTGGCGGTTCGGGTCGGCGGCTTGGAGCAGCGCGCGGGTGACGACAAAGCGGCCGGCGGCTTCGCGCAGGTCCGCGGTGGGCGATGCCCCCTGGAGAGTGGCTATCTCAATGGCGATGCGCCGTCCATTCCGTTCGGCGGCGATGAGGGTGGGCGCGACGTCGGCATCGTCTGCCTCCCGGCGGTGGCGCGGAGAAAGCGGGAAGGGATCCTGGGTGATGGTCCAGCCGTCGCGGTGGATCGCCTCCCGTACCGTGTTGTGGTGACGACTCCGGGCTGGGCTATCGGTGGGGCTGCCGGAGCTGGCCTGGGGGGTGCGGATGGGGTCCGCATCCACCGCGGCCGCGGCGGTGACGGGGCCCCTGCCGGCGAGTTTGCGGAGGCGCGTGCCCACGGTGTCGAGCACAAATTCCGCCTCGGGAACACGAAGTAACTTGACTGCCGTCAGGTATACGACGCAGCCGACGCCGGTACAGACGAAAAGTTCGAACAGCACCGGGAGCGAGTGCATCCCGTCCGGCCCATAGGCCCCCAGAAGACTGTCCATCGCGCGGCGCACCAGCCAGACTACGATCCCCATTCCCGTGGCGGCCACGGCCACACGGCCCACGGAGTCTCCCATTTCCATGAGCGGGAGTCCCCCGATGTGGCGATGGAAGAGCACCAGAAGTGCGGCGAGCGTGGCTCCGTTGGCGATCGTGTAAGAAAGCGCCAGCCCGTTCACTCCTAACACCGCCATGAGTAGCCAGTTCAACAGCAGATAGAAGACCGTGGCCGCTGTGCCGACCACCATCGGGGTGATGGTGTTCTGCATCGCATAGAAGCCCCGGTTCACAATCTGCTGGCCCGAAACAGCGGCGATAGCGAGCGAATAGAACACCGTGGCCTGGGACGTACGGACTGTGTCGTCCCAGGTCCATTGCCCGCGCTGGAACAGCAGCGCCGTGAGCGGTACCGCCAGGACCAGAATGAGCACGGCGGATGGGATCGTCAAAAATAGAATGGAGCGAAAGCCCAGGCTGAACTGGCGGCGGAAGCCGGGGATGTCCTGACGCGCGGCCAACGCCGACAGAGTGGGGAAAATAGCCACGCTGAGGGCCTGTGCGAAGATTCCCAGGGGGAGTTGCATCACCTTGTTCGCGCTGTCCAGCCAGGTAATGGCGCCCTGATCGAGCTGGCTGGCGAAAGGACGGGCCAGCAGGACGCACAACTGCGGCAGTGACAGCCCGAGCAGCACCGGCAGCATCAGCTTCCCGACCTTGATCACTCCAGGGTGTCGCAGGTCAAGGGATGGCGTGTAGTGAATGCCCACGCGGCGCATTTCCCAGAGCTGCATCACGATGTTGCCCAACAGGGCTCCCAGAAGGACGGTCCACGCCTGCGCATAGATGCCGTTCATGGGACCCAGCAGTTGCCCTCCCACCACCGCGCCCAAAATGATCGCCGCATTGTAGACTACCGGGCCGAGGGCCGGCATCAGAAACCGGTTGCGGGCGTACAGGGTGCTCATCATCAGGCCGCCGATGAAGAAGCAGATCTGCGCGGGGAAGACGATGCGGGTGAGGTTGGTCGTCAGATCGAGCTTGGCGGGATCGCTCCGGAACCCGGGCAGGAAGAGCCAGAGCAGCCACGGAGCGAGGATCTCACCGAGCAGGATCAACACGGTCAGCCCCAGCGCGATTGCGGTTCCAAACACACTGAACACTTTCCAGGCTGTTTTCTCGTCCCCTTTCTCCAGATACTCGGTAAAGACAGGGATGAAGGCACTGCTCAGGGCGCCGCCGGCAATCAGGTA
This sequence comes from Actinomycetota bacterium, assembly GCA_005805375.1. Taxonomy (GTDB): domain Bacteria; phylum Armatimonadota; class SYMT01; order SYMT01; family SYMT01; genus SYMT01. Next base: position 4,084 of record SYMT01000412.1, read on the forward strand.
GTAGAACAGATCCGGCAGCGAGAACGCGGCTCGGTAAGCGTCGGCCACCGGGCTGACCTGTGCCCCGAAGTAGTAAGACATCACCATGTCCCGCACCAGGCCGAGGATGCGACTCAGGAAGATGGCGGCGATCATGATCCCGGCGGCCCGCGCCACGCGTGGGGCGGCTGCTACGGAGTCATCCGGAGGTTGCACTGCCGATGCGGTTGTGTTCATGGTCAGGGTTTCAGGGTTCTACGGTTCTAACAGCCTGTCGGAGAAGCCGTTTCGGTGCGTCCAGAGTCCCAAAAAGCGGGCGAGAATCCCCCGGGTTCGAGTGTCTCAGCGCTCCAAGGGCCCGGAAATGGGGCGGATGAGCACTTCTCCGACAGGCTGCTGGGGTTTCAGGGTTTCAGGGTCCTGGGGCGAGGCCCGCGGGAAGCCAGCGTTCCCAGGGGAGCAGCCTACCACCCTCAACTCCTCGGAACCCTAGAACCGTAGAACCCTGAGACCCTAGAACCCTAACAACCCTGTTGCTCCTCTGTTCCTACATCTGATATACTCGGCAGGTTTTGGCGATCTGCCGATCTTTTCGGGGAGAGGGAACTCAAGCGTGGCGAACCTCCGGTCTGCAATCAGGGATATCAAGAAATCGCGCAAGCGTGCCGCCCGGAACCAGTCCGTGCAGAGCGCGATCAAGACGTGGGTGAAGAAGACCCGTGTGGCGATCAGCCGCGGCGAAGAAGACATGATGGCCACGTTCAGCGCCACGACCGGTCTGGTGGACAAAGCGGCGAAGCGGGGCATTATTCACCGGAACGCCGCCAACCGTCGCAAGTCGCGGCTCGCCCGGCGTCTCAACGAGGCGCAGGCCGGAAGCTAGCCCGGCCGGGCCGTCCCGACCGCACGGATTGGGCCAGAGAGACGACGAAAACCTCTAGCGCGAGGTCGGCGTTTTCGATGCCGTATTCCCAGCCTTTCGTCCCGGCCTCCGTGATGGCTAACTGACCCAGTGCGGCCTGGAGCGCCGACCAGGAGAACTGGGATGCCTGATCCCAGAGCCGAATGCGCAGCCATTCTTTGGTGTTTGGGTAAAGGCACCCCTCCGCGGGGAGTTCCGCCAGGATGTCCAGGGAAACAGCGGCTGCGTCTGCGGTCGGCGGCACCCCTCGATCCTGCAGATAGCGCGCCTGCACCAGTTGTCGCAGCGTGCGTCCGACCAGCGTCATCACCATGTGCGGCGCCACGCCGGCGTGTTCCATTGCCTGCAATATGGTGAGCGCTTTTCTCGTGTTGCCTGCCAGGACGGCTTCCAACATATGAAATACGTTTTCGTCTGCGGGGGCCGCGACCAGTTCGGCCACATCGGCCGGCAGGATAGTGTCCCGGGGCCCGACAAAGTTCACGAGCTTCCGGATTTCGTGCAGCACCACCTGTGAGTTGTTCCCCACTCGCTGCACCAGGGTGGCGGCTACTGTGGGGCTGAGGCGCTTCCCGGCGGACGCGGCTTCGCGCACGGCCAGGCGGGCGAGGTCCTCGGACGAGAGCGGACGAAACTCCAGGATTGTGCCGTCCGCCTTCAATGCGGACATCAGCTTTTCCAGGAACGGGGCACGACCGGCCCGGTCGGTGCTGTCCTCGGCATCCGCCACGAGGATCAGGGTCGAGAACTCCGGAATGTTTTTCACCCCGGCTGCCAGCACGTCCTGGGTGCGGACATGCCGGGGTGGGCGCAACCGGCCGGCGCTGCGCACCACCACCACCCGGTGCTCGCTGAACATCCCCCGATCCCTGGTGGCGCTCAGAATCGCTTCTCCCGTCAACTCCGGGTGGGTGCCGTCCAGAAACTCTACATCGAGTTCCTGGTCTTCGGGCGGCACCAGCGCGTTGAGCAATTCCTCCAGGGCAGCGCGTTTGCGAGTCTCCTCCTCACCCCAGAGCAGATAGACGCGCCTGGACGAATCGATGGCGGCCATCAGCCGGCAGACGGGCTGGTACGCAGCAATCGCCGCCGCGGTTTGGGCCGTTTTGGGGCAGCCGCACGCAGGGCAGCTACCGCCCGCGTGGCCCGAACCTGGGCTTCATCCGATCCGTCTCCTCCGTAGTACGCCTGCTCGAAGCACCCTGTCAACGTCTCGAAGGCCGCCAGGGGTTCCGGATAGGCGGCCCACTCGATCCGCAGCCAGGCCAGGAACTCGTGCGGCGTCATCCAGGGCTGGCGCACCCACCCACGGTGATCCAGAAGCCGGAGTCCCTGTGCGTAGAAACCTGGGATGGCGGCCAGTGGCGCCCCCTGAAGGCTGCGGCGGTTTCGCTGCCAGGTGCGCAGCCCGTCTCGCAGACGGCGGGCCAGCCGGTATCCTACCAGCCCGAGGGTCACCATTACGACCAGAATGAGCATCAGTGCGTCGAGACCGCCTCCGCCGATCTTGGCCAGCATCCGGCTCAGGCGATACCAGAGCAGTTGCAGGGGCGTGTCGTGGATGGACGAGGTCACCGGCGCCGGGTTGAACGTGACCCAGCCGTAGCCCTGCAGGTATGCCTCGAACCACATGTGCGCGTGTTCCTGCCGGATCATGAAGCCCTGGCCAGTGGGCAGCGCCTCTTCCGCCACGAAGCCGATCGCAATCCGGGAGGGAATGCCGACCGCCCGGCACATGACCGCTGCCGCGGTGGAGGCGAGATCGCAAGCACCCCGTTTCGTCTGGAACAGATAGTATTCGGTCGCATCCGCCCCGGCCGGAGTCGGCTCCTCCTGCAGGGTATAGGTGCAGGTCTTCTCGATGTGCTGAATGATCGCCTGGATCCGATCGTAGTCATTTTGGGCTGATCGTGTGACATCCTGGGCAAGTCGAACGACGCGATCCACGCTAAGCGGTAGGGCCAGCGTCTCCGGCTCCAGGAATTCCGCCATATTGACCCGCGGGGCGGCCCGCAGCAGTTCGGGAGGATGGTCACTCAAGACCGAGCGGACTTCAAACAACTGCTCCGGATTGCTGTGGGCGCTTCCGATGAGGCTGCCGTCGGCGCTGAGGTTGATGCGCGGGCGAGGGTAGTTTACCTGGACAATCCGGCCGAGCCCGGGAATACCCGGTGGCGGATAGCCGCGGGTCACGTATCGCTGACGCACCGTGCGGGTGGGTACGCCGGCCGGCGCTTTCCCCTCCGGCGCAAGGCGATGCACATAGAGCCGATAGTCGCGGAAGCGGATCCCTACCTCAGTGGCCGGGTCCTGCACTTCCTCATCGGTAGTCACTTCGGTCGAGGCGGGAGGGAACTCGATGGTCCAGCTCTTTCCGGTGTAGTTGGTCAGGACCCCGGTCTTGACCAGACCCCCTTCGGGTGCGTAGAGCTCGTAGACGGGATTCGGGCTGAGCGTGATGGGGCCCTGGCCGACCGGCGCCTGTGTCTGGGTATTCCCGGTCAGGTTGGTGAGTGCCCGTGCCTGGCTGACGGCGCTCAGTGCAAAGGGTGAGAACTGGGCGATCAGCGGCTGTACCGCGAGACTGGAGAGCACGGCAAAGCCGAGCACCAGCAAAGTGATGAACCAGGCGTTGAGGAGGTAGAACACGACGGGATTGGTGTCGTTCCGGCGACGGGTGCGGCGCAGGTGATACTCATACCCCGTGATGAAGAGGGAGCCCAGGACCAGTAGCCCGAAGAAGAGGGGGATTTCCGCATTCGGGTTGGTGCTCCCAACCAGGGCGAGCATGCTGATGGCCGGCACCGGACTGAAGAGCAGGGTGCCGTTACTCACGAGCGTGAAGCAGCGGACTACCCCGATGGTGGCAACAATCGTCGCGGTTGCCATGTCGGGGGGCAGCTCCAGCAGCGGCGTTTCCATCCCGACCAGCCGGCTTCCGGCGATCTCCTGCTGAATGGCAAACCCTGTGCCGAGCGCCACGATCGGCCAGAAAAGCACCTCGCCGGGCGCCCGGACCCACCGGAGATAGAGACTGGCGGCGTGGCCGATCACGGTCAGCAACGCCCACACCGGCATCCAGACGGTGGGCGAGGTGGTGACGCCGACCGCCCCCACGCCGGTGAGCGTGACCATCAGGCTGGCGACATACAAGGGCAAGACGGCCTGAATGTCTTCACTGCGCTCCCGCGCGCGCTCGGCCTGACTGGTCCGGGGAAGGGTGGCGGCCTGCTGCATGGTGTTTCTCAGGGAGTGGGGGGGGATTCTAGGGTGTAGGGCAGGGGCCTGCTTTGGCGTTGGCTGCGGCGGAGGCTATGTCTTGCGGTTCAGTCCAACAGCCGGCGCACCAGTTCATCTTCCGGGTGCAGGCACAGGACGGGGACGCCGTAGCTGCGCAGCGCCGCTTCCAGTTCGGCGGAGGGGTGTGCTTGTGCGGCGGGCCAATCCGCCAGCAAATAGATGTAGGGGCGCAGGCGGGCGCCGCGGAGCGTACGGGCAGTCTCCACTACGGCGGCATCCAGGTGGGGCGTGAGCCACGCGATGAGGGTGCCGGTGGCGAATTGCGGCGCCACCCGGGTCAACTCAGCGGCCAGCGAGTGCGGCGAGATGGCCTGCATGCGGGCGAGGGACTCGAGCAGGCCGGGTAATGCGCCCATCCCCAGGTCCGGATTCGGGCGCCATTCCGTGGTCCCGGGCGCCAGCAGGCGGACCGAATCGCCGGTTGCCAGGATTTTTGCGGCGAGCGAGGCGGCCAGTCCGGCGGCCAGATCCAGCGTTGTGCTGTGTCCCAGGGCATGCTCGGAACCTTCGTGCGTTTCTACTGCCAGGACGGCGTCCACCGATTCCTCTGCTTCCCACTCCACCACAGCCAGGCGGCCCAGACGCGCTGCTGTCCGCCAGTGGACATGGCGGAGGGGGTCTCCCGGGCGATACTCGCGCACTCCCATGAAGCTCGATCCCTCCCCCTGCCGCTGTGCGGTTTCCAGTGGCGCCCGCCCGCCTCCCGTCGTGGGGGGGATGAGGTGCGCAGGGATCGGCGCCACCCGGGGGTAGACCAGCACTTCGGAGCGTTGGGTGTGACGCGACTCGATCTTCCGCAGCCCGAGCGGGTCCACACTCTCCAGGCGAATGGAGGGAATCACGTGTAGCCCGCGCCGGCGGAGTTGGAGCGAATAGGTCGCCTCTTCGGCGCCGCGCGGTGCGATCTGGACCGGCACAGAAGCGGGCATCGCGGACAACCCGGCGGGCAGGTCATCGTTCAGCGCCAGGTTCAACTTGGGGAGCATCCAGTGGTTTGCGACCCGAAAACGGACCTCAACGGCCTCGCCCTGGTGCCCGGTGGTGGGAGCCTCGCGGGAGAGTGCGAGCCCCCGGTGTTCGAGCCTTCCGAACGTGCGGCTGACCCCTGGAAGGACGAGCAGAGTGGCTGCCATCCAGTAGAGCTGGCTGACATTCAGAACCCATCCCACCAGGCCGATGCAGAAGGCAGCGGCATACAGAGCCAGTTGCTTCGCGAATTCCATCGGGTCAAGTACTGCGGACGACAGGTACCGGAGTCTTGCGCAGGAGATCGGTCACGATCTGGGCGGCATCCAGACG
>SYMT01000413.1 GCA_005805375.1 Actinomycetota bacterium
CGGTAACTTGGAGGAGGGCCGTGGCGGCGGCAGTGAGTTCCATAACACCATGACGTACATGATTCCGTCCAGTTGTGTCCTCTCAGATGCCGCCGTGTCTCCTCACGGGTGGGAGGATTAATTCTGCTCGGTTCCCTAAGTAGGCCACCAGCGTGATTGGCAGGATGAGTGCGAAGCCGACCATGCAGCGCTGCCGCGCCTGGACGATGGGCATTCCCTTCGCAATCAGCCGGCTGGAGAGCCAGCCCCCGAAAATGGCGCCCACATCGGCGGCGGCGAAGGGGATCCAGGCCACGTACTGCACCAGTTGCAGGCTGAAGCCGCGCTCGCTCTGCAGATACTTGATCAGCCAGAACAGCAGCAGGTACCAGGACGCATCCGTGATGGCGCGCGCGGGGATGATGACCCGCGAGGCGGGGTAGGCCAGCACCTCGGCCAGGTTGGGAAGGGAGGCGCGGCGTGCCGGGGTACGGGAAGGAGCGTCCAGTTGCAGGTAGTCGCGCTCGGCGCCAGTCAGGTACGGATGCAGCGCCGGTGGACGGTACAGGAACAGCCAGACCGGAACGAGCACAAACCCGATTGCTCCCGTAATCACGAACGCGCCGCGCCACCCCAGGGAAGGCTGTCCCATCATCCAGCTCACCAGGGGTGGCGCGATGACTGCCCCGAAACTCGCGCCCGCCAGCATCAGGCCCACGGCCTTGCTGCGGTCCACCGGCCGGAACCACTCTGTGAACCCGCGCATGGCCGCCGGAAAGTAGATGGCTTCGAACAGCCCGAGCCCGAAGCGAAAGGCCGCGAGATCGAGGAAACCACGGGCCAGTGCGTGCGCCATGTTCGCCACCGACCACCCGCAAAGACTGATCAAGAAGCTCGCCCGCGTGCCGATTCGGTCGGTGATGACTCCGCCCAGAAAATACGAGATGGTATAGGCGAGCAGGAAGGCGTTCGTAATCCCGCCGTACTGGGTGTCGGTCAGATGTAACTGGTCTTTGATGGTCTTGGCGGCCACCGCCAGAGCGGTCCGGTCCACATAGTTCAGCACGGACGCGAGGACGAGAATCCCCGTGATCCACCAGCGAAGCGACGAGATTTTCATGCCGGCGTGCCGGACGGTTCCACCGCAGGAGGCACGGGCAGGCGCTGGTGCTGGTTCAGCTCCGGTTCGAACTCCATCTGGCTGTGAAAGCCCGCGAGGCGCAGAAAGAGTGGGGTCGCCCCCGCGAGGGCGGCGGCATCCAGAGAGCGTGGATGGTCACGCTGCGGCTTGAGCCAGTTCCGGCAGTAGTGAACATGAAACGCGCGGCGGAGGCGATCAGTCCGGTTCGGTCCGCCCCCGTGCCAGGTGTGCGAGGTAAACGCCAGCAGCGTCCCCGCGGGAGCGACGGCCAGGACCTCATCCGGGTAGACCCGATCTCGCTCGGGTCCCTCCACCCGGAGGTGGGAACCCGGCACTACCCGCGTGGCGCCGTTCTCCTCGGTGAAGTCATCCAGCATCCAGACCACGTTCACGGAGAGAGGAGTGTTGGGGACCCAGGGCATGTCTCGATGGAGCGATTGCGTGCCGCCTAACGGCAGCGCAGATCGAGACTCGAAGCTGTGGAGGATGCAGTCTTTGCCGAGCAATGCCTCTGCCAGGCCCACAATCTCGGGCTGTTGCAAGGCCTCCCGGAAAAGGGAGTGCCGGCGGATCAGATTGTAACCGCGCAAACAACCGGGTTCGGCCCGCTGCCGGGGCACGTCGGCCTCAGCGGCATGGACTGCGTCCAAAGCGCTGCGCAACTGCGCGAGGCGTTCGGGGAGTACCAGACCCGGCATCAGCGTGTAGCCCTGCTTGCGGATTTCGTCGGCGTGGCGTTCGATCATGGGCTCGGAAGAGGACGACCGCGCCCTGCGCGCGGTGTTGAGCCCACGGTTCCGCCCCGACCCCGGCAATCCCTTCCCGGAAATCCTGGTCACACAGAACCGGAAATCCTGACCGGGCGGGTTTGCCGGGGGGTGCTGGTCAGAAGCGGCGGATGCTCAAGATGACCCGGCCCAGGATCTGGACCTGCTCCGTGATGATCGGCTCGTACGCGGGATTCTCGGCGACGAGGCGGAACCGCCCGCGGTCCTTGAAGAAGCGCTTCACGGTTGCTTCATCCTCGATCATCGCCGCCACAATTTCCCCGTTGTCCGCTGCGGGCTGCTGGCGCACGGCCACCAGGTCTCCGTCGAAAATGCCGGCATTGATCATGCTGTCGCCGCGGACCCGCAGCATGAAGACCGAGTCCCCCTCGCTTACCAGATCCATCGGCAGCGGGAAGGTGTCTTCGATGTGTTCTTGCGCCAGGATAGGCGCCCCGGCCGCAATATGGCCCAGTACCGGCACATTGACGGCGCGGATGAACGGGGGGACCGGCGCATCTGCCAGCTCAATCGAGCGATACTTATAGCGGTCCCGCCGGATGAACCCTTTGCGTTCGAGCGCATCCAGATGGCGCTGTACCGTACAACTGGACTGGACCCCGATTTCGGTGCCGATCTCGCGGACGGTCGGGGCCTGCCCCTGAGAACGCATCGCGCCCCGGATCACGTCCAGCACTCGCCGCTGTTTGTCGGTCAATCCCCGCATTGCCTGTTCACCTCCACGTTGGAGTATAGCACACGGATCCGCACTACAGCAAACTACTGTTTTGGCAGAACTATGATTCGACAAACTCTTGCGACGAAACCTGTGACTTACGGATCGTCCGCAAGGGAGATAGAATCCGGAGAGCCACTGCTCGCTGTTCGGTCCCCGCAATGCCCCCACGCAATCGCTATCATCGCAAGAATCGTTCCTGGCCGCACTTCCTGTTGGGCGCACTGACGGTAGGACTGGGTGGCTCGCTCCTCTTCTACTTTCTGGCGCCGGCGGCGGCGACCCGCCTGCTGCCCGAGGCTCTCCGCAGCCGCATTCCCGCGCCGGATCGCTCGGGCTCGTTCCTCCCCGAACAGCTCCGCGCGCGCCTGGGACTGCCGGCGCCTCAACCCGGTGCGCCGTCCGCACCCGAGGACGAACCGGAAGCCGCGCCGGCGCGCCCACTTCCGCCCGCCGCATTGCTGGATGGAGATGAGCGGGTGTCGGTCATCATGTACCACGACATCACCAACCAACCCTCGGTGTACTTCGACGTGACGACTGCGGTGTTTCGCACCCAACTGCTCGCACTCCAGCAGGCGGGTGCGAATGTGATTTCGCTGGATGATCTGTACGAACATCTGCGCGGCGGCAAGATCCTGCCGCCGCGCTCAGTAGTGCTGACGTTTGACGACACGTACCTCGGACAACTCACCAACGCATACCCGCTCCTCAAGGAGTTCGGCTACCCGGCCACCTTCTTCGTACATACCGCAGTGATCGGGAAGAAGACGGGCAAGGATCACATGACCTGGGAGCAGCTCCGAAAGTTGGAGCGAGAGGGCCTCGTCCGGATCGAGGGCCATACGGAAACACACCCGGACGACCTCCGCAACTGTACCGACGCACAGTTACAGCGGGAGTTGGTGGACAGCAAGAAGCTGCTGGAAGAGAAACTGGAGAAGCAGATCCGGTTTCTGGCGTACCCGGTCGGCAACGCGGACGGGCGCGTCGCTCAGGTGGCGCGGGAAGCCGGCTACGTGATGGCGTTTACTATGGGACCCGGTCTGGCGGCGTCACCGGCGGATGCATACTTCGTTCCGCGCCTGCTCCCCCATCGGATGGCGCCCGTCCTGCAAATGTGGCAGCAGGGATCGCCCGTCCCCACGACCACCTCCAATGTCGTGGGCGTGAAGACGGCCCCACTGGAGGTGGGCTCCGTGGAGGACGGACAGGTCCACATGCGGTACGTGCGGGGCGGGCGGCTGTCCACGCTGCGCCTGCTGGGGCGCCGCAGCGTGCCGGCTATGCTCGCGATGGCGGGGGCTTCGGCCGGCCTCAACGGCACGTTTTTCTCCGATGCACGGGTGAACAGCGCCGGGAACGGCATCGTGGGCCCGGTGCTGTCCCGGTTCGGGCCGGGCTTCGCGCCGGGTCTGCCAGGTGACCGTCAGAAGATAGCCGGACGGCCGCTGGTCGTGATCTCCGCGACCGAAATGGCGTTCCTGCCCTTTCAGCCCAATCTGGCGCTGGACGAGTCCGGCGTGGAGCGGTTGCTGCCGGGCGCGACGGATGCCTTTGTCGGCGGAGCCTGGTTGATCCATCGCGGGCAGCCGCTCACGCACGAGCAGATGGAGGCGTTTGGACTCACCAACATTTTTGACTTTCGGCCGCGCGCCTTCTTCGGGATCGATCGCGAGGGGCGTCCGTTCCTCGGGGCTTCCAGTACGGGCAACGAATCGGATCGGCTGGCGGAGACCCTTGTGCAGCTTGACCTGGAAGAATGCGTGCTCCTGGACTCCGGGTTCAGCACTTCCCTGTCCATCGGCAAGACGCCGCTGGTGAGCGGCATCCGGCGCAAGGACATGGACGTCCGCCCCGTGCCCCACGTGCTCGTGCTGCACGCAGTGGACGAGGCGACCGGCAAAGAAATCATCCTGGCGCCGCCGCGATCCACTAACCTGGTGGGACCGCCGTATCGCCCGACGCTGGAGACCCTCCAGGCGGCACTCCAGCGGGATCTGCCGTCCGCCCTCGCTGCGGACGGCGCGGGCGGAGGAAAGCGCGGGCGGCGAGGACGGGCACGAGGTGTGCGCCGCGCCCGCCGATAAGGCCCGGAGTCGCGCAACTCGGATTGCGCGGGTGGCCGACTGGCTGACGTACCTGTACCTGGGCGTGGTGGTCGGATGCTGGGTCCTTTCCCGGCTGGTCGGCGATCGGTGGTGGGTGGGAGCGGCCCTGCTCTATGCCCCGCCGATGATCTATCTCCTTCCCGGACTCGGCATGTGGGTGCTGGTGCAGGCTCTCCGGGCCTCTGTGGCCGTCCGGCGGGCCCGGATTGGCGTGGCCCTGGCGGCGGTACTACTTCTGGATGTCCAGTTGCCTTTTCCGCGGGCCGGATTTCCCTGGGGCCGCCCTCGGGTCCGGATTCTGGTCCAGAATCTGGATGGTGGGATCGGGGGCTTTGCCGCCATCCGGGCGCAGATCCAGCGGTCTGCGCCGGATCTGATTGTCTTTGTCGAGGCGGGCCCGCACACCCACTTCGGCCTGATGCGGGGGGATCTGGCGGCGTTCCTGGAGGGTTGGAGCATTGCGCGTGGGGCGGACGTCTTTCTCGCGTCCCGGTGGCCGATGCTGGAGCGAGAACGGACACCCCTCCGGCCCGATGAACCAGAGGATGACCCATCGGTCTACCGAGAGGTGGTCCGCGCCACCATCCGGGCGCCGTTTGGACGTTTCCACCTCCTCGGGGCGCACTACCGCAAATTCGGACCCGGATACGTGCCCGGCGCCGGGCTGCGCGGCCTTCCCCGCGACCTCCGTCACACTACCCGCCTGGCTCGCGAACAATCGGCTGTGCTGGTCCGGACCGTGCGGGCCTTGACCGGCCCGGTCGTGCTCGGGGCCGATCTGAACCTGCCGCCGGGCGGGCGGGCGTACGACCGGCTCTGCCCCCGATTGGAGGATGCGTTCACCGCGGCGGGTTGGGGCCTGGGCCAGACATGGCCCGGGCGATTCCCGACTCACCGCATTGATTACATTCTATACAGTCGCGACTGGGTCGCGAATTCGTGCATCGTAGGCGATCCCGGGGGATCGGACCACCGCCCGGTGGTGGCGGAACTCATCCTGCGCGTGTCGCCTACCCCAGGTTCAACCTCAGTGTCTGCCGGACGGACTGACGGTGGAAAGGGCGCGTCAGGAAGTCCCGCGCCCCGGCCGAGAGTGCGTCCATCATCAGCCGGCTCTGACTCATCGCCCCGGTCGCCAAGAATATCGTTGTAGGGCACATCCGGTGCAGTTGGCGGAGTGCTACCAGGGGATCCACGGTGCCGCGCAGCCCGACGTCCATCAGCACAAGTTCGGGTTGCTGCAAACGACACCGATCCACCGCATCGTCTGTGTTAGTAGCGTGTCCGATCACGCGAAACCCGCACTCGGTCAGGATCGCCGTCAGATTGTCACGACTGACGACGCTGGCGTCGCACAGTAGGACTCGGGAATCTCCGTACATGTTCTCTCCCCCGCACGCACTCGCGACTGTCTGTAGGGAGAAGTATCGGAGACCGCCCTCCGGATCTGCATCTCCCTACACTCCCGGGGTCTGGGGACGCGGGACGCTTGTGGCACGAAGCGCACCCATAGGATGAACCTCGTCACAAGCCCGCTCCGCCATTTTGCTGACAATGGAACCGGAGATAGATCCGGAAGGGGGAGGAGACTATGCGGGGCATGTTCGTGCTTTCGACGACAGCAGGCGGAGCGTGGATGGCAATCCAGGTATCGCTCCAGTGGGGAGCGCTGCTCACGCCGGACGCTGTATCTGGTCCTACCCCGCTCGCCGGACTCTTTCTAATGCCGCTGCTGCTCGCAGGCGCTATCGGGGGGATGTGCGTCGGGACGCTGCTCTTTCCGCGGCGCTACTGAGCGGAGTTACGTACAGTGCTTCTCTGGGCTGAAGAAGAACGGCCATCGGGTGCGGCGGTCGAACAATGCATAGCGGAGGTTCGCTCCCCGCAGGCTGGCGCCCCGGAGGTGGGCGCCGCGGAGATTCGCCCCGCGCAGGTCCGCCCCGCGCAGGTCGGCGCCGCACAAATCGGCGCGCTCCAGGTCGGTCTGCGTAAGATCCGTCTCGCGTAGATCGGCCAGGCGCAGCGAAGCCCCACAGAGATCGGCTCCCTGGAGGGTGGTGCCGGAAAAGTGGAGCAGGGCTGCGCCGTTCCAGCGATGACGGATGACGACGGACCGGACGAGGAGACACGATGCTGCGGTCGGCGGCAGCGAGAGTTCAGAACCGTTGCGTGGAACTGGGCCCGGCAGGCCGTGTCGGGGGAACTCCCGCACGCTTTCACAGAGATGTTCGTAATTCAGCAGCGTCGTTCGATACAGATCGGCAAGGACTCCTCCCCACGAAACCCCCAGATCCTGGATGGTCTCTGCGCGCCCCAGTCCGTCCAGCAGAGGGGGGTAGCCGGCGAAGGCCCGCCCTTCACGCGCCAGATCCATCGCGGCAGCCACCGCAGCATGGTACTGTTCCAATTCTCGGCCCGGCACCTCGCGCTCGGGGAGTGTCTGCTGGATCATCCGGGATGGTATCTCAATAGCGGCGTCCAGCGTCCCCCGTGCGGATGGGGGAGGCAACGCGGTTCGCCCTAAACTGTCGGCGGATCGGCGTGTAATCCTTAGATCCTACACAAGATACGGCGCGAGAACATTGCGGGCGAGCCGGAAGCCGCGCTTCACCAGTTCCTCGGAGCCTTCGAAATTCCGGTCTTCGTGCTCGATACTGAGCACGAAGTCGTAGCCCACGGCATAGAGGGCCGCGATGAACCGATCCCAGCGCACCTCTCCCAGACCGGGCAGGCGGGGGATCTGCCACCCCATGCCCGCGGAGAGTACGCCGTGCCGATAAAGGCCCTGCCGGTCCAGCTCCAGATCCTTGGCGTGTACGTGGAAGATGCGGCTGCGGAAATCGTAGACGGCCTGTTCGTAGTCAATGAACTGCCAAATCAGGTGCGACGGATCCAGGTTCAGCCCGAAATTCTGATCCGGAATGCGCGAAAACATTTCCTCCCAGATGGCTGGGGTCGTCGCCAGGTTGTGTCCGCCGGGCCACTCATCCTGACTGAACAGCATCGGGCAATTCTCGATCGCGATCCGCACATCATGCTCGCCCGCAAACGTCACCAGGGGGCGCCATACTTCCGCGAAGAGATCCAGGTTCTCCGGGACACCCCGCGCCGCGTCGCGGCCCACAAAGGTCCCCACAACTCCTACTTCCAGCCTCTCCGCCGCGAGGATGACCTGTTTCAGGTGGTGGATGACCTCGGCCCGGTGGGTCAGATCCGGATGCAGCGGATTCGGATAGTAACCCAGCGAAGAGATCTGGAGGCCGCGGTCCTCGACGATGCGCCGGACTCGCGCAGCATCTACCTCTGTGAGGCGAGTCACATCCAGGTGGGCGGCGCCGGCATACCGCCGACCGGGGCCGTCGGCCACGGGCCAGCAAGCCAGTTCCAGCATGCCGAACTGCTCGGCGGCCGCCCAATCAGCGAGTTGTTCGAGCGACAGGTCCGGGAGGGCGGCGCTCATCAAACCCAGCTTCATGCCCCGTCCTCAGTGCGGGCGATGGCAACCGCCGCAGCCTGGGTGGAAGCGGCGCGCGCGGTGTGGGAAGCGGGAAGTGGCGGGCGCGGACCGGGGAGCGCGGCGCCGGGGGCAGCCGGAGGAGCGCCGGCCGCGGTCCACCGCATCGCCAGTGAGGAAGTGGGGACCACTGCTTCCTCTGCTTCGCCGCCTGCTACCATTCGCCGCTCTCCGCTCGCCACCTGCCGCCCCCGGCGCCGCTGGCGCAGTCCCTCGGCGGCCGCCGCGCCGGCAAGCACCCCCGCGCAGGCCGCCGGGACCCGGCGCGCCATCCAGGGACGCTGCTGCAGCAGTAAGGGGACTCCCAGGCATGCTGCCAGCGCAGCAGCACCGAACAGGGCCAGCGCCCCGCGCTTGCCCAGCCGGTGCGCCCCCCAGAAACAGCCGGCTGCCGTCACGCCGGACAGGAGGAACACAATGAGGGTGTTCATGAGGAAATTACCAGGCGGAGTGTTCGCTACCGGAATACCCGGTTCCTTCTTCAGCCGGAGGTTGGATCTGAAGAATGTTCGGCGGCATCCAATTGGCCCTGTACGTCCTCGCCCGTGGGGAGACGCCGGATCCGCACCGTGCGCACCCGTTGTCCCTCCATTGCGCTGACTTCTACACGGTACTCTTCGGCCTCGATCACCGTACCCGTGATTGGGATCGCGCCCACTCGATCCAGCACCCAGCCGGCGAGCGTATCTCCGCTCCCGTTTGCCAGGACGATGCTGTGTTCCGACTTGAGGTCGGCGAGTTGGGCTCGTCCGTCCACCAGCCAATCTCCGTCGCCCAGACGCTGGAACTCGGGGCGGGCCTCTTCGAATTCATCGTGGATCTCTCCCACAATCTCTTCGAGGATATCCTCCAGGGTCAGGATGCCCGCTGTCCCACCGTATTCATCTACAACGGTCGCCATGTGCCGCTTGCGGCGTTGAAATTCTCGCAGGAGCTGGTCTATGGACTTTGTCTCGGGCACGAACAGCATTTCGCGCCGGATGGCAATCAGGTCCCCACCCCCCGATGCGAGACCCATCAGGTCCTTGACGTGGACCATGCCCACCACTCGGTCCGGACTCCCCTCACAGAGTGGGTAGCGGGTGTAAGTATGGGCACGGGCGATTTCGAGGTTCTGCTCCAGTGGAAGCAGGAGGTCCAGGTAGACCATATCCACACGAGGCGACATGATGTCGCTCGCTACCTTGTCGGCAAATGCGAATACGTGCTGGACCAGATCCACTTCCGTCGCGTTCAACACCCCACCCTGGCCGGACGCCGCCAGGATCAATCGCAGTTCTTCCTCTGAGTGGACCGGATCATGGCCCGGGGCAGTGCGCACCCGCAGGAGGCGGAGCACCAGATTGGACGATGCATTCAGGATGCCGATAGCCGGGCGACAGATCCAGTAAAACACGTGCAGCGGGTAGGCGCAGGCCAGTGCCACCTTCTCCGGCTCCTGGATGGCCCAGTACTTCGGCGCCTGTTCTCCGATGACGATGTGCGTGGCGGTGACGATTCCCAGCGCCAACCCAAAGGACAGCGGATGCACAAACCGGGCCGGGAGATGGAGCCACTCGAGTATGGGCTCTACGAGGTAGGCAACGGCCGGTTCCCCGATCCAGCCCAGAGCAATGCTTGCCAGAGAGATACCTACCTGGCTTGCGGAAAGGTAAACGTCCAGATGACGCAGCGCGTGCTGGGTCATCCGGGCGGCGCCTGTTTCTGCGTTTGCGAGTTCCTCGATTCGCGAAGCCCGCACTTTGACGAGAGCGAACTCGGCGGCGACGAAGAATCCGTTGAGTAGGACGAGAAGGCCGGTGATGGCCAGTTGTAAGCCGGCGGACATGGGGAGCAGGCGGCCACACGGGGGCGTTGCCTGGAAGGGATCCTTACTCCAGAGCCAGGCAGAATGGAACGAGTCGCGAGTGGCGGAGAGGAAACAGGAGATAGGGGAAAGGAGGGAGGCGGACTCTACTCGCGCCTCGTTCCCTAGCTCTTCGCTCTTCGTTCCTCGCTCCTCACGCCCTCATTTCGTGAGATTATAACAGAGTATCCCCAATCCGGAGCCGCGCCGGGTCCCTCGGAAGCCCAGTAAGCGGCACATACGGAGACACAATGCCTACCTACGACGAAGTACTCGCACTCGCGCGACAATTGCCGTCCCCGGAACGAACCCGGCTGGCGCGCACCCTGGCGCCGGTCGGTCTGCCCACCGTGGCGACCCCCTCGGGGAGTGGTCCGGCCCCCCATTCTGTGGCGTGGCTGAAGTCCGAGCGCGGACACGCGGTGCTCGCCACTGACCTGTCCGCCGAGGAAGCAGCGCAGGCCGTGGGTGCGGATGCGCTCCTCGGCATGTGGGCCGATCTCGCAGCGCGGACGCGCTAGAATACACTCATGCTTACCCTCGGCACCTTTCGCAAACCGGCCGTAGTGGCCACGGACGTCTGCTTCGATTTGGCGCTGGGCCTGCCGCAGGCGGTCGAATTCTTTCGCCGTCCACCGGTGGATATCCGCCTCGCGACTGCTACCTACCTCGAACTGCTCCAGGCCGCGCGGAATGCGGAAGAGCAGCAGCGAGTCCGGCGTTTCGTCCAGCCCTACGCGGTCCTTTCGCTCGGGCCGATGGCTTCTTCGCGGGCGGTGGAACTCCTGTGGGAGCATGGCGTTGCTGATGGCCTGGAAGCACTCCCGGCATTGGCGGCAGCCACCGCGCTGGCGCACGAGATTCCGCTGGTGACCCGGAACCCCGCGCCGTACCAGCGGATCGCGGGACTGGAACTGCTGCTCCCCTATGAAGTAGACGAATCATGACAGAGCTGCCCACCGCGGCGATTCCGGGTCTCGATCCGGAGCGCGTGCTGGACTGCATCCATTGCGGCATTTGCCTCTCCGTGTGTCCGACCTTCGACCTGCTGGGCACGGAAGGGGACTCGCCGCGCGGCCGCATTTACTTTGTGCGAGGTTTGATGGAAGGCCGGATGGAGATGAACTCCACCCTCGTACGCCATCTGGATTCTTGTCTTGGCTGTCGTGCCTGCGAGACCGCCTGCCCCAGCGGTGTTCAGTACGGCGAAATCCTGATCCACGCGCGAGACCTGGTGGAGAAGCAGCATCCCCGGAGTTCTCGGGAGAAACTCGCCCGCCAGACGCTGCTGGACCTGCTCACGCAGCCGGGCAAGCTCGCGCCGCTCCTCTGGAGTGCGAAGACCGCAGCGCGCCTGGCCGCGGGCGGCATGGTGCGGAAGGCGAACCAGTTTCTATTCGGTCCCAACGCTCCGGAGCTCCCCCTGCCGCAGAATGCCGGCATGCGGGTTGAGCCGCTCGAGCCGTTCACTCCGGCGCAGACCCCGCGTCGCGCCCGCGTCGCCCTTCTCGGCGGCTGCGTCATGCAGGTGCTCTTCCAGCGGGTAAATCGTGCGACCATACGCGTACTCGCTCGCAACGGCTGCGACGTGGTGGTTCCGACCGGGACCCAGTGCTGCGGCGCGCTGCACGCCCACAACGGGGATCTGGACGGCGCCCGGCACCGGGCCTGTGGGCTGATTGAGATGTTGGAACGAGAGCAATTTGACGCGCTCATCTCAAACAGTGCCGGATGCGGCGCCGCTATCAAAGAGTATGGAGCGCTCTTCCACGGCGACCCGCATTGGGAGCCGCGCGCCCGCGCCATCGCGGAGAAGACGCGCGACGCCAGCGAATTCCTCGCGCACCTCGGCCTGCTCCCCCCGGATCGCCCCACGCGGAAACGCGCCACCTACCACGACGCCTGTCACCTGGCGCATGGTCAGAAGGTCCGCTCGGAGCCGCGCGCGCTGCTGCAGGCCATCCCCGGTTTGGAACTGGTGGAACTGCCCAACGCCGATTGGTGCTGCGGCAGCGCCGGCATTTACAACTTCCTCGAGCCCGAACTCGCCTCCCGACTGCAGGACACCAAGGTAGGCCATGTGCTCTCCGTAAAGCCGGATCTGGTGATTACCGGAAATCCGGGCTGCCACGCCTGGATCGAGGCGGGACTGCGGCGCCGCGACAGTCCGATTCCGCTCAAACACACGCTGGAAGTGCTGGACGAGGCGTATTCCCACTGAAGAGGCGAGGAGCAGGGACTACGGCTCCTCGCGCGCTGTCCGTTCCTTCGTGTTGCCTATCCAGGCAGGTCCGTCGTGGTTCTGAACCAATCGCAGAGGTCCGCGCCGGCTGGTTCTGCGTCCTCCGGCGGGATCGGGACCAGGGATGCTGGGGGAGGGAGATGGGCGTCTCGTCCCCAACAATGGAAAAACCGTTCTCTGGAGGCGTGGTCAACCCGGTGCTCCCGATTGCTCAACCCGGACCGCTCACGGAACTGGAACGCTACCTGTTCGACGTGAGCGGCTTCCTCATCATCCCCGATGCCCTTTCCGCCGCCGAGGTGGAAGGCTGCCTTGCCGCCGCGCGGCGCATTCACGCTCCGCACCCGCCCGAACAATGGCGCCAGTTAGGCGCGGCCTATGAGCACGAGGCTGCGCTGGAACCGCTCATAGACCACCCGAGTATCTTCCCGAAGGTGCGAGCCCTGCTGGGAGACTATTTCATTCTCCAGAGTAGTTGGTGTACTGTATCGCCGCCGGGATTCCCGGGGCAGCGCTTTCATCAGGACGGCTCCGGGGTCTACGAATTCCGCCGGCTCGGGCCGCCTACCCCGCTGGTGCAACTCCGGTGCGGCTTTTTTCTCACCGACCAGTCGGAGCCGGACATGGGCAACATGGCGCTGATTCCGGGCAGTCAGAACGGCCGCCTTCCACTACCCGCCGGGACTCCCCTGGAAGCGGTTCCGACTGCGGAGGTGATCTGCGGGCGCCCGGGGACGGTGCTGATGTTCCATCAGGGTGTGTATCACTGCGGCACCCGCAACGATCGGGACTTCCATCGCTACATCCAGCATATGGTCTATGCGCCCCCGTGGCTGGTACCGTCGGACCGGCGGCGCAACGATCCCGAATTCGTCGCCCGCACCACTCCGCTGCGCCGGGCCCTGCTGGGCGAATGGAATCGGCCGGAGGAGCCGTTCGGCATGGGCTATCCCCGGCCACCGTTCGAGGACTGAGGTGGACGACAGAGGTCTGCAATCCCCCTGCCGGTGTGCAGAACTCCCGCTGCCCGCGGCGGGGTACGCGTTGGCCCGCCGGGTAGGGGTGGACGAGACGAATGGCCGGTTCGGAGAGGTGACGGTGCAGCGATGCTGTGCCTGCGCTCGGCTCTGGCTGCGCTACCAGTTGGAGTATGAGGGCATTCCGGCGTCCGGCCGCTACTTCTTCGGCCGGATCTCCGACGCCGAGGCTGCCACGATCACCCCCGAGGCCGCGATCCCATACCTGGAGCGCCTGGAAGAGTGCCTGTGTGGGGGCTCGTACTTCGGCACACCGGGGCAGATTCGGCAGCGACCACTTCCCGTGGGGTGAGAAGCGGGACGGATGAAGGTCTTTTGCCCATTGGCGTACAACTTCCTGCGGAGCCTGTTTCCAACCGGACGCAGTGAGTAGCCGGTTGTCCCGTCTCGCGTGGATGGGAGCATTCCCGACGACTCGACGAGGTGCCTGATGAAGCCTTCCGCCCTTTGCCTCACCGCTCTTCTCGCCGTTCCCATTACGACCACATTTGCCGCCCCGAAAGGGGGCGACTGGCCGGCCTGGCGCGGGCCCGCCGCGAACGGCAGCGCGACCACAGGGGAGTTCCCTACTCGCTGGACCCCTGAGGCCGCCGCGTGGAAGGTGCTCCTCCCCGGCAACGGCGTTTCTACCCCCATCGCCTACCGCAACCGGGTGTTCCTGACCACGCCGGTCGAGGGGGAAGACGCCGTGCTCGCCCTTGATGAAAACGGGAAGCAACTCTGGCTGACCCGGCTCGGGGCAGGCACCCCGGCCCGCCACCGCACGCTGGCTTCCAGTTGCAATGCCTCCCCGGTGACCGATGGTAAGGGCATCTACGCCCGCTTCCGCAGTGGCCGCGTGGCTGCCCTGGAAATGAACGGGCGCGTGCGCTGGGAACTCAACCTGGAAGAGCGGTACGGGCCGGAAAAGCTCTACTGGGATTCCGGCAGTTCGCCCGTGCTCACCGAAAACCACGTGATTCTTTCGCGGATCCACAACGGCGAGTCGTGGGTGGCGGGCTTTGACAAGAAGACCGGGGAGCAACGCTGGCTTCAGAAGCGGAACTACCCCGCGCCGGCAGAGAACGATAACGGTTACGCCACACCGGTGTTCTTCCGTCACGGGGGTCGGGCGGCATTCCTGTTGTGGGGGGCGGATCGGCTGACTGCTCACTCCGCTGCGGACGGCGCGCTGCTCTGGTCCTGCGAGGGTTTCAACCCCCGTGGTATGCGAAACTGGCCCGCGATTGCTACACCGGTAATCTCCCGGGGAGTGGTAGTGGTGCCGGTGGGGCGGGACGATCGGGCCGGACAGGCGCGGGTTCATGGTGTCCGGTTGGACGGCAGCGGCGATGTCTCTGCCTCACAGCAGGTCTGGCAGCGGGAGGACACAGGCGTCTTTTGCTGCACCCCGGTCGAGTATCAGGGTCGGGTCTACCTGCTGCGCCACCGGGGTGGCGTGGTGTGCCTCGATCCGGCGACCGGCAAGACTCTCTGGGAAGGCGCCTTCCCCCGCAGCAGCGCCAGCTTCTACGCTTCGCCTGTGATCGCGAACGGCATCCTCTACGCGGCCCGCGAGGACGGCACCGTGTTTGCCGCTCGGGTGACGGATCGCTTCGAGATGCTGAGTGAAAACCCGATGGGGGAGCGCATCGTTGCCTCGCCGATTCCCGGCCGCGACTGCCTCCTGCTCCGTGGCGAGAAGCACCTGTTCTGCATCCGCGCGCGGTGAAGGGCCGAGGAGTGAGTGAAGAGGAGTGAGAAACGAATAGTTTTCGCACTCGCTCCTCTCCGCTCGTTCCGCCGACGGGTGTCTGTTTCCTGACCGGTCTCGTCGTCCCTAGCAAAATGCGGCCTGTTTCACGACAGAGGGTGCAGCGGGACGGTGAGGAGAAGGTGGCCACTTGCCACACCGTCAGTACGACTTGCGAGTCCAACTCTTCAGCCTCGCGCAGCATGCAGGCCGGCAAGATGCCGGCGTTCCCGGGGCGGTGGTGGGGGCATTCCCACCGTGCCCGCGGTTCATCTGGAGGCCGGCGGCACCCCCACGGGGGATCACTGCCGAACTATCGTGCTTACCCTCGTGTGTCGGAGTTTTCGCCGGAAAGCGTTGTCCAGCTTTCGCCTGGAACACTCAGGGCGCCGGGGCCACAAACCGTAGCATCAGCACGTAGTGGCAGCCGCTGCCGGCCAGGACGAACAGATGCCAGAGCTCGTGGGAACTGAAGGTCCCAGGCCACAGTTGCGGGATCTTTAGCGCGAAGACCACAGTACCGACGGTGTAAAGCATGCCGCCGGCAAACAGCCACTGCAACGCCGCTGCCGGCAGTACCTGCTGCAGGGGCGGAAGCACCAAAAGCGACAGCCAGCCCATCAATAGGTACAGCACAATCGGCAGCCAGGGGGGAGCGCCACGCCAGGTGATCCGGATCGCTGAGCCTGCCAGGGCGATGCCCCAGACCACCGCGAGCAGGCTCCAACCCCAGAATCCACGCAGGGAAACCAGGCAGAGGGGGGTATAGGTGCCGGCGATCAGCAGGTAAATCGCCACCTGGTCAAAGATCAGGAGGCGATGGAGGCGCTGCGGCGTGGCAGGGAGTGAGTGGTACAGCGTGCTGGCGATGTACAGGATGAGCAGGCTCAGCCCGTAGATCAGAAAGCCGATCAGGTGCCACGGCTTGTGAATCGAGAGAGAGACGAGAGCCAACAGGCCCACGAGCGACAGTACGCCCCCGCACAAATGCGACCACCCGCAAAACGGCTCTCTCAGCCGCCACCGCAGAATCATCCTGCGTCTGCCTTTCGAACCCGGGAGCCACGCCCAGGGGCACCCGGCACTGTTGCCCTGACACGGAGTGTCACGGTACCTGTCGGCTCAGGGAGAGTGTACGCGTGTTCCGGTCTGCCTGGATCGGTCGGTCGCAAAATATCCCCAGCAGAGCACCAGGAGCACGGCCGAGATCGCGGCCAGGCTGCCGCACAGCCGGGTGAAGAAGCCGGCGAAGTCCCCGGGTTTGCCCAGAAAGTTCCGCGCAAGCAGGACGGCGACGTATCCCAGGTAGCCGCACGCATCTACCAGGTACATCAGGTAGCCGACGTTTGCGCGTTCCCCCGTCATTGCAATCCAGCGCTCGAAGAGTGTGGTATGCACGGCGATATACGGGAGGTACAGGCCCACGCCAACGGCGATCAGGAACCCGAGGGGTGAGAACCAGCCGAGTCCCTGGCCGATGACGGCCACGCCGATCAGACTGACTCCGAACAGCGCCATGCCCAGGGCAGCGAAGAACGCGCGGCGGTTATCGCGAATGACCACGGTGGCGCCGCTCGCCGTCACCACCGCTGCGGCCACGATGGTTTCGGAACCGGCAAAGGTCCCGGGTTGGGCGGACCAGCCGAGACCTGCCCAGATCTCCGGTGCAAAATCGGCCCGCACACTGCGCAGGATCGTGATGAAGAGGTAGGTCAGGCCCACCAACGCGAGGCCGGCCCCATACTTCCGGAGGAATGCTCTCCGATCGGCAGCCCGCATGGGAGTTCGAGCGCTCCGGACCTGGAGGTCGCGCTCGGTGGGTCCAGGGATGCGAGAGAGCATCCAGGCAAACAGGAGCAACGGTGGGGTAAACAACAACCCTGCAGCAAACGGCATCCAGTAGGGTGGCACCCCGGCAACCAGCAGTGTGGCCCCCACCGTCTTGGCCACTCCATCGGCCACGATGAAGCTGGCACAGAGGCCCGCGGCCAGAGCCTCGGTCTGGCGCCGCCCCTCGAGCATGCCGAGTACCAGACCGAACACCATCCCGAGCGGCAGGCCATTGAAGAAGAGCCACACGCAATTCCACGGCGCCGGGGTGAGGCCGAAACCGAGGAGCGCCGCCTGGGCAATCCCCACCAACCCGAGCAGCATCCCGACCCGGCGACGCGGCGCCATCTCCGCGATCACGCGGATCCCGATGAATTTGGAGAGGGTGTACCCGATGACCTGCAAGATCACCAGCAGGGTCTTGAGGTCCACTCCCCACACCGGCGATCCGGCATAGGCGCCGGCGGTAAACGGTTTGCGGAACCCGTACATGCAAAAGTAGGCGCCGAATGCGGCCACCACACCCCACACTGACAGCGAGAACCCGCGGAGCTCAGCCGCGGCCGGACGGGAGTTTTCGCCAGTGCTTCCGCTTGCTTCCATAGTTCAGTGATCGGGGAAGGCGCCGGGATTCGAGGAAAGAGCGTTGAGGAGTGAGTGAGGGCCTCCACTCGTTTCTCACTTCTCTCCACTCTTCCCTCGCAGCAGGGGGTCGGTGCGGGAACTACTCCGGCAGCGCGATGATCTCCACCCAGGCAGGCTGCGGCCCTACCTCATAGGTGTGGATCGGCGTCAGCGCCCCGGTGTCGGGCTGCACCTTGTAGGCTGCCAGTTGGGTGGATCCCTGCCCGGCCGCGTAGGCGAAGCGGCCGGCCGGTTCGAGCGCAAACGACCGGGGCGTCTTTGGGGTCGAGGTGTGGCCGGTTGCGGTTAGTTTTCCCGTCTCCGCATCCACGGCAAACCCGGCGAGCGAGTCATGCCCCCGATTGGAAACCCAGAGGTAGTGTCCGGACGGATGGAGGTGGATCTCGGCGCAGCTATTCTTCCCCTGGAAGTCGGCAGGCAGTGTGGGCAGAGTCTGAAGGGGCGCGCCGAGTGTTCCCGTGCGTGCGACGACCGGATACACGGTCACGCTGCTGCCCTGCTCGTTGGCGACATAGGCGATGGGCTTCGTCGGATGGAAGCGGATGTGACGTGGACCGGTGCC
>SYMT01000414.1 GCA_005805375.1 Actinomycetota bacterium
CGGGCGCATGGCCGCTATCCTGCCGACCTGTCGGAACTTCGCCTCACGGCGCCCGGTGTCACGTCCAGCCCGCTCACCGGCGCGCCGTTCAGCTACCAGCCCTCGGAGCAAGGAAACAGTTACCTGCTGGAGCGGCAGACGGAGTGGGTCCGCTGAGAGGGGTGAGTCAAGAGAAGTGAGAAGCGAGTAGTCTTCGCGCTCTCTCCTCACTCCTCCCTCCTCGTTCCGCCGCTGGACACCCGTCCGTCATTCGCGCCGGTGGTGCAGCCAGTCGAACAGGCGGTCGGGAGGCCAGCAGTTGATGACGGCCTCCGGGGTCAGCCAGGCCCGCCGCGCCTGACCCATCCCGTAGCGGAGCAGCGCCAGGTGTTCCGGCCGGTGGGCATCGGGGTTGATGGAGAGAACGGCGCCCAGCTCGTAGGCCCGCCGGGCCCACACATCGTCGAGGTCCAGGCGGTCGGGGTAGGCGTTGATTTCGAGCGCGACCTGATTGGCGATGGCGGCCCGGATCACCCGTTCGACGTCCACAGGATACGGATCACGGGCTCCGAGGAGACGGCCCGTCGGGTGCCCCAGGATGTCCACCACACCGGACTCCAGCGCGCGCACGATGCGGGCCGTCATGGTCGCTTCGTCCTGCTTCCGGTGCAGGTGGACGCTGGCAACCACCACGTCCAGGCGATCCAGCACTTCCAATGAGAGGTCGAGCGTGCCGTCGGCCAGGATGTCGCACTCAATCCCGCTGAGCACTCGAAACCCACCGGCGAACCCAGCGTTCAGCGACGCAATCTCCTCCCGTTGGGCCAGCACCCGGGCTTCGTCCAGTCCGCGGGCGACGGTGAGTGCTTTCGAGTGATCCGTCACCGCGTGGTACGCGTAGCCGAGCCGGCGGGCCGCCTCCGCCATCGCTCCCACGTCGGCCAGGCCGTCGCTCCAGGTGGTGTGGGCGTGCAGGCATCCGCGGTAGTCCCCCGCTTCTACCAGCCGCGGGAGGCTGCCGGCTTCCGCCACATCGAACTCGCCCCGGTCCTCGCGCATCTCCGGCGGGATCCACGGAAGCCCGAGCTGAGCGTACACTTCCTCCTCGGCGGCGCCCCAGGCATCCGTGTCGAGGCGGCGCCCGCGTGAGGCCGCGCGGGCCCGGAGGCGCTCAACGTGCGCATCCGAACCGGTCAGAAGCGCCAGATACTGCCCGAACCGGGCGGCGCCGCAGAGCCAGGCGGTCACTGATCCGCCGGTGCGGGTGACGAGCCGCACGAGATCCCGATCGCCCGGCGCATTGTGTGTGCGGAGCTCCGCCGGGAGCCGCTCCAGGTCGGCGGCCACTGCCAGGAGCGTCCGCATCGGCACGGTGTCTTTGCGGCGGCGCAGCGCGCCCACCAGCTCAACCCGCGAGAAGGCCCCGGAGCCGAGCATTTCCTCGACCAGCGACTCGGTATCCGGCAGCGCAATCCCCACCGGCTCTTCCCGCAGGCGCCGCCAGTGAGCGGTGATGGCCTCCTGGAGCGTGGCTTCGGTCCGGGCGGTGAACCCGGGCAGCGTGCGCAGTTTTTGCTGCTGGGCGGCTCGGAGCAGGTCAGCCGGCGTGCGCACGTCCAGCCCGCGCCAGACCGCCTGCACCTTTTTCACCCCGAACCCGGGGAGAGCCAGTAGCTCGACCAGCGACTCCGGGATCTCGCCCCGCAGCTCGTCCAGCAGTGGGGTGGTGCCGGTGGCAAGAATGTCGCGCGTCTTGGACGCGATGGCGTCTCCCACGCCCGGAATGCCCTTGAGGTCCCCGCGCTCGGCCAGCACCTCCAGGCTTTCGGTCAGCTCCTGCATCGTCTGGGAGGCCTGCCGGTAGGCGCGGATCTTGAACGGGTTCTCTCCCTTGATCTCCATGAGGTCGGCGATGCGCTCGAACGTGCGCGCCACGGCGTAGTTGTTCATTTCGGCTGTACCTCATCCAGGAAGCGCAATGTGCGCAGATCGGCCCCCAGGTGCTGGCGAACGGACCCCACCAGGCAGGCGGTCACCTGGCGGGCGACGGCGGGCGGGAGGGACGCGCGCGCCGCCGCAGCCAGCGGCAAACCGGGCAGCTCCTGCAGAGCCTGCACGCTGTCCGGGAGGAGCCGTATTCCGCCGCGCTGCGACGCCGCGCACCTGGGGCAGAGCATGCCCCCTCGCTGCGGGTGGAAGACAATGCCCGCGCCCTGCACCGGCGCGCCATCCACTACGCATTCGTCGAGCCGGGGCTCGTAGCCGAATTCCACGAGCGCACGCCACTCAAACGCTCGCGCCAGCAGCTCCGGTGCAGTGGCCCGCTCGAGCAGCCGCAGTACTTCGGAGAGGAGATCCCACAGGCCGGGAGCTTCCTGGCGATCCTCGAGACCCACATCCACCACCTCTAGGAAATAGGAGGCATAACCCACCCGCATCAGTTCCTTGCGCAGCTCCGGGTAGGAGTCCTCCACCACCGCCTGGGTCAGCACCTCCAGGTTCTGTCCCTTCGAGAGTTGGGCGCGGAGGCGGACGAACGGCTCCGTGGCTCCCGACAGGCGGCTGCGGGGGCCCCGCGCTCCTTTGGCGATCGCGTCCACCTTTCCGTGCTCGCGGGTGAACAAGCGCACGATCCGGTCGGTTTCCCCCAGATTGTGGCGCCGCAGCACCAGGGCCCGGACCGGGTAGACACGGAGCGGCGGGGTCACCGATCCCCCTCCTCCGCGCCGGCGGCGGAGTCACGGAGGTGCCCTACCTCGTTGAAGGCGACCAGGGAGGGGCCCTGGGCGCGAAACTCGAACCGGGTGATCGAGGCGTTGTCTACCCGCAGGTGCGGATACACCTCGAGCCCCACCCGGAGCAGCCCGCAGACCAGCACCCGCACTACCCCTGCGTGCGTGACCAGTGCGACCGTCTGGCCCGGGTGGCAGGGGAGGCGGTCTCCGACCGCGGCGAACACTCGTGCCTGCAGGTCCTCGAGCGTTTCCCCGCCGGGAGGACGGTGGCGGATCGCGTCCTGACGCCACGCAGTCCATGCCACCGGGAACTTGAGGCGGATTTCGCGGATGGAGAGACCCTCGAAGCGCCCCATCCCCACCTCGCGCAGACGGACTTCGGGGATCACCCCCACCGCGTTGTGGGCCAGAATCTCCGCCGTTGTCCACGCCCGCTGCAGGTCGCTGGTGTAGATCACGTCCGGCTCCGCGTGCAGCCAGTCGCGCAGCCGGCGGGCCTGCTCTCTGCCGGTCTCGGACAGCGGCACATCCTGGTGTCCCTGGACCCGCTGGTCCCGGTTCCACTCCGTCTCCCCATGCCGGATGAGCAGGAGCCGTGTCCCCTCCGCAATGTCGCCGCGCAGCATCCCGCCTCCTGCCTCACTACAGATCGCCCGGCCGGAGGCGCGCGATTTCGGTGCCGTCCGGCCGCACGCGCAGCCGTCCGAACTGCATCAGCCCCACGTCCTCCAGGCTGCGCGCCGGCGTCAGCACCGAGATCAGCGCCCGCTCGAAGTTGATGCCTCGCAGCAACCCCACTTCCACCAGTCGGCCGCCGGGCGCCCCCAGCCCAACCAGCAGCCCCTGAAAGCACTCCGCGGGCGTGAGATAGACCCGTTCGCGGCGAAACTCCTCTTCCAGGCGGGCGGCTGCATTGCGCTCGGGCTGGCCCTGCACGCAGAGAAAGACGCCGTCGGGAGTGCGCTCGCCGTAGGGTACCGCAAAGCCGAGCGCCCGGGCGGCAGCGTGGAGCCGGCCGGCCGGCAGCGCCTCGCCGGTGAAGAGCCAGGTGCCGAACGTGCGGAGCGCCGCTACATCCAGATCATGCACCCGGGCGGTGGCGAAGTGCTTGCGCAGCCGGATCTCCCGCATGAGTTTTCGGTAGGCGGGGGTCTTCCTGCGGGCTTCCGGCGCCGTCCGCACCGAGAGCAACTCCGCGGTGCTGCAGTGCCGAAACAACCCGCGCAGGCGATGGAGTTCCCCATCCCGCTCGAGGATCACGATCAGCGCGGGGTCCAGCACGGCGGCTTTGGAGAGCTTCAATTCTTCGCCGGCCCGTCCCTCAACCAGCCCACTGGTGTCAACGAGCACGAGGGCCGCCCGCGGGGTGTCCGCGGTGTGGCCACCCGGTAGACGGGCGACGGAAGACGGAAGCAGAGGCGTTGGGTGCCGGTCGCTCCTTGTGTGGACCTGCTCGGTCAGCCGCGCAAGCCCGCTTACAACAGAGACCGTGTGGCCTCGTGGCGTGATGTCGCCCACAAACGCCCGATTCCGCGGCCGCAGTTCGGAGAGCGCTGCCGCCGGGGCAGTCAGGCATACGGAACCCATTACCCCCGGCGGGCCGACCTCCCCCTGCCCCAGATCAGTATCCACGATGATGACGCGGCGCCCCGTCCGCACGGCCGCATTGCCCGCCGCCAGCGCCAGAGTGCTTTTCCCGGTGTCGGGGGCCCCTACCAGTAACACCGTTCCGGTCGCCTCTGCGATTTGCTCGACCGCCTCCTCGGCCGTCGCTCGTGCGTCAACCCTCGTCACGATCGGCGCCGCGGTCAAACATCGTGCGGAACGGGTGCAGGGAAGGATCCCTTTGCAGGCGCCGTCCGACCACCGAGATGATACGGTCGCGGTAGTGCGGGATCAAATCCTCTCGGCCGTGCGCAATGAGCGCGACTCCGAGCAGAGTAACGGTCAGCAGTCCCGCCGTCACGGACACATCGTCCGCACTC
>SYMT01000415.1 GCA_005805375.1 Actinomycetota bacterium
CCTCACCCCCGGGGAGTGGTTGCAGGTGCGCGGGCGGACCCGTGGGTTGCGGGACACGCCCCGCCGGCGGCTCAACCAAGGGGCGGAGGCGCGCCGCCTACCCCTCTTCCACGCTCCCGTAGGTTAAAGTTAACGCATATGCCTCCCCCGGGTGCCCCTGGCGCGTCCGGCCCGGGCAGTGGGGGGCGACACGCGGATGTGCCTGCAGTCCGGCGCCTACTACGGCTTCGTCGGGCAGGTGGAGTGGCTGATCCGGCGGGCATGCGCCGAGTTGGGGGAGGAGACTCGGGTCGTTGCGGCCGGAGGGCTTGCTCCGCTCCTTGCACCGGAGATCGCCCGCATTGAGGCGGTGGAACCCGCGCTCACGCTGGAGGGCCTGCGTCTCGTCTGGCGCGCCGCCCATCCGACTCGCCCCGCCCTCGCCTGACCGGGCGTGGAACGGTCCTGGAACGGTAGTTACCGTAACCTCTGGGAGACAGGGGCGAAGTTGCCGTCGTCCGGTTGGGGGACCGGATGGCGGCGGCTTGACTTTCATCTTGGAGGAGAAGCGATGGACCGTCGGAACCTGATTCTGGGTGGGGCCGTCCTGGGTGCGGGGCTCGTAGCTGAGGACCTGCTGGCGCCCGCACCCGCGGAGGCGGCTGCTCTGCGTGTGCAGCAGGGCGAAGTGAACCTTCCGGGCCTGGGCCCGGTACAACTGGTGCTGGTGATCCAGGGCCGCGTGGTGACCGGCACTCTGGGGGGCGGCGTGCTCAATGCCCTGGTCGAGGGGACCTTCGTGCGGAACGTGGTGGCGGCGCAGGTGTTTGATGCGACGAATCTGGGCGCCGCGGTCGGTACACTGGAGGCGCGCACGGGAAGAAGGAACACGCTCACCGGAACGCTGCGACTGGAGGACCAGAACTTCCCGGTGGTCACCCAACAATTGGCTGTGAGCACCAACCTGCGGAGTCTGGCGGGTACGTACGAGGGCGACATTCGCCTCGCGGCCTCGGGCAAACCGCTGGCTGACCATACCACCACTGTGGCGCGTACCGGCATCGCCACCATGGAGTTCCGGGTGCGGGACCTCGCCGCCACCGGTAGGCCAGGGGCACTCGGAACCGCACCAGGCGTGGACACCAACCTGATCGGCTACACGACTCGCGTGGCACGCACCTTGCGGGTCCACGCGGGACCGTCGGGCCAGACCCTTACCGACTTGAAGGACGCGCCGGAAGACGCAGCCGCGGTGATCGCGGCGTTCCTGGTTCAGTTCGCCCGCGGCGGCGCCACGGTGCCGGGTTCGGAGCCCAATGACTGCTCCTTCCAGGGTATCGGTCCCGACTTGTTCGCCCTGCTGATGAGTTTCCAGAGATAGCAAACGGAGGCGGGGAGCGAACGACACTGTAACGCACCGCCGCACGGCCACAGGAGAGCAGGGAACGGTCTTCGCACTGCCTGCCCTCGGTGCGGGCCCCTTGGCGGAGGACCTGCCGGCACTGCAACCGGCCTTTCGTGTCATCCAGGGCCGCTTCACGTTGCCGGGACTGGGGGCCGGCTCCGTCAACCTGGGGATCAACACCCGCATCGTGCGGGGTTCGCTCACCGGTGTGGTGAACGCCGTCCTGGAAGGAGCGTCTGTGCGCAACGTGGTCCGGGCGAATCTCTTTCTCCGCCGGCAACCCATTCCCGCAGATCGGAGTGCTGGTAGGGCGCACGTCCTGGGTCCAGAGGATGCCGCACCGCTAGCAGGTTCGAGCGGCCGGGATTGCCGAGGACATCCACGCCCGCCCCCCGGGTCATCGGTCGGTGGAAGACACCGGAGGTGCAGCAGGGGGGTGTGCCGAAAAGGGGACTACACTACCCCGCTCGGCAACCCTACCCGTGGCCCCTCTCTGGCGTGCATTCCTCTTCGGGACGCTCCGCGTGGAACCTCACCCGGACGGTCCCCTGGCCTCAACGGCGGTCCTCACGCGGTTTCGCACCCGGAAGACCGCCGCCTTGTTCGCCTGCCTCGCCCTCCGCGCCCACCACTCCGAACGCGGGTACTTGCGGGACGAACTGCTCGAAACCCTGTGGGGAGAAAGCCCGGTCGATGCGGCACGCGTGAACCTCCGGGTCGCGCTGAATGCCCTCCGCAATGAACTGGAGCCGCAGGGCGTGCCGAGTGGGGCGGTGCTGGGCAGCGATCGCCAGCACGCCTGGCTGGTCACCGAACACCTTGTCACTGATCTGGCCCGCTTCGATCGTCTCCTGACCGCGGCCCGGGGCGCCCCCGATGCGGAAGCCACGCTACTGGACGAGGCGGTCTCGCTCTATCGGGGCCCCCTGGCGCCGGAGCACGACGAGTCCTACCTGAACAGTGAGCGTCTCCGTTGTGAGGCGAGCTATGTGCGCGCCGCCCGGCGTGTCATTCACCTCCACAGCACTGTCGGGAACCACGCGGCCGCGCTGCAGGTGGCCGAGCAGGCGCGCGCCGTGGCCCCGCATCAGGAGGAGTTGCACCAGGAGTGGATCCGCCTCCTGCTGGCCGCCGGAGATGTGGGCGCAGCCCTCCGCGCCTGCGAGGAACTGGAGAACCTGCTCGATGAGGAGTTGGGCGCTCCCCCCAGCCCGGAGACGCGCCGCCTGTTCCGCGAGGTCCAACGGGCCGTCGCCACCGACACGGTCGAAGCCACCCGGCCCCCCGCGGATCGAGCGGCTTTCACACAAACAGGCGGGGCGGAAGGGGATCGCTCTGCGCACCGCTTGAGCCCGCCCTCTCCGACTCCGCCGTTCCTCCCACATACCCGCACCCTCCTCCTCGTCTGCCCGGATGCAACCGAAGAGAACGAGGACTGGACCGCCAGGATCGGGCTGGAGATCACGGGCCTCGGGGGACGCCAGATTTCTGCCAAAGGAGAATGGGTCTTCGAGTTCGCCGCCGCCACCGCGGCAGCCGACGCTGCCTTGCGCCTGCGGAGTTGGGGCGCCCCCTCCGTGCCGGTCACCCTGCACACGGACGAGGCGCCCGCGCGTCTCTCTCCGGTTCCCACCGAAGCGGAGCTTCCTAACCCGTTGCGGCGCCTGTCGCAGGCGGGGCACCCGGGCCAGGTGCTCTGCTGCGCCGTCACCGCCGGGCTGCTGGGTCGGTCCCGCTCGCAACTATTTGGTGTCACGGACCTCGGGTTTGTGCGTCTGCAGACCGAGGGATCGCCGGAGCGAGTCTTTCAGGTGGAATCCGCCGGCCAGGCGCCCGTGTCGTACCCGCCCCTTCGGGCGGCCGGCGGCCTGCCCAGCCGGCTCCCGCTCCGCCCTGGACGGATCTACGGACGAAGTGCCGAGGTGGAACGGCTCCTGGCGCTCCTCACGACGCCTTCGGAGACCCGCGTAGTTACTCTGACGGGGCCAGGTGGGGTGGGCAAAACCCGGCTGGCCCTGGAAGTGGCCCATCTCCTGGAGGGCCTGCATCCGGGGGCTGTCTGGCTTGTGCCGTTGGCCGAGCTGAGCGAACCGGATCGGATGCCGCAGACGTTCCGGAATAGCGTGGGCCTTTCGAGCGGAGGCGACCCGGTGGGGGCGTTGGCGCAGCAGGTGGGCGAACGGCCTGCGGTGGTCGTGCTGGACAACGCCGAGCACCTGCTGGACGTGACGGCACGCTTGGTGGTGGACCTGGTCGCACAGGCGCCGCAACTGCGCTGTCTCGTCACCTCACGGATTCCCCTACTCCTTGCCGCCGAGGAGGTCGTACGACTGGCTCCGCTGCCCACCCCGAATGTGGATGCCCTGGTCGAAGTGGTGGCGAGCAACCCCTGCGTGCAACTGTTCGTGGAGCGGGCCCGTGCCAGTCGGCCCGACTTTCGGATTACTCCCGGCAACGTAAGTGGAGTGGCGGAAATCTGTCAGCAACTGGAGGGATTGCCGCTGGCCCTCGAACTGGCGGCCCCCCGCCTCGGCATTCAGAGCGTACGCGATCTGCACGATACGCTCACTGCGAGTCTGGACCAGTTGCGTAGTCGCCGACGAGATTTGCCCCAGCGCCACCGCACACTCCGGGCCACGCTGGACTGGAGCTTCCAGTTCCTGGCGCCCAAACTGCAACGCATGTTGGCCCGTTTGACCCTGTTTCGGGGCGGCTGGACGGCGGAAGCGGCGGCGTACGTCGTGGGTGACCTCGCCGGGGGCGGCCCCCTCGCGGACATGACCGAGGAGCTGGAGGAACTCCGGGAGGCCTCGCTACTGGTAGCAGACCCCGGGACCGAGCCCCCGCGGTTCCGCTTGCTGGAGATGGTACGGGAGTACGCGCACGGGTGCCTGGAGGAGTCCGAAGCCGCCGCCGTGGAGGCCCGCCATCGGGAGTACTTCTTCCGGCTGGCAGCGGGAGTACCCGAAGCGGTACGCGCGGGCCGGCATCGCTGGCTGGACGGAGTCGAGGTGGAGCAGGAGAACCTGCGGGCTGCCCTGGAGTCGTCCTTCCGGGCCGATCCGGTGGCGGGTCTCGAGTGCTGTGTGTCCCTGGGAGGTCTCTGGGAGGCGCGCGGCTATTGGGAAGAAGGAGGGCGGCTGACGGGGATCGCACTCGCGCAGGCCCCGGAGGCGCCGCTCGGCCTGCGAGGACAGGCGTTGTCCTCTCGCGCCTGGCTGGCCGTCAATGCCCATGAGGTCGGGGTGGCCGTGCCGGTCTGCGAGGAAGCGGTGGCTGTGTGCCGCGCGGCCGGAGAGTGGAGTGCCCTGGGCCGGGCGCTGACCGCGCAGGGCGTGCTCGCCACCCGGCGGGATCGTTCCAGGGCCAGGCAGTACTTCGAGGAAGCGCGCGAAGTCTATGAGCAAGTGGGCAACCTGGGGGCGCTGATGTCGAACTCCTGGCTGAGCGGCGATCTGGCGTATTGGTCGGAAGACTATGTCGAAGCCGAACGATGTTACCGGCGGAGCCTGGAGGAAGCAACCGGGGCCGTGGCCCCGGAGGAACGGCGGTTCCCTCTGGTCGGGCTGGGCCGGATCGAATTGGAGCGGGAGTGCTGGGACACCGCGCGGGCGCTTCTGGACGAGGCACTGGACCTCTGTCGGCGTGCGGGGGATCGAGGCGCGGTCGCCGGCGTCCTCGGGGACCTCTGCGTTGTCTGTCTGCGGCAGGGAGACTTCGCTCAGGCCTGGGCGGCCCTGCGGGAGTCATTCCTGCTGACGGTGGCCACCGGCGGCGTCGCCGGAGCGCGAAACTCGATCTTTACGATCCTGGAACTCCTGTGGGCCGAGGGAGATCTGGGGGCGGCTGCTCACTGGCTCGCAGTGTATGAATCTTTCACCACGCTGGTGGGCACTACCACCTCCAGCCTGGTGGTGCGCCGGGAGACCAGGCTTCGGGAGGCGCTGCCCGCCCACTCGCTCCAGGAAGCGCGGCGCCGGGTCGCCGGACGCGATCCGCGCGAGCTGGTACAGGAGGCGATTCGATATCTTCAGGAGAGGGGGCAAAGTTCTGCCCTCGCCGCCTGTTGATCCGGGTTCGAGCCGTGGGCCTCTGCGGGCACCGGTAGGATTCCGGAACCGGCCATGCGCGGGCTCCCGGATGGGGACTGCCGTGCGTGGACGCACGGCAGCCTCACCGTCAGTCAGCGCACGGTGACCCGCGCCTCCCGGGAGAAGGGCGACGGCGCTGCGCCGAGTGCCTGTACCCGGTAGATCAGCGGGCCACGCGGCGGGGCGCCGTCCACCAACGTCAGCACATTGGCGTTGGTGGTGCCGACCGGCGCGAACGTCCCCCCCGTCCCGACTTTGCGCTCGACCAGGAATCCGGTCTCCGTGCGGTTCGAGTCGCGCCACTTCACCTCCACCGTGGTCCGCCCGCTCCGGCGCACCGCCCGGGCGGTCACACTGGTGGGTGCGACTAGCGGCGGGCCTGGAGGGCCCGGGGTGGTGGCCGTGAACGTGTTCGATGGCGTGGAACGGGCCTCCCCCCGTACGGTGAAGATCCGGTACGTGAACGCCGTGCTGGCGGCGAGGCCCCGATCCTGGAACGTCGTCACGTTCGCATTCACCCGGGCGATCTCGTTGAAGCCGCCCGCCCCGGTGGCTCGCTCGATCAGGAACTGCGTCTCATCCCCGGAACGGTCTTCCCACAACAGGTCAATCCCGGAGGGCGGAACTACCGTGGCCCGGAGATTCGTGGGGGGCGCCGGATTCGTAAAGTCCGCGATAGTCACGGTCGCGGTGTTCGGGGTCCCCACGTCGTAGCCGGCGCCGGGGCCGACCTGAACCACCACCGTGGTGGGAGGTTGGTCGGCGCTGCCATCTTGCAACGGGTTCACCGTGACGGTGGCGCTTCGTTGCCCCGCCGGGATGCTCACTGGCACCGTCAGCCGCTCGAAGTCGCGGCCTTCCCGGGCCGTGCCGCCGACCGTCACGTTCACGGCGAGCGCCGAAAAGGTCGTGCCCGCTCGGGTGAAGGTGAAGACCCCCGGATCGGGACCCACCTCCGCCGCGGCCGGGTCCGTGGCGGCCACCGTGACCACCGGTTGTGACTCCAGATCGTCGATGCGGGTGACGAAGCCGTCTCCCGGTTCGGTCTGAGTGAACGATGGGGAGACGATCCGCTCCAATGCCGGCTTGAGCGCCCGCACGGTGGGGAAGTTGTCCGAACGGGTTTGTCCGGCAACCCACGCCCTTCCGGCCGTATCTACCGCTACGGCCAACGCATCATCCAGGGCCCGCCCGCCGAAGGAGAACGAGATCACGATCCTCCCGGTCGGATCCAGGCGGGTGAGGACTGCCTGCGTGATGGTGGTCCCGAACTCGGTGCTCGCCACGAACGCCTGGCCGGTAGCGTCCACGGCCACATCATTGGCCAGGCCGGGGACTCTCGTGGGGGCGTAGTGGAACGCAGTGGCGGTGGCGTTCAACCGCGCGACGAAGCCGAGCGGCATGCTGAAGTCCGCTCCCGGGAAGCGGTGGAAACTCACACAGGCGGCGCCGGTGGCGTCTACCCCGATGCCGGTCGCCACCTCCCCGTCCGCGGTGCCCAGGTAGGTGAGGTAGGAGAGTTCCCCGGTGCCTGTCACCCGCGCGACGAACGCATCCGGTGTGCGGGGCTTCGTCCCGACCGCGAGGTTCGGCTGCAGGACCCCCGCGGTGGTGGGCAGGTTGGCGGCATCCGTGTAGCCCGTCACGTACGCATTGCCGGCGGTATCGGTGGCCACGGCGGCCCCTTCCTCCGTGCCCGTCCCGCCCAGAAGGGTGGCGTAGAGCAGCCCCCCTGTCGGGGAGAGGCGCGCTACGAACGCATCCGTCCCGACGAAGGGATCAGCCACCCCGTCCCGGTTGAGGTCGGTCTGGAGGGCATTTCGGAGCGGGAAGGATGTCTGCGGCGGCGCCCCGCCCGCCTCCGAGTTGGTGTACCCCGTGACGCAGGCGTTCCCGTTCGGATCCAGGGACACGCCGGTACCCACATCCGTGGCGCTCCCCCCGAGATAGGTGGAGTAGATGAGCCGCGAACCGGTGCGGTCCAGAAGTGCCACAAACGCATCGTCCGTCGTGCCATCCGTCGCGCCGTTCACCGCCTGTGCCGGGTTCACCACCGGAAAGTCCGTGGAGCGGGTGGCGCCCGTCACCACGGCTTGCCCGGCAGCATCCGACGAAACAGCGCCCGACTGCGGCAGGAGGTTCTCCTCGGCGTTGCCGCCCAGGTATGTGCAGTAGATCAGCGAGGCCGCCCCGTCCCGCACGGGGTCCAACTTCGCCACGAACGTGTCGGTGTGGCCCCGCAGGGTGGGCTGGATCGGGTTCTGCAAACGCAGATCCAATACGCCGGTTACCCCCGTGATGTAGGCATAGCCGGCCGCATCCGTGGAGACGCTGCGTACGGTGTCCAGCACAGTGGGGACGCGCCCAGCCGGATCCCGGCGGAGCTCATGGCTGCCGAAGTACGTGGAGTAGGTGATGACCGGGTCGATCACCAGGGGGCGACTGCGGTCCCACGCCGCCAGGCGGAACCGGAGGAGGTCTCCCTCCTGCACGAGCGCCGAGGCGACGGTCGGCGCGGCGCCCTCCGACCCACGCCGGTGTGCCTCTTCCGCCTTCCCGTCCCGGATCTGGTAGGCGATCGGGGCGTGCTGGCGAAACTCGCCGGTGGCGGTGAGCATCCGCACGCTGCCATCCGGCAACGGGGTCAGGCGCCCGGCGCCCTCACACACCAGGCGGATCTGCCCCGGGTCTGCTCCCGGCCGGACCACGAAATCGTACTCGAAGCCCTTCGTTCCGCCGTAGCAGAGGAGGTCGATGCCGGGATACAGGTCCGGCACCCGCACCCGGCCGTAGAGCGGCACGTTGCGCCGCCACCGGCTCGGGTCGCGGCCGATCAGGTAGTTCACCTTGCCGGGCAGCAGTTGTTCGCCCACGGCGCACAGCCCGGAACGCACCCCCACCATCCGCAGTCGCACCGGAGCAGGGGGGGCAGAGGCCGTTCTCCCTTCTTCCCTCCTCCCACTCCCCTCTTTCACCGCGTGAAGAGTCAACTCCCCGGGCCGAACCTCGACGAGCATTCCCCCCGCCCGTGCCAGAAAGCCCCCACTCTGGGCGAGGTCGTCCCCCGCTCCCCTCTTCCCTCTTCCCTCTCCCTTCGTGTCACTTGGGAGCGGCTCGAACCAGAAGGGGAGGCTCCCGGAGGCGCCGGTCTCGGCCTGCCGGGCAATCGGACCGCGGCGGGCGACCATCCGGCGCTCCCCCCCGCTCAGCGCCGCCAGTGCAACGGCGAGTCCCAGGAGCAGCGCTGCCCCGGGGCCGGATCGAAGCGTACGCATCCTGCTCCTCCTTTCGCTTTCGTCGTGTCCCTGCGTCCCGCGCCTCTGCTGGTCGGCGCGGCAGGGTGCGTGCCCGGAGAGCTTTCGCCCTTCGTTCTCCCTCATCGTCGTGCGCATCAGCGGACCCTCTGGCTCGGGTCGCCCAGCAGGATCCAGCTGCGGCGAACATCCGGATCGGTAACCGAGGCCCGGGCCGCGCGCTCCGCGTCCCCAAGGCGGGCCCCCTGCCCCAGCGCCCGCAGGAAGCCGGCCCCCAGCCGCTCCTGGTCCCCGGGATAGGTCAGGGTGCCGGAGGCAAAGGCCGCCACCGCCCCTCCGCGCGGCGCCCGCACCCAGGCCTGCGCCAGGCTCTCCTGGGTCGGGTCATGGATGAACCCGTTCAGGCAGGTCAGCGCCAGGAGTACCGGCAGGCGGTTCCCGTTCGTCAGGCCCTGCGCATCCGTCGTGGTGAAGTCTGCGCCTCCCCAGGCACTCTGGGAGCCGTGGCCGAGATACCCCACCACCAGCGACCCGCCCTGGAGCGCCTGCCGGAGCGCGGCACCCTGGGCCCGCAAACGGAAGGAGCGCCCCTGCACGCCGGGCGGGAGCGCACCGGCCAGTTGCTGGGCGGCCCCCGTGAAGGAGTAACCCGCATCCTGGTCCGTCACAAAGAGCGCACTGCGGGACCAGGCGCCGGACTGGGTCTCTGCCCGGGACAGGAGCTTCGCTACCAGCGCCCGGGCCTCGGCAGGGCTGCGCACCGGCAGTCTTCCGATACTCACCTCGGGCACTCCGTCGTCGTTTCGATCCCCCAGACGTACATCCCCGGGCGCCTCCAGGAACTGCGTGGCCAGGGGCCGCGTGGGGACGAAGTCGGTCACTCCCAGCCCCAACTCGCCGCGCGGATCGAGACTCGCATCCCCGAGCAGCAGGGCATAGCGCGGCGCCTGCGTCCAACCGCGTACGGTCTCCGTGAGGAAACGGCGCAGCGCGTGCGGGCTTTTCTCGCCGAAACTGAGCTCATCGTAGAGTTGCTCCACCGGGATCAGCGCCACCCGCAGTCCTTCCGCCCGCCGAGCGGCCGCCAGAGGCTCCGCCGCGGGCAGGAAGACGGCCGGGCCGAGGATCACCAGATCTGCCTGCTGGTTCCGGGCGCTCCAGCGAGTCGCGGCGCGAGGCCGCACCCCGGCCGGGCTGCGCACACCCTCCGGCCCGAAGGCGACCAGGACACGGCGGCCCCGCCCGCCGGGCATCCGTCCCACCACGGCCGTCCCACCGGGCAGCGTGCGCACCTGGACCTCCACCGGCCGGTGCGGATCGGTGCAGTCCAGCACGCAGGCGCCGGCCCCCCCGAAACCCTCCAGGCGGAACAGGGATCCACCGGGGACCACAGCCCGCAACTGCTCGCCGTCCGCCACGAAGCGGCGGGGGAACTGCACGCGGACGGTGTCCACCACGCACACATCCGTGGCGCCCGCGGCTTCGAGCGTGATCCGGTTCAACCCGTTGTGGAGTTGGCCCGACGCGACCGGGAAGGCCGCCACCCCGGGTTCCCGCCCTTCAAAGCGGACCTCCCCCAGCGGCGTGCCGTTGAGGCGCACGGTCACCCGATGGTCGCCCTCACCGGGCGGATCGGTCACCCCTTGCAGGGCCACCTCGAGCAACCCGGGACCCGGCGCCAGGTGCGGGATGTTCAGCGACTGGTCGGTCTCCCAACCCGCGCCAATCACCGGCCCGAACAGGTTGGAGGCATCGCCATTCTTGAGTGCAGGGAAGTGCAGGACGCGGTCCTGCCGTTCAACTGCATCGGGGAAGGAGGCCAGCGGCGTCCCACGGAAGTCGTCCTTGCCGCGCGGGATCTGCCCGATCCCCGTTGCCGAACCACCCGTAGAGGCGGTGCGGCCCCACTCCAGGAAGTAGGTGCGCTGGCCGGTCCAGGGCGTCTCCAGCCCGAGGCCGTAGAACTCCACCCGGTCCTGCGGGTCAAAGCGGCCGTCCTCGGCGCCGAGCACGCGGAGTCCGACCGGTTGGCCGCCCGCCACCAGGCGGAAAGAGCGCGGATCCGCGCCCGGATCGAGGCCGGCGGCCACCAGATCGGGTTGCGTGACCTGATACCAGCCCTCCTCCCGGACCTCGAGGCCCACTGCAGGAGCTTCGGGGCGGGGCCGGCTCGGGAGGGCGGCGATGCCCGCCGTGCCGGTGGCGCTGGAGGGCGCCCAACGGCGTAGCCCCTCTCCGGTGGGAGGAGCCGTGCGACTGTCCCCCAACTCGGCAAGAGTCAGGGCAACCTGTGCGTCCGCCGGAGGAAGGGGCGGGGCCGGCGTGGGACGGACCGGGCCGTGGAACTCGTGGCGCCCTTGCAGGTCCACCATCTCGAACCAGTAGGCGCGGGCGGGCTCCCGATCCAGCCAGGTGTAGCCTGCGCCCGCAACGGGGGTCCCCGGCCCCGCCAGCAGGGCGCTCCCGGTCAGCAGGTCGGACGTGAGCCGTTGGCGCTGCCCATCGGAGCGCTCGGCCCAGAGATGCGTGCCGAGGTGATCGAGTTCGCCACTGGTGCGCCAGTGCAGCAGCGTCCCTTCGCGGGTGGGATGGGCGGTAAGTTGCCGGACTTCCGCCGCAGTCGGACTGCTCTGGGCGATCTTCGCCACGAAGACATCCTGATCGCCGTTGTGGGTGCGATCCGGTCCACCCACGATCGTCATGGTGGCCTGCGTGGACTTCGTGACCCCTACGATGTACGCGTTCCCGTTACGGTCCAGCGCCACCCCACGGGCCGCTTCATCCTCCGCCCCCCCCAGGTAGGAGGCGTACACGATGTTCTGCTCCAGGCGGGGGTGGGCAGGGTTGGGGATGACTGTAGCGATGAACGCCTCGCTCCCGGGGATGTTGTCGAGCGTGCTGTCGGGGCCTCCGCCATGTGACAGATCGGGCCCGCCGACCTCGGGCAGAAAACTGCCGGTGCCCCCGACGACGTACGCCCGGCCTGCGTCATCCACGGCCACATCCTGGCCTTGTCCGGAGTCGTGGAGGAGGCCGAAGTAAACGAAGCCGGTGCCCGCCGGGTTTACCTTGGCGAGAAAGCCGGGTACACCGCTGGTGATGTCCAGGCGGGGACCCACCCGGAGTGGGGAGGGCGGCCCGAGGGTCTCGTGCCCCGTCGCGCCACCGGTGACATAGGCGTGCCCGTCGCGGTCCACGGCAATTCCTGTGGCAGTGTTCACCTGGGTGCTCGGGGAGAGGTACCCGCAGTACACCAGGCGATCGCCGCCGGGACTGACTTTCGCGACGAACCCGTCGGCACGGCCGCTTCGCGGGACCAGAGAAGGCCCGACCGTGACGGGAAACCCACCCACTTGGCCGGGGTCGTCAAATTCCTGGCCGCACACATAGGCGTGACCTCCCGCATCAACAGCCACATCCAGCGCAACTTCGTTCTCACGCCCGCCCAGGTACCCGGCATAGGTGATCGAGGAGAGACGCTTGTCCACTTTCACCACAAAGGCGTCGGAGAAACCCTCGCGCGTCAGTTCCGGCCCCCCCTGTACCGGGAAGTTGGCCGAGAGCGTCTGCCCGACCAGGTACGCATTCCCGGCGGGGTCCAGCGCAATCGCTTGCGCCATGTCGTTCCGGTCTCCGCCGATGTACCCGCTATTGACGAGCGACACGTTCCCCGCCGCCTGGGCGAGCTGAATGAGAAACACGTCCGCCACGCCGTTGTGGGTGCGGTCCAGGTTGCCCCGGAGCGGAAACCGAGTGTTTTCCGTCGAAGTCGTGAAGCCCGTGATGTGGATGGTGTTCTCGGCATCCACCGCTACCCCGTTGGCGACGTCGGCGGAGGTGCCGCCGAGAAAGCCACAGAAGACGAGGTTGTTCTCGACCACCGGGTCTGTCGGGTTGGCGACCAGCTTGGCCACAAAGATGTCCGGTTGGGTAGGTGTCTGGTGTTTGTCTCCCAGCCCGCCCGGGTTCTTGATCGGGAACGTGGCCTCCGTCGAACGGGTCTCCCCGACGATGTAGACGAAGGGCACGCCGTTCTCGACCGCCACCGTGATGTCGTGCCCGTCCTCGGAGGCGCTCCCTCCGAGGAAACCGCAGTAGACGAAGAAGGCCGGGTCCACCACCAAGTGGCGGTCCCGGTCGTAGTCACCGACCGCCAGGCGCGCCACCGGGGCGCTGCCCCCGTGCCGCTCAATCACGAACTCGCTGGCTACCGCCAGCCGTCGCCCCTCGATCTCCTGATAGGAGTAGGGTCGCTCATCCAGCAACCGGCCCTCTCCCGTCAGGATCTCCAGGTCCCCGTTGTCCGTCAGGCGGAGCCCGGTGGCGCCCGTGTAGCTCTGGCGCAGTTGGCCGGCGTCGGCGCCGGGGCGCACCAGAAACTCCTGCTTCAGGCGCTCCCCGTCCGCGCGAAAGACGAGGTCGATGCCGGGCCAGAGGTCCCGGTAGACCACCCGCCGGTGCAGCGGCAGATTGGTCTGCCACTCATCCGGGGCGCCGTGGAAGTAGCCGACGGTGGTGGGGGTCGGGTCCTCCAGCACGGGAGCCACGCCGGGACGCGCGCCGGGAAAGGTCACGCGCACCTGGTGCTGGCGTGCGGGAGGCAACGTCGAGGTTTCCGGGAAGTTCAGGTCTGCGGGCCCTCCGGCGAGGCGTCCGCGTTTCCGAGTGGGCTTCTGTTCCCCGGCGGCGGGGAGCTGGACAGCGAACGTGACGGCGCTCTCTTCGAAGAAGATCCCGTGCCGGGAGTTGAGCGAGTAGGCCCGTACGTGCGAGGGCGCCTGACCCTGGTTCTCGACGAAACGGAACGGCAGTTGTGCCAGGGAGACTGCCGGCGGCGGTGCGGCGGCGCTGACGCGGGCGCCGCCGGCGCCCCCGGCCAGCAGCACGGCGCCCAGAGCGGCGAGGGGAAGTCCCAGCGGCGTCAGCCGGCGGAGCTTCCCCAGTGTGCGGAGCAATCGGTGATTACCCATCCCGGTCCCTCCTCCACGTGCGGCGTGGGGGAAATGGGTAGGGGAGTGCCCCTACCCGAAGCGACGAGGATAGGATGCCGGAACCACCGTTCCAAGAACGTTCCACGCTGAAACTCCGGCCCGGGTCGGGGACAGGCCCGTTGCCACCGAGGGGGTAAGCAGTTATTCCTGGGGACCGGCGGGGCGCACCAGAATCTTGTCCACCCGCAAGCCATCCATATCCAGCACCTCGAACCGGACGCCCTCCCACTCCACCGCATCCCCCTCGGCGGGGATGCGGCCCAGGCAGGTCGCCAGCATTCCACGGAATCGCGGGGTCGCGTGCCGGCGAGGGGATGCGGGCGCGGGGATGCGGCCCAGGCAGGTCGCCAGCATTCCACCCAGTGTGGTGTAGTCGCCGTCCTCCGCAGCGGGAAGGGCACGCAGGGCAAAGTGGGACTTGATCTCGTCCGTCCCCAGGCTTCCGTCCACCAGGAACGTCCCGCCCTCCCGGCAACGTGACCGCGCTCGGCATGCTCAAGTTTGAAGTGGGACCGGGCGATGACTCGGCTTTCGGGGGCGCGCCTGTCAGGTGGGACCACTTAGGGAACCGCGCAGAATTAATCCTCCCGTCAGGCGGGGACCACTCCCGGGATGGTCACGAACCACTTCCCCAGTGCCGGGAGACGCTCGATCTGCGTTTCCAGGGCGGCCATCTCGGGTGCGAGGAGCCGCACG
>SYMT01000416.1 GCA_005805375.1 Actinomycetota bacterium
ATGGCCCACAGGCAGGGACGGGAGTCGGCACCCACCATCGCAAGCAGCGGCGCAGCCTGATCATAGTACTTCTGCGCGCGCTCCACCTCGAAGCGCATGAGGGCCCGGAACGCCGGGTTATCGAGTCCTCGAGCCAGTTCCTCGGGCGAGTAGCCGAAGCGTTGGAGATCCTCGCGAGGCAGATAGATGCGGCCCCGGTCGGCGTCCTCGCGCAGGTCCCGCAGGATGTTGGTGAGCTGAAACGCCACCCCGTTGTATTCGGCGAGCCGCAGGGCGTCCGGATCCCGGAAGCCGAACACGTGGATGCAAACCAGTCCCACGACCGAGGCCACGTGGTAGCAGTAA
The DNA here is from genome assembly GCA_005805375.1 of Actinomycetota bacterium. GTDB lineage: Bacteria > Armatimonadota > SYMT01 > SYMT01 > SYMT01 > SYMT01. Next base: position 346 of record SYMT01000416.1, read on the forward strand.
TCGTACGTTTCCTCGAACGTCTCGTACACCCGCGGGGTAAGATCCATCTCCGCGCCGCGGATGAGGTCGTCGAAGTACTGGCGCGGGATGGAATGCCGGCGCACGGCGTCGTGAAACGCCGGGAGGAGCGCGCTCTCCCCATAGTCGCCGCCGAACGTCCGGTCCAGCGCGGCACGCCAGGCTGCCATCCGGGCGGCGGGATCGCCCTGCCCATCGTCCGAGATGTCGTCCGAGTGGCGCATGAACGCATAGATGGCGCACATGGACGCGCGCTTTTCCGCCGGCAGGCAGAGGAACGAGTAGTAGAAGTTCCGCGCCTCGGTGCGGGCCACTTGCGTGCAGTGGCGATAGCTCTCGGCCAGAGGGATGGGCATCGGAAGGAGGAAGGCTTGCGGACGCGGGCGATCGGAGGCAGGCGGGGCAACGGGAACCCGGCTCCCCTACTTTCTTGCCTCCTGCGTCTGATTTCCTCCCCGGAGGTGCGGCCGGATCGCAACTGCCATGCGCGGCGAACCGGGACCCGGCGCGATTCCGCGCCGTCGCCCCGACACCCGACACCGCACACCCCACACCGGACACCGCACACCCGACTACGCGCTTCGTCCCGATTGCGCTGGGGGTCCCTCCTCGGCCCCGATTTCCCCTTTCACGCAGATTTGGTGCGATCAGGGGTGGGAGGGCACTCCGGCCACGTGGCCAACATGGAAGTATGAATCTCCGGCCCCTCTCCCGCTTCACCGAGTCAGACCCGGAGCACTGCGGCCCTGACGCCGCGACGCTTTCGGAGGCGCCAGGAAAGGTCATCATCCGCCCGGGCGCCCAACCGCGAGCGCTCGTCTGGTTTTTGGAGGGCGTAGTTCAGGTCCCGTTGGCGCGTGGCAGCGGCAGTCAACCCGGACAGCGACGGCAGCGCGACTCTCGGTTCCCGGCGCACCTCCCTTCTGTCGGCCTCATTCGGAGCATCGAGCACCTGTTTGCCGGGACTGGCGCCGGCCGCAGCCTGCTGTAGCGTGGACGGCCGGCGGGCAACATCCGTGGAGGAGCGGCGCGCACAATGAACGATACTCACCCAGGTGCGAGGAGTCCACACCGGCGGCAGGCCGTGGTCATCGGCGGCAGCATGGCCGGGCTCGTCGCAGCGCGGGTGCTGGCGGACCACTTCCAGGATGTCACGATCGTGGAGCGAGACCCGGCCCCCACCGGGCCGGCTCCCCGTCGCGGCACCCCGCAGAGCCACCACGCCCACGTGCTCTTGAAGCGGGGCGAACTCATCCTCGAAGAGCTCTTTCCCGGCCTCACCCAGGAACTGGTGGCGGGCGGCGCCTATCGGATTGATCCCTCGGCGGCCGTCTGCTGGTACCACTACGGGCACTGGAAAATCCGCTACCGCAGTCGTTTTCGCACCCTCTTTCAGACGCGCCCCTTTCTGGAATGGCTGATCTTTCGCCGTGTGGTCACCCACCCCCGGATTACCTTCCGCGGCGGAACCGCGGTCACGGGATTGGACATGGACGCGGAAGGCGCGCGGGTAGTCGGAGTCCGGGTCCGGAGTGCGGGTCTCCCCGGCGCTGAGGAGCACTACAGCGCCGACCTCGTCATGGATGCGTCCGGCCAGGGAACCCGCGCGCCGGCCTGGCTGAGCGAGTACGGCTTTCCCGCTCCGCCCGAGTCGGCGCTCCGGATCGGACTCACCTACACCAGCCGGCTCTACCGTGCGCCCGTCACCGGCGCGCCCGACTGGCGTGTCCTCCTCGTCTACCCGCGCCCCGACCGGCTGGGTCGGGCCGGGTACGTCTTCTCTGTCGAAAACGGGTGCTGGCTCGTCACACTGGCCGGCTACGCCGGGGCTGTGCCTCCGACCGACGAAGTGGGATTCCTTCAGTTCGCGCAGGACCTCGCCCGCCCCGACGTCTACGACGCGCTCCGCACTGCCGAACCCCTGGGCGAGCCGGTGAGCTATGGCATCGCCCGCACGACCCGGCGTCACTACGAACGCCTCTCTCGCCTCCCCGAAGGCTTTCTGGCGATTGGGGACACCGTGTGCCGCCTTGACCCGGTCTTCGGACAGGGCATGACCGTGGCGGCCTGGGAGGCGCAGACCCTGGGCCGGTTGCTGCGCGATCGGGCAGCGGGAGCGGATTGGGCTCTGACGGGCCTCCCCCGTCGCTACTATCGCGCGATCTCCCGCGTCATTGGCGGCCCCTGGCAATTTGCGACCAGTGAGGCGTCCCGCGACCCCCGGATCGAAGGTGATCGGCCGCGGCTTGCGCCTGTACTGCAGTGGTACGCTGCCCACATCTTTGCGCTCGCAGAAACGGACCGCACCGCGTTCGATGCCTTCGTGGAGGTTCTGAACCTGGTTCGGGGCCCGGAAGCGCTGTTCGCTCCGCCGGTACTCGCCCGCGTGCTGGCACGCGCCGCCGGCCTCAGCCGTCGCGCTCCCCACGCAGCACGACCCACCGCCCCGCCTCCATGAGCGGACCGTCATGTGGCGTGCTGCGCCACCTCAGCAGAGCCACGCCGCGTGCCCCCTGGGCGCAGCAAGGTGGCTACACTACCTCCAACCGCGCGCCACGTGCCCGCAGGATGGCGGATGCGGTCCCGGCGGCGAATGGTGAAATGGAGGGCCGGTCCTGTGCGTGACGGTCCGATGCACCATCTGCGAAGTGTGAAGCGATGGAGGCCGCTGTCCGGCCTGCGTAAGGTCCCGGCACATGTAGCGCGGTGCCTTGAGAGTGGGCCCGTTGGCGGCTTTCGTCGTGCTGTCTTCCTTTTCACGCCACGATTCGCACGACTCCGGGCTGCCCGAATTGCGTTTGGCGTCGGCGCGCTGGCAGCAGGAGCCGCGGGGATGGTTGGGTGTGGGGGACCCGATCCCCGGGTAAGAACACCGGAGCCGGCGTCTCCCGCGATTCGGTTCGAGGACGCTGCCGAGCGGCTGAGCGTGCGCTTTCGGCATCAAAATGGTGCGGCGGGCCGCAAGTGGATGCCCGAAACAATGGGGTCGGGCTGCGCGGTGCTGGACGCCAATGCGGACGGCCGGCCGGACCTGTTGTTCGTGGACGGTACCCCCTGGCCTGGCGATCCGGGGCCCCCCGGGCAGTCTCGCCTCTTCCTACAACTTCCGGACGGGCGTTTTACCGACTCGACCCGGCAGTTTCGCCTTCCTGCGGGGCTGATCGGCATGGGCGCTGCTGTGGCGGACTACGACAACGATGGCTTTCAGGATCTCGTTGTCACTGCCCTCAACGGCTCCCGGCTACTGCGCAACCGCGGCGGGCTGTATTTCGAGGATGTCACCGCCCGGTGGAATCTGCGGACGGCGGGATGGCCCACCAGTGCCGCGTGGCTGGACTACGACCGCGACGGCCTGCTGGATCTGTTCCTGTGCTCCTACGTGAACTGGACGCCGTCAGGGGACCTGTTCGCGACGCTCGACGGCACGCACAAGACCTATGCCCGGCCGGACGAATATACCGGTGGACAGTGCCGCCTCTTCCGCCAGCAGGCCGGCCGTTTTGTCGAGGTGTCCGCGGCGGCGGGCGTGGCGGTCCCGAACGCCAAAGCGCTGGGCGTCGCGCTCTGCGATTTCGACCGTGACGGCTGGATTGACCTGGCCGTCAGTAACGATACCGTGCCCAACTTCCTGTTTCACAACCAGGGCAACGGCACGTTCAAGGAGGTGGCGGTGCAGGCAGGTGTGGCCGTGGCGGAGGGGGGGCGCGCCAAGGCGGGGATGGGTATAGACGTGTCCGACTTCGCCAATTCCGGTCAGGATTCGATCCTCATCACCAATTTTTCCGGGGAGCAGCTCAGCCTGTATCAGCGGGACGGCTCCGGGCTGTTCCAGGATGTGGCTGCGCGCGCCGGGGTCGGCATTCCCAGCCAGCGCTACCTGGGTTTCGGCGCCTTCTTCTTCGATGCTGATCTGGATGGCTGCCAGGAGATCCTGGTCGCAAACGGGCACATCCAGCGTGACATCCAGCACCGCAGCACCGAAGTCACGTACGCCCAGCCCGCCCTGCTGTTCCACTGCGCGACGGGTGGGGTGTTCGAAGACACCAGTCGCACCGCGGGCGCGTTGGCGACTCCGCGTGTGGCCCGGGGTGCGGCGTACGCCGATCTGGATGGCGACGGCGATCTTGACGTGGTTGTCACCACCAACGGGGGTCCGGCGGCGGTACTCTTACAGCGCGGGGGGCCGCAGAATCACTGGCTGCGGCTGTTGTTGGAGGGCAGGCGCAGCAATCGAAGCGCGATCGGCGCGGCCGTTCGCGTGCGCACCGGCGAGCGAGTGCAGACCCGCATGGTCCGGAGCGGCTCCAGCTATCTCTCACAGAGTGAGATAATCCTCACATTCGGCCTCGGTGCGGCGCCGGGCGCCGATGAGGTGGAGGTACGCTGGCCCAACGGAAATGTGGAAAGCTACGGCGCGCAGCGCGGCAATCAGGTGCTGCGCCTGATTGAGCGCCACACGCCGTAGGCGCGTCCGGGAAGTGCAACAGTTAGAAGCAGCCGTAGGACGGATCCAGACACGGGCTCCAGTTCGCTGTCCCGGCGTTTGCCGGGCGGTTCGGCACCTCGCGTCCCGGCAAGGTGTAAATCCTATCAATCCGACTCGCCTTGACGTGCCCGTCGGCCCAAAGAACGTTGGTGGTTTCCGAGTGCCGCGCATGGGGTGCGCCGTAGTCGTTGTTGGTTGCCGTCATGAGCGTGCTTCCGGCGTGAGCCAGCAGCCAGGCGGTGTACCGGCGCGCGGGGTTCAGGCGCGGCGTCCACCGTTCGGGCGCGACACCGAGCTGGGCGAACGTCCCGGAGTCCACGGCCATCACCGTATCGGTCGGCTTGACCAGTTCCGGAAGCGACTTGTTCAGTACGCCGCCGTTGGGGTTGTTGTTCCCCCCAATGTAGTAGTTGTAGCCGTACGTGACGGGAAACCGGGTGCCGGGCGGGGCGCCGTTCGCCTGGGCAAAACTGGGGCAGACCAGCACTCCCGTGTTCTTCAGGTACGGCTGCGCGAGTTCCGGCCACGCGAGGGTGTTCTGGCTTGCGGAGAAGCCGTAGAACGCCATCGGATACCGTTCGTCGTAGTCCTGCACGTACTGCAGGATTGCCATTCCGATCTGCCGGAGGTTGCTCGAGCAGCTCGCCTGGCGTCCCTTCTCGCGTGCCTGTGCGAAGACGGGAAAGAGGATTGCAGCGAGTATAGCGATTATCGCGATGACGACAAGCAGCTCGATGAGTGTGAATCCGGACCGGGCGCGCGCTGCGCGAAAGGGAACTGCAGAGGAATCGGAGCGGTCGGGCATGACGCCTCCTTTCGAACGGGCGCGCGCCGCGCTGGGGATCTGCGGTGACGCGCGCCGGAAGGACAACCGGAGTCATTCTCGCACGAAACCGGTGTGGGGTGTTGCGCGGAACGCCGTGCACCCCGCTCCGCGATCAACACCGCCACTCCTTCGCATTACCGGTGACGTCCACCACATTGCCGTCCGGATCAGCGACCTTGAATGAGCCACGCGGTTCCGGCGCTTCGGGTTCGAGGCGCTCTTTCACGTCGAGCCGGAGCATCTCAAAGCCCATCGCGAGCAGGCGGTCATAGCAGGCGCGGGCGTTGGGGACGCGGAATCCGAAGTGGACGTACTCGGTAACCTCCTGAAACTTCGGTCGCTCCGGCCCTTCGTATGGGAGGATGGTGAGGTTCATGTATCCATCGGACAGGTCGAAGGCCTGGCTACCGGGACGACGGTACCCGATGAAACGAAGTCCGAGGCCCTCTTCATAGAAGCGGCGGCTGGCGGCCGGATCGTTCACACGGAGAGCGAGGTGGCGGAGCATGCCGGGGACCAGTGTGTCACTCATTGGGTCGTCGATCCTTCCTGGATGGTGTAGATGGGGGTCAAAGGTGCGTTCCCGCCCGGGTGGATTCCCCGGAACGGCGGGACGCGGGCGCTCCCGGTGGGGCCGGCGGAGAGTCGCTGGTCCCAACACCGGATTCCGCGAGCGGGTCGGAAGATTCCTTCCCTGGTTCACTGAAGCACCGGGCCGGTGTGGAACCATGCCCGTCCCCAGGGGCTGAGACAGACGAGCAGGAGCAAGAAGACGACCACTGCCGCCGCGACCTCCATACGCACCAACGGAACGCCGAGCACCGAGGCGGGGCGGTGGATTGGACAGAGATAGGGCGGCTGCACAGTCCGGGCGCAGCCGCCGCAGAGCGGCTGCGCGCACGCCTCGCAGCGTCCGACGGCCGCTCGGTGCGGGTGGCGGCCACACGAGGGAACCACAGCGGTACTCGGGTGAGCAGGAGCGTCCGGCGAGGCGCCGGGCGCCCAGGTGGTCGTAGCGGTGAGCACTAACTCGGGTACGACGGGAGCCGGCTGTGTGCATACGTCGAGAGCCAGGGCAAATTCGCGGGCATCGAGATAGCGCGCTGCGGGATGCCGCTCGAGCCCGCGCTGGATGGCCCGCCGCAGGGCGCCGGGCACCGCGGCGGGCAGCGGACCGGGCGCCGCGTAGACCACATTGTGGGCCAGTTCGGGGAGCGACTCGCCGGAGAACGGGAGTTCGGCAGCAAGCAACTGGAAGAGAGTCACCGCGACCGCGTACAGATCACTCCGGCGGTCCGCTCCCTGGCCCAGCAACTGCTCCGGCGCCATGTAGGCCGGGGACCCCAGCAGTCCGCCCGTATGGGTCAGCGTTGCCTCGTCGGCGACCCACACGATCCCGAAGTCCGTGAGCCGGATCGTGTCGTCCGCCAGGACGAGGATGTTTTCCGGCTTGACATCCCGGTGTACGATCCCCGCGGCGTGGACTGCCTCCAGAGCCGCGCAGAGCTGCACGCCGACCCGGATGACCTCGTGCGGGGGGAGCGCCCCGCGCCGATCGAGCCGCCGCCGCAGGGTCTCTCCCTCGAGGAGATCCATCGCGAGATAGAGCAACCCGGCATCTTCGCCGGCGGCATGCACCCGGACGACGTTCGGATGACGCACGGCGGCCAGGGCACGCGCTTCACGCAGGAATCGCGCGTGAAGTGCAGCAGCCGCGTCGGACGGAAGCAGCGGGGAGGGTGCGAGCACCTTGAGTGCCACCGGCTCGCCCCGCGGCCCCCGCGCCGCGAAGACCACTCCCATCGTCCCCCGTCCGAGTTCCCGCTCGAGCGTGAACTCTCCCACGCGGGCGCCGGCGGTGATCGGGCCCGAAACGCTCATTTGCGGGAGATGAACGGGCTTCCCCGCTCGTAAAACCGCCAGGGTTGGTCCACCGCCCGGGAGATTCCGATGCGTGTGGTGGTTACCACGTCGGGCACAGCGCCGGGGACACCCAGAATGCGCACCGGCCCGGTGGCGAGACTCGTTCCGTTCTGGTCACGGCCCACGCCCAGGGCAGCGCACAGACGGCCCGGTCCCGCACAGAGTTCGCGGTCCTTCCGGCCGGAACGGCGCGCGCGCTGCAGTTCCAGACCGACGACGGGCTCGAGCGCGCGGATGAGCACCGCCTCGCCCCGGCCCTCATCGCCGGTCACGGCATTTGCGCACCAGTGGCAGCCGTACGTGAAATAGACGTACAGTCGGCCGGGCGGACCGAACATGACTGCGTTGCGGGAAGTCCGACCCCGGAATGCGTGGCACGCCGGATCGTCACTGAGGTAGGCTTCGGTCTCGACGATCCGGCCCGCCGCGCGACCCTCCGGGGAGTCGTGACACAGGATGCACCCGAGCAGCAGGCGGGCGACCTGAAGCGTGGGCTGACGGTAGAACTCTGGAGTTAGGGGGAGGAGCGCGGCATCCGCCATCGCTCCTCAGGTTCTTCGTGGACGACGGGAATGCCTGCCGCTCAGGCTGCGGCGGCGTGTGAGGCGCACTGCAGCGCGAGTTCCGCCGTCGGATACAGAGTCAGAGCATGCTCCACTCCGGCGTGTTGCAGGAGAGAGAGGAATCGTGGATCGTCGGCCACAACAAGAAGGCGTCGTCCTCGCACGTCCAGCAGTCGTTGGAGCGACAGCACGGCCCCGAGCCCGGTGCTGTCCAGGGTGGCGCGCCGGAGGTCCAGCACTACGTTTCCGGGTCGGGTCAGGACGCTGAGGAAGCGATCTTTCATGTGCGGGGCGGTGTCCATGTCAAGAGTGTTCTCGACATGGAATACGGTCACTTCCGAATGGGCCGGGGTCATGAACTCGATCTCCTCGCGGCCTCCGCGAGTGGTGGAGCCGCGGCGCTGGGTTGATGTTTACAATAGTGGCCCGATCCGGCGCGGCGCCGATCCGACAATGGTTGCATCACCGGCGAACGTTCGATCGCGGATAGCACGCGAAGGGCGGGGGGCCGGTTTTGCGCCGTACTGCCGATGAGACGGGCTGGGGCTGGTCCCATACCGGCTTCCGGCGATACGACAATGTGAGTGCGGCGAGAAAATGATGAGCGAAGCGAACAGTCGAACGGTGCGGGTGCGCGTCCCCGCCAGTGCCACCAATTTGGGACCCGGGTTTGACGTGTTGGGTCTCGCCCTGGACCTGCACAACGAGTTGGAAATCCGGACGCTCCCCGGCGCGCCCCCCGGACACGTTGAGGTACTGGTCGAAGGCGAAGGCGCTGCGATCCTGGAACGCGGCGCGGACAATCTGGCCTGGAAGGCGATCAGGCATCTGTACGAGACTGTGGGGGCCGCAGTGCCCGCGCTGGAGTTGCGCCTCTGCAACGCGATCCCGGTGAGCCGGGGACTCGGCAGTAGCTCTACCGCGATCGTAGGGGGGTTGGTGGCGGCCAATGCGCTTCTGGGTGAGCCGCTGGATCCGGAGGCGCTCTTGAAGCTGGCGGTGGGGATGGAAGGCCACCCCGATAACGTCACGCCCGCGCTGCTCGGAGGCTTTCAGGTGATGTCGCTGACGGATACAGGTTTGATCCATCTCCGCCTGCCCACTCCCGCCGGGCTGCGCGTTGTCGTGTGCATTCCCGACCGGGCCGTGAGCACGGTGGAAGCGCGTACGACGCTCCCGAATCTCTACCTCCGGTCCGACGCGGTCTTCAACATGGGCCGGACGGCCCTCCTCGTGGCCGGGCTGCTCACCGGGGAAACCGGAGTGCTCCGGGCGGCGATGGAGGACCGGATCCACCAGCCCTATCGCGCCCGGCTCATTCCGGGGTTTCACGAAGCGCTGGCGGGCGCTCTGGACGCAGGGGCGCTCGGGGCATGCCTCAGCGGCAGCGGCTCCACGATGCTCGCCTTCACACGGCGTGCTGAAGCGGAAGTGGGGCAGGCGATGGTGCGCGCCGTGCGGGACGCCGGCGCGGACGCCGAGTGGCGCTGCCTCGGAGTGGCTGAAACCGGCGCGGTGCAGATCAGGGAGTGAAGAGAACGATGGCCATGCAACCGGATATGATCGGGATCGTAGTGGCGGACATGGGGGAGGCGCTCGGTTTCTACCGGCGCCTCGGACTCGAGATTGCCGAGGGGCAGGAGCAGGAGCCGTACGTCGAGGTCACCACGCCGAACGGCTATCGGATCTCCTGGAACGCTCTCTCGATGGTGAAGCAAATTGAGCAGGAGTGGGTGGAACCGATCGGCCACCGGATGGAACTCGCGTTCCGGTGCGACTCGCCTGCCGAGGTGGATGCGGTACACGCATCCATTGCGGCGGCGGGCTACCGGAGCCATCGAGAGCCGTGGGATGCCTTTTGGGGCCAGCGCTACGCGATTGTAGAAGACCCTGACGGAAATCGAGTCAGTCTCTTTGCCCCACTCGCCGGGGACGAGTGACGCGGTGTGAACCGGGGCACGTCCCCCGGGACCCGTGGCATAGCGTCGGCGCTAGCTCAACGGTTCCGCTTCCACTCGCAGTTCGTAGACGAGACTATCGCCGCCGGTCACCCACTCTTCCTGGAGATTGCGGAGAATGAGACCATCGGGATGATCGCGCAGGCGCTTGACCAGTTGTTCGGAGAACTTTCGCTCGGTCAGTTGCGCCTGGTACGCCTTCGCGGGCGCAGACTCGGCCACATCAGAGTGGCTCTCGGTACGGACGTGGATCATTTGTTTTGACATTGGGTCCATCCGGTGGGGCGCAGAGAGGTGGCGCCTCGCGAGCGGCGCCGGCGCAGTTCGCAGCTCGAACTGATTGACGGGAGGCGCCCGTAGAACGGACGATTGTATCATGCCGGGCACGACGGCCTGGGACGGAGAACAACCTTGGCACACAACGTAGTCTTGATTCCGGGAGACGGCATTGGGCCGGAGGTGTCGGCGGGGGTCCGGCGCGTGCTTGACGGTGCGGGAGTCGACATTCAGTGGGTGGAACTGGAAGCCGGTGCGGCGACCATCGAGCAGTACGGCACCCAGTTGCCGGATCATGTGGTCGAGACGATTCGAAAACTCGGCGTGGCTCTCAAGGGCCCACTGACCACTCCGATCGGCACCGGGTTCGCCAGCGCCAATGTGGGACTGCGCAAGCGATTGGACCTCTACGCCTGCCTGCGTCCGGTGCGCAGCATTCCCGGCGTGAAAACCCGGTACGAGAATGTGGATCTTGTGGTGGTCCGCGAGAACACCGAGGGTCTCTACTCCGGGATCGAGCACGAGGTTGTGCCCGGTGTGGTGGAGAGCCTGAAGATTTCCACGGAGCGCGCCTGTCGCCGCATCAGCGAGTTCGCGTTCAACTACGCGCGCAAGGCGGGCCGGAAACGGATCACCAGCCTCCACAAGGCAAACATCATGAAGATGACGGATGGGCTCTTCCTCCGTTGTGCGCGAGAGACGGCGGAGCGGTTCCCGGACATTCAGTATGGGGAACTGATCGTAGATGCCGCTTCCATGCGCCTGGTCCAGCACCCCGAGCAGTTCGACATTCTCCTCTGCGAGAACCTGTACGGCGATATCATCTCGGACCTGACCGCCGGTCTGATCGGGGGGCTGGGAGTGGCGCCCGGGGCCAACCTCGGCGAGACGTGCGCCCTGTTCGAGGCGGTGCATGGGAGCGCGCCGGACATCGCCGGGCGCGGGCTGGCCAACCCCACCGGCATGCTTCTTTCCGCCTGCCTGATGCTGGATCACCTGGGGGAAATCACAGCCGCCGAACGCATCCGGCGAGGGGTGTATCACGTATTGGAGGAAGGAAAACACACCACCCGCGACCTCGGCGGCACCGCCGGCACACTCGAGTACGCTGATGCCGTAGTCGCGGCATGTCAAGAGTGATGAGCGCCTCAGGACGGGCGTTGCCGGGAAACGGAGCGTGCGGGCTTGTCGCGTCCCGAATCCATCGCCTCAAAGGGACTGAACAATGAGCGATCCGGTCGGGTACTTCTGTCTCGTGCTGCACGGTCATCTGCCGTACGTGCTGCACCACGGGTCGCACCCGCACGGGGAAGCCTGGTTGTACGAGGCGGCGGCCGAAACGTACCTCCCGCTGCTCGACGTCATCGGAGAGGTGGCGCTGCTGGGCGCCCGCCCTGCCCTCACGCTGGGCCTGACGCCGGTGCTGCTGGAACAACTCGCCCATCCCCGATTCCGCGAGGGGTTTCCGGAGTATCTGGCTGAGCGCAAAGAGCGGGCACGGGCCGATGCGGCCGAGTTCGAAGCTGCCGGGCGCCTGCACCAGGCCCACCTCGCGCACCGGTGGAGTGAGTGGTACGAGCGCCACACGGAACATTTCGAACGACTGGGCCGCGACCTGCCGGGAGCGTTCGCCGCCCGTCGCGCCGAGGGACACATCGAACTGCTGACCAGCAATGCAACCCACGCGTACATGCCATTGCTGTTGAACGATGTCATGCTCCACGCGCAGATGCGGGCGGGACTGGCCACGAGCGAGCGATTGCTTGGCTGCCGCCCCCGCGGCATGTGGCTGCCGGAGTGCGCCTATCGCCCACACTGGGAACATTGGGTGCCTTCGGTCCTCTATGACAATGCGCGAGACCGGCCGGGCCTGGAGCAATGCCTCGCCGCCGCGGGCATTCACCACTTCTTCGTGGATACGCACCTGATCGCGCGCGGGGCCCCGCTCGGCACGCTCGACCACGGATACTTCACGCCCGCGGCCGGAGACGATTACGGTTGGGACACTCGCCGGGGGTGGCGGCAGCCGCTCTCCGCGGTGGGAGTGTCAAGCGAGCCGGAAGAACCCCACGTGTTCGCCCTCGCGCGACACCCGCGCGTATCCGAACAGGTCTGGTCCGGTTCTTTGGGGTATCCAGGCGCCGGAGCATACCTGGAGTTCCACCGTCGCGATGGGGAACGCGGCCTCCGTTACCACAAGATTACCGACAACCGGACGGCGCTCTCGGAGAAACAGCCGTATCACCCGGACGATGTGCCGGCGAAACTCTTCGAGCACGTGCAGCACTTTTGTGATGTCCTGCGCGAGACACTCAGAGCGTACCGGGCCCAGACCGGACGCCCCGGCCTGCTTGTCGCCGCATTCGACGCCGAACTGTTCGGCCACTGGTGGTTTGAGGGACCCCGCTTCGTTCGCGACGTACTGCTCACGCTCCAGCACGATCCCGAAGTGTGCGTCGCCACCACGGAAGAAGCGCTGCAGCATGTGCCGCCCGACAAGGTGATGCGCCTGCCCGAGGGATCCTGGGGCGAGAATGGCGACCACTCGGTATGGATGAACGACCGCGTGCGCTGGATCTGGGAAGCGGAGTACCGGGCCGAGGGGGAGTTCCTGAAGCTCCTCCACTCGCTCCCCTGGCGCACCGATGCGCCGGTGCGGGAGGCGCTCGAGCGGGCTGGCCGAGAGTTGCTCCTGCTCCAGGCCAGCGACTGGCCCTTCGTCATTCATACCGGCGGCGCAGTGGACTACGGCACCTTCCGGTTCAGCGGTCATGTCACCGCGCTCCACCGTGCGCTGCGGATTGCCGAACACCTCGCCGGCGGCCGTCCACTCACCCCGCTGCAGCAGGTGGAACTGGCCGATATGGATGCCCACGACTCCATCTTCCCGGAAATCCGCCTGGAGTGGTGGCTGTAAACCGGGCGACTTTCCTCGGTCAGATGTAGTCGCCCATCCCGTGATCCTGCGAGCGACGGCGCACTTCTTCTTCGGGGTGCCAGTCGGCATCGTATTCCTCGCCCCGGATGCGCTCGCGATCCTCGCGCATCGCATCGGAGATCTGTCCCGCCAGACGCGCCACGTCCAGATCATCCGGGTGACGCGGCCGGGCGAGGCGAATACGGAACTCCTGTCGCACCCGCCCCGGCCGTGCGGCGAGCAAAACCACCCGGTCCGCCAGGCAGACCGCCTCGCGCACATTGTGGGTCACGAAGACGATGGTCTTGCGCGTGCGCTCCCAGATTTCGGTTAGCTGGGCGTA
>SYMT01000417.1 GCA_005805375.1 Actinomycetota bacterium
CCTTTGCACCCGTCAGGCCCCTGTTGCGCGAGGACTTAAGGAACCCGGCAGAGTGAACTATCCCGGCAGGTACGGCCAAAAGCCGGATGTTGTGGGCGCATCCATCCGTGGCGCTCCGATAGGTGGGATAGTTTTTTCTGCGAGCTTCCCTTACCCGAATAGACGACGCCAACCGGCGGCATCCAGGGCGCCCCAATGCTCGGCTGGTCGGCTTTGCCAATCAAAGTTAGTGCATGTGGGGGCGTGCCCGGTGGTGCGGAACGCAATAAGGGAACCAGGCAGAATTCATCGTCCCGCCTGCGCGGGGATCGGGAACGGGTGCGTGGGCGGGAGGGGTCCCTTGCTCACGCGCGTGGCTCGGGTACGGCATCGGGCACGCACCGCAGGCGATGGATGACCTATATGGAGTCGCGCAACTCCGTTTGCGCGCGTCTCTCGCGGCAAGTCCCCGGCGTGGCTCGGGCACGGGGTGCGTGGGCGGGAGGTGGGTCCACTTGCAACGCCCAGGGGCACCCGGCGTGGCTCGGGTCCCGGGCGGGGGTCTGATGGGGGCTGATCCCGGGGTAATCTCGGCCGGTTGCGATGATTGATTCCGCCGGGTTCCTTAGGATCGTCAACTCAATAACTTCCTGATTTCAGGGGGCCCACACTGAACCGCCAAATCGGGAAGTTGTTTCCTCGGTGATCCTTAAGGGGTCTCGAAGGCATGTTTCCTTCGAGACCCCTCGTGGCGTACGCTGCGCCGCAGCGGCCTGGGCAGAGGATCCGGGGGTCTCTACCCGACGAGTTCCGGGATCGTTTCCTGCTTTTCGAGCAGCCACTGCGGCCGCCCGGAGCGATCCTGGAGCATGGTGGTGGACGGGTCAATTCCGAGGTTGTGGTAGAGGGTCGCCACCACGTGCTGGAACTCGACCGGGCGATCGTGGGCATAGCCGCCATCCGGCGTGGTGGAGCCGATCACCTGTCCATGCTTCATCCCGCCGCCGGCCAGCACGGCGCTGTTCACCTGCGGCCAGTGGTCGCGCCCGGCATCCTTGTTAATGATCGGAGTGCGGCCGAATTCGCCCCACACAACGACGGTCACGTCGTCAATCAGGCCGCGCTCTTCCAGGTCCGTCACCAGAGCGGTCAGGGCCTGATCGAGGCGCGGGCCGTGGTGGCGAACCAGGTCGAAATTCTGGCCGTGGCTATCCCAGCGCCCGAAGGAGAGCGACACCACCCGGCAGCCGGCTTCCACCAGGCGCCGGGCCATCAGGAAGTGATCGTTGCAGGTGGGCGGGCCGTCGTACTGGTATTTGTAGGGCTTCCCGTCCCCGTAGCGCGCCACAAGCTTCGGATCCTCTTTGCTAAGATCCAGCGCATCGGCAATGCGGGTGGAAGTGAGCAGGTCGAAGGCGCTCTGGAAGCTGGAGTCCAGCGCCTGCACATCACTGTTCTCGTCCAGATCGCGGCGCATCTGCCCGAAGGTGCTGAGGAGGCGGCGGCGATCGGCCAGACGGTCCATCGAGATGCCCTGCAGCTTGAGCCCGGGGCCGTTCTCGTAGGTGCCGACGATCTTCTGCGAGGCTTCACGGCCCTCGCCGGTCATAAACGGCTTGAACGGGCCGTACGCCGCACCCAGGAAACCGGGGGCGCCGGAATCGGACCACCGGCGCTCGATGGTGGGAGCCGCCAGCCCGATGGCGGGCGGCACGCTGCGGTCCGTGTGTCCCTGGAGCTTCCAGACCACCGATCCGATGCTGGGGTAGCCGCCGGAAGCAGCCAACGCGTTCCGCCGCCAGCCGGTCATGCACTGGTAGGCATCGTGGTCCCCTGCATTCCCGACGAGCGAGCGAATGATGGTGAGGCGGTCCATGATCCCGGCAACGCGGGGGAAGCACTCACCAATCTGCACGCCGGCCAGTTTGGTGGGGATCGGCTTGAACTCGCCGCGGATCTCCGCCGGCGCGTCCATTTTCAGGTCCCACATATCCTGGTGCGGCGCGCCGCCGGCCAGGAAGATGTTGATCAGTGCCTTGTGCGACTTCTTGCCCGTGGCCGCCTCGACACGGTGTAGATCCGCGAGGGTGAGCCCTGTCGCGCCCGCCATCGAGAAGGCGCCGATCTTCAGAAATGCGCGGCGCGACAGCCCGTCGCAGAACTGCTGTCTCCCGCCGTAGATCGTCAGCATATGAGTCCAGGTTTCCGGGGTAAGTGCCCGTCAGGGGAAAGAGAGCGTGAAGCGAGCACGGATCCCACTTCACGCAATAGCAGACACATGATACCCGAGGTGGTTGCGAGAGTTTTCCCGGGCGAACGCTTCATGGCATTGTGTGTTTTTTGGGCCAGGCGGCGTGCAATCGAAACAGACGCGGTTCCCGAAGTCGGGGCGGGAACCGCGTGACGGAGTGTGGATCAGTCCGGAAGTTCTTCGGCGCCCGGTTCCGGGAGGAAGAAGCTCGCGGTGAAGCCGATGATGCAGCAGGCCGCGCCTACGAATGCCGCTGCCTGCGCGACGTGGCCGGCGACCACCGGCGGCGCTACCTCCCCCATTCCCTCCCCCATTCCCTTCGCAATCTGCGTGGTGACCAGCGCTCCCATTGTGCCGACCAGGCGCCCGCCGATGTTGGCGGCAAAGCTCTCGCCCGTGCCCCGCAAGTGGACGGGGTAGACCCGCGGCAGGTAGTTGCCACAGAAGCTGATCTGCGACACGGTGAGCAGGCCGGCCAGGAATACTCCCCACTTGAATGTCTCCAGGTCGCCCCGAGCGAGGACCCCGAAGATGACCGGAATGAGCACCAGGCTCGGGATCTGGAATATCCAGAGCAGGGTGCGCCGCCGCGCGACATAGACCGCCAGGATCGCGAGCAGGATCCGGCCGACCAGGCCCCCCATCTCCTGCAAGCGCTGTACGTCGCCGATGATTGGCTGCTGCCGGGGTCGCGGCAGGCCGGCGACTTCCTTGAAGCCCGGGACGATCTGGGAAATCTGCTGGATGGAGCCGAATGCCACACCGAAGACGCAGGCCATCATCACGGTACAGACTACCGTCGTCCGCATGTACTGCGGGGTGAACAATTCTCCGAGGCTCGGGCGGCGCAGCGTGCCGGCGGCTTTCTTTGCGGCCCAGGCTGCCGATTCAGGCAGAACGCCGATCGCGCGGATGATGATGAGCGGCACGGCCGGGATGACGCCGGACACCAGGGTGTAGCGCCATGCCTCGTGCCCGCCCTGAATGGCCGGCAGGCTGTTTGCATTTTCGGCGACCGTGGTGAAGAAGTGGCTGACCAGTAGGCCTCCGAGTGAACCGAACGCCTGGGTCCAACCCAACACGATCTCCCGCTGCTTCGGATCGTCGAACAGTTCCGCCAGCCAGGCCACTGCCGCCACGAACTCCACGCAGACACCGATGAACGTGGTGGTGCGCAGCACCAGCAGCACCGGGAGGGATGTGGCAAAGAGGCCGGCCCCCAGCGCCGAGAAGGCGTAGATGAGGATGCTCCAGACCAGCACCCGCTGGCGCCCGAAGCGGTCCGTCAGGTAACCCCCGAGCAGCCCGAAAATCCCTCCGAAGACCGCAGGGACATAGAAGAGGAGTCCCACCCAGTTCAGGAACTCCGGCGAGCCGCGGCGGAAGCCTCCCATCTGCTCAATGGCAGGGGGGCCGACCAGCGGCAGCATGAGCAGTTCGTAGGTGTCGAAGAGGAAGCCGAGCGCGGCCACGGAACAGATGAGCCACTGAACCGGAGTCAGCGTCGGGCGGGCGGAGGCTGGTTGGGACATTGCGTTCCTCGTGGGGCACAGACGGCCCGCGTCCACGCCGGTTTACAGGGGTCCGGGCGGGCCGGCGGGACGTCCGGGCGGACGTACCAGCGAGGAATTCGTCCCCGGGTGCGCCGGTTCCTCTGCGAGAACGTTGGGTTTCCCTGCTCTGTGACTGCGCCTGCACTCAGTCGGGGCATTCTTCCCAGCGGAAGCGATCGAGATCCACCCGGCCGCGCGGGTCGAACGCCACTTGCTCCATCCGCAGGCGCGCCTCCGGCAGGGTCGGCCCGTCGCCGGCGCGCAGCGAAATCTCCCCCAGCCGGTTCACCACACGCCACCACGGCACGTCGGTATCGTACGGGAGGGCACGACCCTCCTGCTGGCCTTTACCGTGGCGGGATAGGCCTCTGTTGCACACTTGAGTCAGACGGCAGAGTTTCCCGTCGCCAGCCGTCAGATCGAGTTCGGGGGACACAGCTCCTCTACTTTGGACGGGGGGGCCTGGTGCTCAATATTACCACCCATAACAATTCCAACTGTGGCAGCAGCGAGTGTAATGGTAACCCGAACCCCAAAGTAACGGCCAAATGCCGGATAACGAGCTCGTCCGGTTACTATCTCCACTACCACCACAGCACCACAGGAAAATCCTCCGGGACGGCGCCAATCAGACCGACCCGCCCATCGTCCTGAGTTGCTATCACCCTGCCAACGACACTACCTGGAAGTTCGAACACGACTATAATAGCTGGAGCATGTTCGATGGACCTGCTACTCCCATCTGGGAGTACAAGCAGATCTTCTGCGACGAAGACGAGCAGGAGACAAATCACACCGCGAGAGTCACTCTCTAATACGAGAGACACGCTCCGACTGGAGGAACCATGCGGACGACGGTCATCATTGCGTGTTGCCTTGCGATCGGAGCAACATCAACGGGAGGTGCGGATCCGAATACCGAGGACATCAGTTGTACGATCGCGGGCGGCACGTTGAGCGAAGCAGTGAGCCAGCTTGCCTCATTGTCCGGTGCGCGGCTGCGCACCGGGCCCCGCGTTTCGGGCCACCGGGTGTTCCTGTACGTGCAGGGGCGTTCCCTGGACGAGATTCGGCGAGAGGTCGCTGCCGACATTCCGGGTCTACCGGGGAAGAGCGTGTGGTACCGGATGGGCGAGAGTCTGGTCCTGGAGGAGGACATAGCCAGTTACGAAGCACGGGAGCGAGCCGCACGCACGATACAGCAGAAACGGTATCGAGAGCGGGCGGAGAATCTGGCGCGCTTTGAAGCCTGGACTGCTTCGATCAGGGATGAGGACGATCGGGCGACTCGTAACACCAAGAAGGGCCTGAGAAAGTACCTGCAGATCTTTCGCGCACTGCCTCCTCGGCAGCAGAAGATGGCGCTTCACGGACGGCCCGTGGAAGTACCCTTCGGCCAGATCAGCTCGACAGGTCAATCACTGGTCCGCGCTGAGGTGTTTAACCACGGCCGTACTAGTAGCGGGGTGCAATGGCACGGCTCGCGAGACTACGAGAGTGTTCGCGTTGCCATCATGCCGACCGGTCCGCTGGATCGGCCACGTCTGAGAGAGACGTTGATGTTCGGTGATTCCGGGGGCGGACTCACTTTGTTGGACATGCTGCGGCCTCCGGTTCGCCACGATCAAGACGGGGGGTACACATACCATGGTGACCGGAGTGCCGAAGACCGGGCACGAGTACGGGGCCCGGCGAACCGCGCGACCATACCCGCTCTCCAACGACTGATCGCAATCGAAGATTCACCCGGGTGGAATATCGAACGGGCACTGCTGGAAGTGTCCTCTCGCAGTCAACTTCCACTGCTCGGTGGATACGATCCGTGTTTCCGAAAGCGGGGCGCCTCACCGATGATGATCGCCCGGCCATGCTGGGGGAGACGTCCGGAGAAAATGCCGCGCCAGGTTCCAATCTGGCAGGTTTTGGATCACATCGCGCAGGAGTTCGATCTGGACTGGGACTTTCGTCGGGGCTGGATCCGGATTCGCAGCCCGCGGACAGTCCTGGCCTGGGGAGGGGAGGTAGACGTTTCCCCTCCCACACCGGAGGAGCTTCGGAGTCTTGGCGAGAACTCGCAATACGGAAAGCCGGTGCCCCCGCTGGGAGGAGCCCGCTGAGCAGGACTGCACGCGCCCGTGGATGACATCCGGCGTGCAAGTGTTGCCGGATGCCATCCACAGGCCCGGTGTGACCGTCTCGCCTCCCTGGCCGGCGACCCTCCCACCGGAACAACCGGGGAAGTAGGCAGTGTGCAGGGCTGTCGGACCGGTAAGACCGCGGCGGCCCGGAGTGAGGTTACGGTAATGCCATCGCCTTTGGATCACTGGGAGCTATCTGCAGATGAGCAGGCGTACGTGGGCCGCCTGGCACGGCGGATGATGCATCGGGCGTGCCTCGACCTGGTGGATGACTGTCTCGTAGAGGCGCGGCTTGCTGCCTGGCGGGCTGCCGAGCGGATCGCCGGTGGGGGGATAGCAAATCCGCCCGGGTACAGGCGGTGTGCAATGAGAAGAGCAATCATCCGGTACCTGTGCCGTGTCCGGGCTCAGCAGCCGATGTCTCCAGAAGGGACCGCGTGTGAGCCGCCGGAGAACCTGCCGGCGCCAGATGTGAAGTGCAATTTTGACCCCCAGAGCGACCTCTGCGTACAGGTAGAGGACGAACGCCTGCCGCACGCCCTGGGGCGTTCGGCGACGGCCGATCACGAGATCCTCTTGTTGTGTTACGGCCGGGAGTTGACCGACGCTGAAGCCGCCGTTGCGCTCGGAATCAACCGGGCGGCGGCGACCAAGCGCCGGCAGCGAGCGGAGGCACGGCTTCGGCGTCTGCTCTCCGGGGCGGATGCGCCGACACCCTGACGCGCCGGCGCAGGTGCTACGCCGCCAGGCGGAAGAACGGCTCCAGCCCGTTGGCCCGGCGCCGGAGTTCTTCTACCTCCGCTGGGGTGAGGGGAGTGAATTGGTCGGCCACGTCCAGCGCGCGACGGAAGAGGCGCACATCGCCGGGCGGGATGGCGGCGGTGATCGGCTGGCTGAGGGTGAAGCGGAGCGCCAGGGCGTTCTCTTCCGGATCGGTGCAGGGCTCATACCAGCAATGGGGCCAGGCCGTCCGATCAGATCCTTCCGGCCATTTCTGACGGGCCATCGCTTTGAGTGCCAGCCGGCCCATGCCCAGGGCTGCGGCCCGTTCGACCACCTGTGGGCCGAAGCGGGCGTTGACGTACTCCATCCAGTTCAGGGGGAACAAGACGCTGGCGAAGGGGAACCGGTCCATCAGTTCCAGCGCAATTTCCACGCTGTGGGCGCTGAACCCGAGATGACGCACCAGTCCGGCGTCGCGCGCCTCCACAAATGCTTCCAACGCCCCGCCGGGGCCGGTCGCAATCTCCAGATCCTCGCGGGTGGTCATGGCGTGCAGTTGATAGAGGTCGAAGTGATCGGTGCGCAGGCGCTCGAGGGAGGCGCGCAGCTCGGCGGCGGCGTCGGCGCGGGTCCGCTTCCCGGTCTTGCATGCCAGGAAGACGCCGCGCCGGTACGGTTCGAGCGCCGGGCCGAGGCACGCCTCGGCATTGCCGTAGCTCGGGGCCACATCAAAGTAGTTCACGCCGCGATCCACCGCCTCGGCCACGCGATTGCGCGCCTCGCCCGGTTCGGTATTCATCACCACAATGCCCCCGAATCCGATGATGGAGAGTTCTTCCCCTGTGCTCCCGAATGGTCTGCGCTCCATGCTGCCTCCCCTTAAAAGTCATCGGCGGATCCCTGCCTGCCACAGTTATGCACTCTCTCGATCTACACCTTCTCGGGTGCCGAACCCATGCAAGGAGAGGGAGGAACGGAACGGGGCGCCGTCCAACTGGTCAGCAGTGCGAGTGCTTTCGAGGGAAAAACCGGTCCGGAAGGGTTAGCAAAAATGACCCTTCAGTTGCTCACCGGCCCGGACCATAATCCCGTATGCGGACGGTTCTCGGCTGTTCCGGCGTGGGGAGCCAGGGGAAAGAAGGGGTTCGATGCAGATTTCGGTTCAAGAAACGACCAATGTTCAGAAGGCTGCGACCAGCTCGCAGCGCACGCGGGAGCAGTCGCCGGTTCGGTCGGTTTCGGAGCTGGCCGACCGGAACGGAGTGCGGATGGCCGAGGTGCGGCGCTTCACCGAGAACGCCCTGCTGGCCGAGGATCCGCAGCGCGAGCGGCGCATCCGGGAATTGGAGCGCCGGATCGCCGAGGATTCCTATCGCGTAGATGCCGACCAGGTGGTGGATATGGCGGATCGTCGTGCGATTGCCGACGGAGTGGCTACCTTCTAGGTGACGCTCCCCGCCGGAGCGGGGCCGCAAACAGGAAGGGGGGGCCGAAAGGCCCCCCCTTCCTGTTTGACTGTGATGTGGATCAGGAGTAGCGACCGGCCGGCGGATCTTCCTCCAGCAGCAGCGAGATGTACCAGAGCTGGCCGAGGTGATAGGCCTTGTGGCGGATCATCTGCTCCAGAAACCAGAGGGGGGTCATCGGCCCCTCCACTCTGGTTGACAGCGGGTGCCATACCTCCGCGACCACCTGCTCCAGATCCGCTTCGGTGAGGCGCTCGAACGCGTCTCGAGCCCGATCGGCCGCGGCCTGCAGCACAGCGAGTGCAGAGGCGTGGTCCGCCACTGCCGCCTCCAGGGGCTCGCGGGGCTGGCCGAGGGCCATCCGGGCATATCCGGTCTCCCCACGCGCAATATGAAGCAGGATGTCGCCGGCGCAGCTTGCCTTCGGGCCGGGGTGCCAGCGGTAACGGTCGGCGGGAAACTGACTCAGGCAGTCGAGAAGCGAGATCTGGGTCTCATCCCACCGCTGATAGACGGGCTGCAGGATCGGGATCACGAGCGGAACTCCCCGGCGGCGCCGGCAACGTAGAGGGGTTTCAGACGCTGAATCTGGCCCAGTGCCCAGGCTTCCAGGGCGGCCGGGGGGAGCGCGGCGGCGGCTGCCGCCGGTACGGCCCCCCCCGCTGGAAATTTGAGGCCCTGCAGACGGGC
>SYMT01000418.1 GCA_005805375.1 Actinomycetota bacterium
CCAGGTCTGCGGGTCCCCCGGACGGGATCCGGATGCGGACGCGGGCGTGACCGCCGAGAAACTGACCCCGTAGCGGGGCTCCTGGGGCCGGAGTAGGCTGCTTGGCGAACCCCTCCACTTCTTCTCCGACAGGCTGCTAGGATTCCGTCAAACTGGATAGGATGTGTTCGAGAAGATCGTCGGGGTCATTCTCGAACTCCCGGTTTCGTGCTGGACAGACCACTTTTCGAATGCCGGAGAATGGCCGGAGCCCGCGCGACTGCGCCGGAACAGAACAGGAAGCCGCCGCATGACCGCTACAAGCCCATCCACTGCAGACGGAAACGGGCGTTTCACATTGTTGTACGACGGAGCCTGCCCCTTCTGCCGACACGAGGTGGCGGTGCTGTGCCGTCTCAATGGTCGCGGCAAACTGGCGGTGGAAGACATCGCTGCGCCCGGCTTCGACCCGGCCCGTTACGGCGCCTCCCTGGAAGAATTGATGGGCATCCTGCACGGGGTGGAGCCGGACGGGACGGTCGTGACCCGGGTTGCCGCACTGCGCGGCGCCTATGAGGCGGTCGGGTGGGGCGTGCTCCTCGCGTGGACACGCTGGCCCGGCCTGTCGGTCCTCGCAGATCGTGGATACTCGCTGTTTGCCCGCTACCGGGTGCCGTTCGGGCGCCTGTTCGGCGCAGGCTGTTCGGCGACTGCCTGTTCGCGCAGCACGAACGCGTAATCGAGCGCGATTTCTCGCAGCCGGTCGTAGCGACCGGACGAGCCGCCATGGCCACCCGCCATGTTCGTAAGGAACAGCAGTGGGCTCCCATCCTCCTTGAGCGTGCGGAGCCGTGCCACGTACTTGGCCGGCTCCCAATACATTACCTGGCTGTCGTGGAACGAAGTGCGCACCAGCAGTGCCGGGAAGACGCTCCGCCGAAGATTGGTGTACGGACAATAGCTGCGCATGCACGCGTATTGTTCCGGTAACTGCGGGTTGCCCCACTCCTCGTATTCCCCCACGGTGAGCGGCAGGGACGGGTCCGACATGGTGTTCAAGACATCTACGAACGGAACAAGCGACACCACCGCGCGGAACAGTTCCGGACGCAGATTCACCACCGCCCCCATCAGGAGGCCACCCGCACTGCCGCCCTGAATTACCAACTGCTCGGACGTCGTGAATCCTTGCGCAATCAGGTACTCCGCTGCCGCGATGAAGTCGGTGAATGTGTTCGGCTTCCGAAGCATCCGGCCGTCATCGTGCCACGGCTTGCCGAGTTCGCCGCCACCGCGAATGTGGGCGATCGCGATGCTGACGCCCCGATCCAACAGGCTGACCCGCGTGGATTGAAACCCGACCGGGTAGGAATACCCATACGAACCATAGCCGATCAGGTAGAGCGGCTGCGGTTCCGAGGTCCGCCGGTCCGCACGGTACACCAGCGAGATCGGGATCCGCACCCCATCCGGCGCAGTTGCCCAGCGCCGTTCAGTACAGTACCCGGCGGCGTCATAGCCCGGCACGGGGTCCTGCTTCACGATCCGGCGTTCGCGGCTCCGCAGATCGTAGTCGTACACTGACCGGGGTGTGGTGAGCGAAGAGTAGGCGAAACGGTAGGCGCCGGTCCCGAAGATGTGGTTCTCCTCCGGGTTCACCTCATACACCGGCTCCGTAAACGAGACCCGATGCGCGGCTTCTGTTTCCAGATCCAGCACGCGCAGGTGCGGCAGGCCGTTTTCCCGTTCGTGCAGCACCAGGTGCCCGGCGAAGAGCTCGAGGCGCTCCCGCATCACCGCCGCATCGTGGGGCACCAGTTCCTTCCAGGAACCTCGTTCCGGGCTGGCGACCGGAGCCGTTACCACGCGGAAATTGCGTCCACCCGAGTTGGTGCGAATGTAGAACCGGTCGCCCCGGTGGGCCACATCGTATTCGTGATCCGGTTCGCGGGGCGCGATGGTGCGGAAATCATCGGTCGCCGCCGCCGCCGGCAAGTAGGAGACCTCATCGGCGGTGAGACTGGAGGCGCTGCACAACAGATACTCGCCGCTGCGCGTACGCTGCACGGCGAGACGAAACCGCTCGTCCGTCTCCTCGCGGATGAGCCGGCACTCGTGCATTTCGGTGTCATGACGATGCAGACGGTACGGCCGCTTGGCGCCGTCTTCATTGACATAGAACAGCGTCCGGTTGTCCGCCGCCCAGGCCACCGAATTGGCACACGGAATGGCTTCCGGCCCCACTTCACCCGTGCCCAGGTGTTTCACAAATAGCGTGTATTGGCGAAAGCCTGTGAAGTCCAGCGAGTAGGCCAGCAGCCGACCGTCATCACTCACCTCGTAGGCGCCTAAACCGAGGAACGGGTGTCCCACGGACAGGGCGTTCAAGTCGAGTAGAATCTCTTCGGAGTCCTCACCCACCGCGGGTTTTCGGCAATGGACGGCGTACTGCTTCCCTTCCTCGGTCCGCGAATAGTAGAGAAACTCGCCGCGCGGGTACGGAGCCGAAACGTCTGTTTCTTGAATGCGCCCGACCATTTCCCGGTACAAACACTCCTGGAGCGCCTCAGTATCCGCCAGGAGCGCACGAGCATAGGCGTTCTCGGCTTCCAGGTAAGCAGTAACCTCGGGGGCAGTCTTCTCCTGGAGCCACCGGTACTCATCCACCCGGGTGTCACCATGCAGCGTCAGCGAAACCGGCTCACGCCGGGCTACAGGAGGACCGGAGATCGGCTCTGTCAACGACCTTCTCCCGTCGTTGCCACTCCCAGGCGCTTCTTCGCTTCGCGGGCAATCTCGCCGCCGGGCAGACCCGCCAGCGCCTCATAGAGCCCCTGGGTAGGTTTGCCCTCGTCGGCCCAGCGCGCGCCTAACGCCAGTGCGTCTGTCGGCTGCAGACTGAACGGAAACCCGATCGCGGGCTTGCGGGCGACCTCAATCTCGGCTTCGTTCAACGAGGTGCCCGTGGTACCGCTCGCCATCAGGTTGAACCGATCCTGCCGATGCGGGAGCCCGAGCGCATGCCCGATCTCGTGGGCGCTGACGCGCGGGAGCGGTTCGTCAATGCCGCCTTCGACCGGGTTCAGCCGTGCCGTATCTTTGACGAACAGCAATTCGTGGCTCCCGTTCAGACAGATGCCGTTCGGTCCCATCTGTCCGACATAGTAGAGATGAAATACTTCGCGGGAAAGGGACCCGCGCGGTCGCACCAGTCGCAGATGGGCCTCTGACCGGTTCGCGCCCAACCCCTGATACAGATCCTGCCCTGCGGCAGGCTCAATGCGCAGGCTCTCCAGATAGAACACGATGCCGCTCTGCTTCCAGATTCCATTGATCTTACCGAGGATGCGGCGCGCGTCGCTCTCCTGCAGGCGGCAATTCAGGTCCGGCGCTTGCTCAGCGCGCAGCAGATGCAGGCGTAGGGGGAGCAGTCGGAACTCATCCGCTGCAAACACCGCCGCGGCAGAGCCGGTGCGCGCAGCCACGAGCGCCGCTGCCAGCATCAGGCAGCCCCACCACCCTACCCTCCTTGCCATCGGTTCCCCCTTGCTGTGTCGTTCCTATCCGTAACTGATCCGCGTCACCCGGGTACCACCATTCGGCGCCACAGGCCGGGACACCTGCCGCCGCGGGCAGGATGCAGGGTTCTCGACAGCGAATATCCGCCGAGTGGGCCGCAGCATCCACCCGCGAGCGGCGAGTGGGCTCGACTGACGGTTCGGGAGACACGGAATGTTGCGCTTCATCGTGGGAGCGGGCCTGCTGTTGGCCCTGGCACTGCCAGCAGGCGCCGCGGAATTCACCGGCAAGGTGGCCTCCGTGGTGGACGGCGACACCATTCATGTCCTGCGGGACGGCAAGGACGTAACCGTCCAACTCTGGGGAGTGGATGCACCGGAGTCGGCGCAGCCCTATTCCGACAAGAGCAAGACCTGGGTGACCGACAGGCTGGCGGGGAAAACGGTTCGAGTGGTGGAGAAGGACAGGGACCGCTTCGGGCGTCTCGTCGGTCAGGTGTTCCTGGAGGGAAGCGACATCAGCGCAGAACTCGTGCGGGCCGGAGGCGCCTGGGCCTACGCACGGTTCTCAAGAGCCTACGTTTCGCAGGAGAAGATGGCCCGCGACGCGAAACGAGGCCTGTGGGCGCTGCCGAAGCCCCAGGCTCCGTGGGACTGGCGTCGGGAAAACCCCCGCCGAACCGACACCGACCAATAGGCGGAAGCCGGGACGATCGCGGCACGCTCCCCGCCGGGGAGGGCCCCGGCGGGGAGCGCTCCCCGGCAGCATCCGTGTGAGCCGGTGCTGGGTTACCGCAGTTGGTCGGCGTTTTCCGCAACCTTGCGGTAGGCTGCAGCGTGTTGTTCAATGCACTCCGGCCGGTAGTGCTTGAACCAGGGGATATTGTAGACCCACTCCTGCATGCGCTCCGTCACCGGGAGGCTGCCGGTCGGCTGTCGTACGTCTTCACCGTGTGCGATGCGAGTCGGTTTCCCATCTCCGTAGATGTCGGCCTCGTTGAGCACCGGATGCTGGTGCAGCGCGAAGTTACAGCCGGGACTGCAGATGCCGCCCTCCGCGCGCACTGCCTCGGCGAACCGCGCGATGGGAAGCCCCCCCAGCTCGTCGGGGCGATAGAGCCCGTGGGCCGCGTACCATCCGCCCATAGTACTCCCCGAGTCCTTCGCCGGACGATGCGCCCGCAGACCGGGCACTCCTTCCAGCAGGTCCCAGAAGTAGTTCATCGCCTTCTGAATCTCCGCCATGCGCGCTGAATAGTACTTCAACTGCACCCGCCCCACGGCAGAGGAAACCTGGTGCATTCGGTACTTGACCCCCGCGAGGGGGATACCGCCGAGCGCCGCAAGGGCAGGGTCGGTGACGAGGCGATGCCGTTCGTAGTGCCCGAATGCGAGGCCACGCTCGTACAGTTCCGAGTCGTTGGTTACGAACGCGCCCCCTTCGCCGATGGCGAGCGACTTCCCGGACATCATGCTGAAAGCGCCCACATCCCCCATGGTGCCCACCAATCGCCCCTTGTACAGGCCTCCGTGTGCATGGGAAACGTCCTCGATCACCTTCACGCCATGGCGGCGCGCCACGTCCAGGATCGGGTCCATGTCGCATGGATACCCGCAGTAGTGGACTGCCACAATTGCGCGTGTGCGGGGGGTGATCCGGTGCTCAATGTCGCGCGGGTCAATGCACATCGTGTCCCGGTGTACATCCGCGAACACCGGCGTGGCGCCCAGCGACAGCGCGGGAATCGCCGAGGCCCAGTAGGTGAGGCTCGGCGCGATGATCTCGGTGCCGGAGCACACGCCGCAGGCCCACATCGCAGTGTGGAGGGCGGCGGTGCCGGTGTTGTGGCAGAGGGCGTAGCGCACCCCGTGCCAGGCAGCCAGTTCCTCTTCGAACTGCTGCGTGACATCAATGCCCGACATCTTCCCGGCGCGCAGAACTTCCAGCGCCGCCTGTTCATCCTCTTCCGTGATGATGGGCCAGCGGAAGAGATCGCCGGCCTCCGTGCGCACCGTCTTCGGCCCGCCTTGCAGGGCCAGTGAGCTATGGGTCAACGTCATTGTCATGCGGGTCTCCTCGGAGGGCGCCGTGCGGGCGCGAGATGCAGCGAAATGAACGCGGAGATGCCGCGCGGCGCCTCAGGCTCCGTCTTCGACGTTGCAATGCGCTCCGGCACGGTTACCACACTCGAAGTGGCTGTAAACGATGGGATTGATCGAGGGCGGCAGCACCGGAGTGGGGTTGGTGGTCTCCTTGGTCGTGGGGATCTCTTTCATCCAGAGCCAGACCGTGCTTCCTTCCTGAATCTCCCCGCTGCAAAGAATGCACAGAGTGTTGACGGGATACGGATCCGGCTTGTACGTCAGGCGTCGGTAGGTCGCCATGCGGTTTCCTCTCTCTTCTTGGGGGCACGGGCGAGCGACGTACTCACCCCGGCAGGTCCGGCGCCATTCCGAAAACTGCCCCGGAACGATACCACACTGCGGGGAACGAGGAGCAGGTTTCAGCAGGCGGGGCCGGCCGCCTCCCTACCTCCTGAAACCGGTAACGCCTCCCGCGCCTCCCTGATACCCTGCACGACGCGCCCCTTCCGTCATCCTGGGCCACCTTCGGGACTCTGCCGTGTGCAACCCACAACCTGCCCTCTCGATGTACAACCCGGTGGCAGTTGAATCCGGTGGTGCATGCTGGTACAATTACCGCCGAACTGGAGAACCCTGAATGCGCTTCTTGAAGGCCCTTCTGGACGGAAACGAACGTGAAGTCACGAAGCTCCGCCGGACAGCGGACCAGATCAATGCCCTGGAGCCGAAATGTGAGGCTCTATCGAATGAGGCATTGGCGGCCCGCACCGAGGAGTTCCGTTTGCAGTTGCGGCCGGCGGTGGAACGCCTGGACGCCGCGAAAGAGGCACGGAGGGGAACCAAAGACCCCGCCGAGCACGCTGCTGCCGACGCGGGCATCAAGGACGCGTATGCGGCACTGGAAGAGGAGTTGAACCGCATCGCCCCCGAGGCGTTCGCGGTGGTGCGTGAAGCCGCCCGCCGCACGTTGGGGATGCGGCACTACGATGTCCAGATTATGGCGGGACTGGCGCTCCACCAGGGGCGAGTCGCCGAGCTGGCTACGGGCGAAGGCAAGACGCTGTCTGCAACCTGCCCGCTCTATCTGAACGCGCTGGTGGGCAAGGGCGCCCACCTTGTGACCCCGAACGATTATCTCGCCAAGCGCGACGGCCTCTGGAAGGCGCCCATCTTCCATCTCCTCGGCCTGCAGGTGGGAGTCATTCAGGGCGCCAGCGACAGGTACCCCCACGGTTCGGCGTGGACCTACCAGCCGGACTGCCTTGAAGAACCCGGAATGGAGCACCTTCGGCTCACCAGCCGCCAGGAATGCTACGAAGGTGACATTGTCTACGGCACGAATGCGGAGTTCGGGTTTGACTACCTTCGCGACAACATGGCGATGAGTCCCGACCGCCGCGTCCAGGAGGAACCGCACTACGCCATCGTGGACGAGATGGACAGCATCCTCATTGATGAGGCCCGAACGCCGCTGATCATCTCCGGGATGCCGGAGCAGTCCACGGATCTCTACCACCGGGTGGATGTGGTGGTGGCCACCCTGAAGGCCGAGCGGGACTACACCGTGGATGAGAAGGCGAAGAACGCGATGTTGACCGAGGAGGGCACCAATCGCGCCGAGCAGGGACTGGGGGTGCCGAACCTCTCCGACAACGTCCAACTGATGCACCACGTCAGCGCCGCTATGCGCGCGCGCTACGCCTATCGCCGCGACATTGACTACGTGGTCCAGGACAACAAGGTCATTATCGTGGACGAGTTCACCGGCCGCCTGATGTTCGGGCGGCGCTACTCGGACGGACTGCATCAAGCGATCGAAGCCAAGGAGGGGGTGACCGTCGAGGAAGAGACGCAGACTGTTGCCACAGTCACGATTCAGAATTATTTCCGCCTGTACCACAAACTGGCGGGGATGACCGGCACCGCCAAGACGGAAGAGAACGAGATCCGTAAGATCTATGGGATGGATGTGGTGGTGGTCCCCACGAACCTCCCGATGATCCGGAAAGATCATCCGGACGTCATCTACAAAACCGAGGAGCAAAAATTCCGGGCGCTGGTGCTCGAGATCCTCGAGAAGCATGTCAGGGGCCAACCGGTCCTGGTGGGCACCCGCTCCATTGAGGTGTCCGAACGGGTGAGCGAGCGGATCGCGATCGGGGAGCGCCTGCAACTGCAAGTGCTGATCTTGCTCATCCGCGAACGGCTGTTGACCACCAAGGACGTTCCGAAGGCGCAGGCCGAGGAGTTCCATGCCCTGCTCAACACCCCGCTGGACGACCTGTACATGGAGAAGCTCACTCCGGTAGCGAGGGCAGTGGGCATGACCTTGAACGCGCTCGATCCCGGAAACGTCGCGACCCTCCAACGCCTGCTGGAAGTAGAAGACAATCGGGACGTGCTGCTTCAGGCATTGGAGAACGGGATCCCGCATGCCGTCTTGAACGCCAAGCATCACGAGAAGGAAGCGCAGATCATCGCGGAAGCCGGGCGGAAACACGGCGTGGTGATTGCCACCAACATGGCCGGGCGCGGGGTAGACATCATGCTCGGGGGCAAGATGGACCCGACCGCGATGCCGGAGCCGACGGACGTGTCCCTTGCGAGCGGATTCACAAAGAAGTACCCGACCGCAGAGGCGGCGGAAGTGGCCCGCCTGGGAGGGCTCGCAATCCTCGGCTCGGAGCGACACGAAAGCCGGCGCATTGACCGGCAACTCCGGGGGCGCTCGGGTCGCCAGGGGGATCCGGGCGATAGTCGTTTTTACCTCTCGCTCGAAGACGAACTGTGGCGTTTGTTCGGGGACCGCGGTAAGGCGTTTCTCGGCGGCTGGCCTGAATACGAGCGTCTGGAGGCGAAACTGCTCACTGCGGCCATCGAACGAGCGCAGCGCAAGGTCGAGGAACACAACTTCAGTATTCGCAAGCACACGCTGGAGTACGATGACGTGATGAACGTCCACCGGGAAGTCATCTACCGGCAGCGTCGCGAAATTCTGGATGGGGCCGAGCTGCGTGATACCGTCCTGGATCACGTGGTGACGATGATTGAGGACGCCGTGGGCCGGCACTGTCCGGGGACGGTGTCGCCCGAAGACTGGGACCTGCGCGGGCTCTACGACGAACTCGACCTGCTGTTCGACCTGTCGCTGATGTGTCGCCCGGCGGACCTGGAAGACAAGTCACACGACGAGTTGATTGCTTCGCTCCAGGCCCATGCCGAGCAGCGGTATGAGCAGAAAGAGGCCGAACTGGACGCCGCAGGTGCCCCGATCCGGGATGCCGAACGGCAGATCACCCTGCAGATCATTGATGACAAGTGGGTCGAACACCTCAACGCGATGGAGTACCTGCGCGAAGGGGTGTGGATGCGCAGCTTCGAACAGCGGGACCCTCTCGTCATCTACAAGAAGGAGGCGTATGATATGTTCAACTCCCTCTTGGGCACCGTCCAGGACGACATGGTGAACTGGATGTACCACCTCACGGTGCGGGCGGCGCCTGCACCGCTCCCGCGCCCGGTGCTGAACCCCATCTTCGAGGAAGACACCCACGACCTGGGGGCGAGTTCCAACGGCTCCGGAGGCAGGCTCCCCTCTGGTCTGGGCGGAGCGGGACCGCGGGCTCCCGTCGGCGGCGCAGCGCGTAAGGTGGGCCGCAACGATCCG
>SYMT01000419.1 GCA_005805375.1 Actinomycetota bacterium
AATCTGGGCGTCTCCACCGCGCACCACGCGGCAGACGGGAACCGTCAGCTTGCGCAGGGCCGCCACCGCTGTTTCTGCGCGGTATTCCTGGAAAAAGCCCGTGATCGCGTTCAATACCAGAATTGCGACGATTGCCACCGAATCGGTGACTTCTCCGATGGCGGCCGAAACGCCAGCGGCCGCGAAGAGCACCCACACCAGCACGCCCTGGAACTGGCGCGCCAGCACCACCAGCGGTTTTGGCCCGGAAGCCTGCCGCAGTTCGTTTGGGCCCGTTTCTTGCAGCCGCCGGGCCGCCTCGTCCGGGGTCAGTCCGCGGTCCGGGTGCGCCTGGAGGTGCCGGGCGACTTCGTCGTCGGTCACTTCCCACGGGAACGGCCTCTCGCTGGGGCCGTCTGTGGGGACAACAGAGAGTTCGCTCACGGGGCCTTTCGCAATCGGGGAGTCTGCAGCACTCGTACTACTTTAACCCATGTTTCCAGGGTCATGATACAGGGAACTCTGGGGAAGGTCTGCTGCCCACTCTCCGTCGAGGACCCCCACAATGAATCCCACATCGTCTTCTCTCATCTGCTGGTGCAGTCAACTCGGTGCTGCGGACACGGAACGTGCCGGGGGAAAAGGGGCGAATCTGGGAGAACTAATCGCGGCGGGACTGCCGGTTCCTCCGGCGTTTGTGGTCACCGCCGATGCGTTTCGTCTATTCCTGCGCGCGGCGGGTTTGGAAGACGATGTAGCGCGCCAAATTGCGTCGCTGGACGTGGAGGACACGACCGCATTGCGCACTGCGGCCGAGGAGATGCAGGCACGCGTCCTCGCGGCAGCGATTCCGGAACGCTTGCGGGCGGAGATTCGGGCGGCCCACCGCGAGTTGGTTACGGTGGGGACGCCGCCGTTCCTGGCGGTCCGCTCCTCCGCCACGGTGGAGGACATGCCCGGGACGTCGTTCGCAGGAATGAACGAGACCTTTCTCAATGTCCAGGGCGAAGAAGGGCTACTGGAAGCCGTCCGTCGTTGCTGGGCTTCGTTGTATGGCGCCCGCGTGCTCTTCTACCGCCGCCGGCAGGACATTCCCGAGGAGCGCGTCGCCATCGCCGTGGTCGTGCAGCGCATGGTGGATGCACGAAGCGCCGGGGTGATGTTTACTGTGAACCCTGCCAACGGAGATCGGCGCACCATCGTGATTGAGGGGGCCCATGGCCTGGGGGACACGGTGGTGGGGGGGGAGGTGAGCCCGGACCACTGGGAGGTAGATCGTGGCACGCTGGATCTGACCGTGGAACGGCTGGCGGAAAAGCACGTGATGGCGCGGCGCGGCGCGGATGGGACGACAGAGCGTGTTGCACTGGCCGGCACGGAGGCGCAGCGGCCGTCGCTGTCTCACGAGGAGGTGCGCTGGATCGCGGAATTGGGGCGGCAGATCGAGGCGCACTACGGCGTCCCGCAGGACATCGAATGGGCGGTGACGGACGACGGAGTGTACATCGTCCAGGCGCGTCCGGTGACTGCGATTGCGGGTGTTCCCCGCAATGACGGGCCGGGCGCCGGCGCGCTGGAGGTCCTTGTGCGAGGTCTGCCCGCGTCTCCCGGTCGGGTCGTGGGATTGGCCCGAAAGCTTACGTCACTCGCCGAAAGCGATCGGCTGGGACCGGGTGAGATCCTCGTGACCCGGAAGACAGAACCGGATTGGGTCCCGCTCATGCGCCGCGCGGCAGCGATTGTTACCGACGAGGGGGGGATGACCGCACACGCGGCCATCGTGTCGCGCGAACTCGGCATTCCGTGTGTCGTTGGCGCGCAGGACGCCACCCGCCGCATTGCAGACGGCACGCGGATCACGGTGGACGCGCAGCACGGAGTGGTTTACCTGGGGGCGGCGCCGCCCGCGCAGGAAGGCGCACGGGAGGTGGTTCCGGCTGTTGCGGCTCCGGCGGCGGCCCCGGTCACGGGCACCCGCCTGTATGTGAATCTGGCGCAGCCGGAGATGGCGGAAAGTGTGGCTGCTCGGGACGTGGATGGGGTCGGATTGCTCCGACTCGAATTCATCATCCTCGCCATCACGGACAATACGCACCCGCGCCGGCTGCTCCAGGAGGGGCGAGGCGACGAGTTTCGCGATCGGCTGACGGACAGCCTGACGCATTTTGCGCGGGCGTTTTCTCCACGTCCGGTTGTGGTGCGCACTACAGATTTCCGCACCAACGAGTATCGTCACATGCAGGGAGGCGCGGAGTTCGAACCGGAGGAAGCAAACCCGATGATCGGCTATCGGGGAGCCTACCGGTACCAGGAAGAGCCGGATCTATTCCGTCTGGAACTCGAGGCATTCCGGCAGGTGCGGGAACGGGAGGGTCTCGACAACCTGATCCTGATGCTCCCATTTGTGCGCACATTGTCCGAACTACGGCGCTGTCGCGTGCAGATGGACGCCGCAGGCTTGACCAGCGATCCGCACTTCCCGCTCTGGATCATGGCCGAGGTGCCGTCCGTACTCTACCACCTGCCGGCGTACGTGCGGGAGGGGGTGCGCGGTGTTTCCATCGGCTCGAACGACCTGACGCAGTTGATGCTCGGGGTGGACCGCGACTCCGGTCGCCTCGCATCTCTCTTCGACGAACGAGATCCGGCTGTCCTGGGCGCCATCCGGGATATCGTGCGCGGCTGCCAGGAGCAAGGGATACCCTGTTCGATCTGCGGGCAGGCCCCCTCCCTCTATCCGGAGCTCACAGAGAAGCTGGTGGAATGGGGAATCGACTCAGTCTCCGTCAATCCCGATGTGCTGGAACGCACCCGACGCATCCTGGCCGCCGCGGAACAGCGAGTGCTTCTGCGTGGGACGCGGGAACGACGCGCGGCACGAGGCAATGAGTAGCACGTACGAATTGCAATGCGCCGGGCGCGGATAGTCCTGCGGATCGTCAACCACAGGGCCGGGGGCTCTGCCGATGGGCCCTGCGGTTGCTCAGTGTTACTCGCTTCTCATCCGTTTGACCGGCGGGTCGGGCGGAGTCCACTCGCGGAGAATCTTCAGGATACGCGGCGCGCTGTTTCCGTCGCCGAACGGTCCGCGGGATGCGCGGCATTGCTCCCGGAATTTCGGGCCCAGCGCCTGCCGTAATGCCGCAGCCAGAGCGTCCGGGTCGGCGGGAGTGTCCAGCACATTTTCGCCCCGCACCCGGCCCTTTTGCCGGTCCCCGATATTCACCGCGGGCAGCCCCGCAGCCGGCGCTTCGATCAGCCCGCTGGAGGTGTTTCCGAGCATCGCGTCGGCGATTTTGAGCATGCCCCAGTAGCGCTGCTCTCCGAGCGCGTCCACTGCCGTCCGCCGGGGGGCGGTTGCGGCAGCCTTGAGGCGCTCTCGGATGGCTCCGTTTCCCGGATCCTCGTTCGGCAGCGTGATGACATAGGTGGCCTCCACGGCATCCATCGCCCCCGCAAGCGCCTCCGCCTCCTGTGCCGGATCGCCGCCGAGTGTGGCCGGGTGGAGGGTGACAAGCACCACGGGCGGCTCCAGACGCATGCCGAGGTGGCTTTCGAGTTGCGCGCGATCAGGCAGGTCACGCCGGTGCACATTGTCGAGACCGGGCGCCCCGACGATGTGTACGGTCGCCGGATCTTCGCCCATCGAAATCACTCGCTGTGCATGCAGGGGATGGCTCACCAGATGCAGATGGCTCATCTTGGTGATGGCGTGACGCAGGGCATTGTCGAATGCTCCTTCGGTTTCTTCGCCTCCGTGCAAGTGGATGATCGGCAGCCGGTGTACGGTGGCCGCCACTGCGGCCGCGGCGTTCTCGAAACGATCACCGACGAGCAGGAAGGCCTCCGGACGCAGGTGCGCGAGCGCTTCCCCGGTCAAACGGAGCGCCTCCGCAGCCTGCACCGAGGCCGATGCCTCCCCCGCGTCCGGAACGAAAGGGAGCCGCGCCGCCGCAGTGAAGCCTTCCTGCTGAAGCAATCGCTCAGTTTGCCCATGTCGGGTCGAGCAATGCATCCCCCCCACCAGCAATTGCAGCGTGAAGTCGGGCGAGCCCAACAGGAGTTGACAGGTGCTTCGGAGGATCCCCCAATCCTGTCGGCCCGTGGTCAGGACCGCAATCTTGCGCGGGAACGGCTCTGCGATCACCTGGGTAATCTCATCGGTGGGAACAGGCTCTGCATGGGACGAGCAACAGGAAGGGACATCGCGGGGTTCCAGAGCAATCGCGGCGCACTACTGGATATGATCCAGCGTCAGCAGCGCTCCCGCCGGCAGATCCACTCGGAGGGTGCGCCCGACCAGTTGTTCACGCATCGCCGGGGGGAGGCCGGTACCGGGGCGTCTGATGGCGATCATTGCTTCTGTGAGCACCGTGCCCGCCGGCAGGGCCTGCGCGGTAACCAGGCTCTTGCGTGCCACGGCGGCAGTGTTTGCTTCGCGGGCCACTGGTGCTTTCCGCCCCGTGCCCATCGCCGCCTCCACATTGCGAATGCTGTGGACGAGGAGCTTTAGTTCGTCCGGCTCCAGGGATGCCTGATGGTCGGGACCCGGCAGGTTCCGGTCGAGCGTGTAGTGCTTTTCGATGACGCAGGCGCCCAACGCCACAGCCGCGACGCTGATCTCAACCCCTGCCGTGTGGTCCGATAGCCCGACCGGGTAGCCGAAAGCCGCGCGCAGTGTCTCCAGCACTCGCAGGTTGGTGTCCTCAGGCCGCGCGGGATAGTTGCTGACGCAGTGCAAGATGATCAGATCGCGGGTGCCTTCCCGTTCGAGGGTCTCGACGGCTGTCTCCACCTCTGCGAGGGTGGCCATCCCGGTGGACAGGATCACCGGCTTTCCCATCCGGGCCACGTGGCGGAGGAGCGGGATGTTGGTGATTTCGGGTGACGGGATCTTGAAGATCGGGACGGGCAACGCATTCAAGAAGTCCGCGCTCTCTTCGTCGAACGGGGTGGACATAAAGACAAGCTCTCGCTCACCGGACCGTTCGAGCAGTTCGCGGTGCGCCGCCTCGTCCAGTTCCAGCCGCCGCAGCATGTCCAGAAAGCTCTCCTGGTTGTCCGTCGTCTCGAGGGCGTACGAGGCTTTCGGCGCGTCGGCAGTGACCAGTTGTTCCGCCTTGAAGGTCTGGAACTTCACTGCGCTGGCACCCGCCTTCCAGGCGGCATCCACCAGGTCCCGTGCGAGTTGCACGTCCCCGTTGTGGTTCACTCCGGCTTCGGCGATGATGAAGGCAGGCTGCCCGGGCCCGACGTGAAGGTGTCCGACTGGAAATGCGTGTGACATCTGGAGTGTGATTACCGGCGTGCGACAGTGCGGTGACCCGGTGGCTGGTCCGGCACGAGCTATGTTGCGCAGAGGTCCTCGCGGACACCTCCTCGAAGTCGTCCCTATATGGTACGCAATGACTCCGCGTGCCTCGAGTACCAGACATCGCCGGCGTGCATTGCGTTGATCTGCCGGATCTCCGGTTTCCGGTCCAGGAGGGACAGGATGTCGTGCATGCGGAAGTCCGGGTTGGACGGGTACAGTTCTTCATACACTCGACGGATGAAGTCGTAGTCCTCCGGGTAGTCCAGTGTCCAACGCTCCGCATGGAGGCGGTCATCGTCAAGCGCGACGTTGGCGACGCGAAAGCGCTCCGGCTGGTCCCAAATGAAGGGAGTGCAGTGTTCTCGCTGGAACGGCTCCCGGCCTTCGTTCCAGGCGGCCTCCAGAGCAGCAAAGCGGACGATTTCCACCTCCTCGCCGTCCGGCCAGGTGGGCGGGTGATTGTTGGAGACGTAGTCGTAATCGTCCGGGTGATCGAGGTACTGCCGGATCACCCCATCGGCAATGGGGGCGTCAATCAGCGGGTTGTCGGCGGTGAAGCGAATGACGGGATCGAGGCCGTAGGCGAGGGCGCACCGGTAGGTTCGGTCGAGCACATCCTCTTCCGAGCCGCGAAAGACCGAAACACCCGCTGCCGTACAGGTTTCCGCCAGCCGATCGTCCTCGGCAGTGTCGGTGGTGGCGATGATGATCCGGTCGAGGGTTTCGCACCGAAGGAGGCGCTCGACCAACAGCAGCAGGAGCGGCCGACCGCACGCGGGCATGAGCACCTTGCCGCGCAGGCGCGATGCCTTCATCCGTGCGTACAGGATCGCACCATGACGACGGGGGGCGGGGGAGGCGAACACCTCCGCCGGGCCCGCAGCGTGTGCGTGAGAACTGCTCATTCCGGTCACGCCGCCGGTTTGACCGCCCAGATCACGCTGTTCGTGGGCCGGTTCGCCTCGTCCCGCGGGTTGATGTGGATTTCGGTACGCACATCGAAGCCGGAACGGGTCAGAAATCCGTTCAGATCTTTGGTAGACCCGACAATGTCCCCCCCGTACTTCTGGTCCGTACTCGGGTAGAATCCGTTCTGGATGGCAAGGTGGCCACCGGGGCGCAGGACTCGGAACAGGTCGTCACAGACGGGTTGCAGCACTTCCAGAATGCACCAGACTACCTGCGCCATCTGGATCAGATCCAGGCTGCCATCCTCAAAGGGAAGCGGCTTTTCGCCCAGAACGTGCACGAAAAACCGGCACTCCGGATAGGCGGCCTGTGCTTTGCCCACCGCTGTTTCGGAGATATCGCAGGCGTGAACCGCAGTGCCCGGCAACTTCTGCTGGAAGCGGTGGGTCAACTTGCCGAGGCCGCACCCGATGTCGAGGGCCGTGCGTACTTCGTCACGGACGTGCTCCGCGATCGTCAGGAGCAGATCGTTGTCCAGCCGACCGGCGAGGGCCACACAATGGTGCGGATCCTCAATGTTCCGGTACATCTGCTCAAACTCGCCGATGAACTGGCCATCTTTGATGAAGTAGTCGTGGTAGTCCGCCGAATTAATCACTCGGCCGGAACTGGGCTGGCTCATGCTTGCAGTGCTTTCTCAAGAGCCGTGCCGAGGCGGGCGACATAGGCTTCATCCATTTTGTAGAATACCGGGAGCGCGATGGCTCGCCGGAGGATCTCCCCCGACTGCCGCCAGACATCGCGTTCCAGATCGCGGCCCCGGTAGGGGGCCATGTCGCCGAAAATGTGATCCCAGGTGCCGGCGAAATGCCAGTTCAGCGCGTCGGGGAGATTCTTGAATCCGAAGCCCTGTTCCTGTAGTGCCCGCGCCACTCGCTTCGCCCTCGCCGCATCATCCAGGAAAAAGATGACGGAATCACCATTGTCGCCATCCGGATCCGGGATTTCCCGCAGGCGGATCTCCTCGTTGCGGGTGACGTGCTCCACGCGGGCCTGCAGCATCGCCTTGTTCGCCCGGTGCTTCGCGAGGGAACCCGGCAACTTTTGGAGTTGCACCAGGCCGATGGCGCCCTGAAGTTCCATCATCCGATAGTTGAAGCCGGCGCAGGTGCGGGTGTCCTCGCCCCGGGGGACGGCGGGATTGTCCTCGTGGCCGTGATCGGCGTAGCACCGGGCGCGGAAGTAAATCTCGTGCTGATCGGTGAGCACCATACCCCCTTCGCCGGTAGTGAGGAGTTTCCCGTGGTCGAAGCTGTAGCAACCCACGTCGCCGAGGGCGCCGAGTGCCTTGCCGTGGTAGGTTCCTCCCAGTGCCTGCGCCGTATCCTCAAGCACCTTCAGGTCATGGCGACGCGCAATGGCCAGGATCTCGTCCATCTGAGCGCCCACGCCGAGCATGTGTACCGGAATCACCGCTCGGGTACGCTCGGTGATTTTTCGCTCCAGGTCCTCCGGGTCGAGGTTGAGTGTCCAGTTTACGTCCGCAACCACGGGGGTGGCGCCGCATTCCAGGATGGCTTCTACCGTGGCGACAAACGTGTGACTCTGCGTGATCACCTCATCACCCGGACCGATGCCGAGGCCTTTGAGGCCGACCTTCAGCGCGGCGGTGCCGGAGGTGACGGCGTGTCCGTACTGCACGCCGGCATGCCGGGAAAACGCCTGCTCGAACTCCTTGACTTTGTACACGCCGTTCCGCAGGCCCGCAAACGCCTGCCGGAACAGGACCCCGCCATTGTCGAAGACGGCATTGACTGCGGCCCGTTCCTCTTCGCCGATGATCTCCCAGCCAGGCATTGTTTTCTCAGGCCTCCGTCATGTCGAGGAGGAGTTGCCGGACCTCCTCTTTTCCGAAGGGCGCCGGGTTCATGTCCAGCGCTCCTTTCAGCAGCATGGTCTGCTCGGTCATTGTTTCTACGTCCGCGCGGCGCACGCCGAACGGGGTGAGAGATTGCGGGATTTGCAGGCGGCTGCACAAGGTGTCGAGCCGGTCGCAGAATGCCGAGGCCCTGTCGCCGGGAGAGGTCAGCGTCGGATCCCGGTCGGGGAGCGTATCATAGAGATCCCCATAGACCGTGCTGCCCCGCGCGACGTTTCCTCGTGCAACACGCGCCAGGAACACGCCCCCGGCAATTCCGTGCGGCACCTTGTAGTGGACCCCGAGCGGGTATGAGAGCGCTCCCGCCGGGCCGGCGCCGCCGTTGAACAGGGAACAGCCCGCCAGGAACGCGCCGAGTTGCATCCGTCCCCGGAGTTCCAGGTCCGCCGGATGATCGAGCACTTCCGCCAGCGAGGTGAGGATCAAAGGGCAGGCCTGCACTGCAAATACCCGGGAGAGGGGGGTGGCGCCCCGGGCCACATAACTTTCGACGGTGTGGACGAGGGCGTCAATGCCCGAACTGATCGTGACCGAACGGGGACAACTGGCCGTCATCTCGGGATCGAGGTAGGTCAACTCCGGCACGTACTCCCAGGTGTTGATGCCGAATTTCCGCATCTCGGCCCGATCGGTGAACACCGCATTCGGAGTCACCTCACTCCCGGTGCCGGCAGTCGTAGGGATCGCGATGAGCGGCCGCCCGGGGTTCTTGACCATATCAAAGCCGCGGTAGGAAATTGCCGGGCCGGGATTCGTCACGAGGACGGAAATCGCTTTCGCTAGATCCAGAATACTGCCCCCGCCGATCCCGACCACGGCGTCCACGCTGGCAGTAAACCGCGCCTTGAAAACGTCCAGGTAGTCGTAGTCCGGCTCGACGGCATCACTCTGCTCGACCTGCACATCCGGGAATGACTGCCGGACCAGGGAAAGCAGGGACTGGGCTGCGGGATTCTTTTCTGCTCCCGCGTCCACGATCACCGCGACCTTGCGCGCGCCTCGGTTGAGGAGGTAGTCGGGGAGTTCTCGGACCACCCCGACGCCGAAGCGGACATTTGTTTCCAGGCGGAACCCAAACGGCCCGCGCGAGAGAAGAGAAGCAGAATCCATGCGTTCCTTCGGAAGCGATCACGAGCGATCGCATCTACCGAGTCCGGGTGAACCCCCGAAGCAGGAAGATGATATCGCCGTGGGGGGTCATTCGACCCGGAACCGATTGACCTCGAACTGCGCCTTGCGGTAGGTCTCCAGTTCCGTTTCCAGTTGTGACCCGGCAAGGCCGGCTGCAGAGAGTTCTTCGTGGGTGAGCGAATCGGGATCGGTTTGGAGACGCCCGGCCAGGCGCACCAGCACGTCCGCGAAGTCTTGAAGACGAGCGCGCGCGTCGTCGAGACGCTGCCGGGAGGTGGTCAGTTCCCACTCGATCTGTTCGAGCCGGGCGAACAGAGCGGCGCTGCTGGGAGAATCGGATGGAAGAGTCATAATCACACCGTGAGGACAGTGACAGTGGGGGCGTTTTCCACTCCAGGCGCGCCGAAGCCGGACACGCTGAGGATGTGGTCGCCGGACTTGGCCAGGCCGAGATCGCGCACGAGTTTGCGGGCGAGCGGGCGGCGCCGAATGGGATCCTGCTCCGACACGGAGATCGGAATCACGCCCCAGAGCAGATTGATCCGCCGGCACGTGGAAACGTCCGGCGTCACCACCAGGATGGGGGCGGCCGGACGTGCCGCGGCGACGACCCCTGCGGTCACGCCGGATGTGGTGAAAACGACGATGCCGCGGACTTCCAGATCGCGAGACAGGAGCGCCGTGGACCGGGCGACGGCGACATGAAGGGGCACGGGCGGGTGGGCGACATCGGCATGGGTGATGCTCCCAAAGGCCCCTTCGGCCCAGAGGTAGCCTTCGGCCCGGCGGGCTGTACGGTCCATGATCTCCACGGCGCGAACCGGGTACGCTCCTGCGGCGGTCTCCCCGGACAACATCACCGCATCAGCGCCG
Organism: Actinomycetota bacterium; assembly: GCA_005805375.1. Taxonomy (GTDB): domain Bacteria; phylum Armatimonadota; class SYMT01; order SYMT01; family SYMT01; genus SYMT01. The sequence goes on from SYMT01000419.1 coordinate 10,146, forward strand.
CTGAGCACCGCGTTTGCTACATCGGAGACCTCGGCGCGCGTGGGCTGAGGGTTCTCAATCATCGACTCCAGCATTTGGGTCGCGACGATCGTCGGCTTGCGCAGCGCGCGTGCTCGTGACACCAGCGCCCGCTGGACAATCGG
>SYMT01000420.1 GCA_005805375.1 Actinomycetota bacterium
GCCACCGCTTCCCGCGCCGCCGCCAGCGCCGCTTCCCGCTCCCCCAGGTCCGCCAGCATCGCCCCCAGGTTGTTCAGGCTCATCGCCAGGTCGGGCCGGAAGGCGTCCGGTCGCGCCGCCGCCAGGGAGCGATACAGGTCGGTGGCTTCCCGCGCCGCCGCCAGCGCCGCTTCCCGCTGCCCCAGGTCCGACAGCCGGTTCCCCACGTTGTTGAGGCTGCCGGCTAGGGCGGGCCGGAAGGCGTCCGGTTGCGCGGCCGCCAGCGCGCGGTGGATCTCCACCGCTTCGCGCGTGGCTGCCAGCGCCGCTTCGCGCGCCCCGAGGGCACCCTGAACGTCCCCAACACGGAGCAGTAGGTCCGCCAGGTTTGATCGGAACTGGCCGCGCCCTTGCGCGATCAGGGCGCGGTAGTAGCCCGCGGCTTCTTCCAGGAAGGGAAGCGCCCGTTCGGGGGCGCTCTCCGCGTGGGATTCGCCCAGTGAGGCGCACAGAGCAGCAAGGTCCTGCAATGGGGCGGGGAGTGTGCGGGCTTCGGAGAGCCGGCGTTCCAGGCCCTCGCGGTTGCCTGGAGAAAATCGCGGCGTGGCCGGCGCTGCAACAGCCAGCGTGTTCTCTCCGGACAGGTTCGGCGGGGGCAGGACCAGGCGCATGCCCGAGCTGCGTATGGCCCGAAAGTCGGGGGCTTCCGCGATGAAGAGGGCCTCCAGTCGTCGCGAAAGCGCCAGCAGAAACGGGGCCGGTACCTGTCGCCGGATTCCGTCGCGATGCTGATTCAGGATGCGGAACATGAGCCGCAGCGCCGGCTCTTCAGCGCGGTCCCGACCTGCGAGGTTCAGGACTACGGGCCTGGGGGCATGTTCGGCCTGCTGGAACAGAGCGTCCAGCCCCCGCAAGAGCTGCTGCGCCGCCTCGAGCGGTTCCTGGTCCCCCATGTAGGCGGGTTCGAACCACCAGGGAGCAGTGACCCCCGCCGCTTCCAGCGCCTGCCGCACCTGGTCGCGTGTTTCCGCCACAATCATATGGAACACGAACCCGTCATTCAGGGCGAGCGCCGTGCGGAACTCTGCAATCTCGCGGCAGTTCCAGGTTTCGGCCTCGTCGTCGGTCCAGGTGCGCCCTTCCCCCCCGGCCAGGCCCAGGGGAAGGGCGGGGTCGGCGGTCACGGTGGTGTTTCCGAGCCCAGACGGGTGGCCAAAAACTGAGACGCGCGCACAGCCGGATGGAGGTCGTACCACACGTCGTGATTGGCGTAACGGAGCACCATGTGGTTCTCCCAGGCACGGTCGGCGTGGTACCGGTGTTGCTCGTGTTCCAGCAGCAGGTTGTGAGTGCGGGCTACCGTGGCCAGCCAATCCAGGTCCCCGGCGGTCATCGCCAGTTGAAACCGGTCTCGGATTTCACTCGAATGCCGGGCAATGTCCTCATCCGTGGTCGGGAAACGCGACAGCTTCAGGAACCACTGGAGCGTCTGGAACACCTCGCGCGGGTAGCCGCCGGTCTGTCCGATCAGGAGGTCCAGGCGAGCAGACCAGTCCGACCCCAGCAACTCTTGCAGGCCATCCGAGTCAATGCGTCGGAAGATGAGTTCCCGCACCGCAGCGGTGCCGGAGGGCGCCGCGGTTCCATCGCGTTCCCGCAGCTTGATCATGGGCAGGAACTCGACCGGTTGAACCAGCCGGGTAAGGAGGGCGGGCGGGACGGTGTACGCCACGTGGACGGGGAGTTCGAGGTACGGGGCGCCCCCGCCGAAGACGCGCTCGGCGCTCTGCAGCACTTCTTCCCAGTTCGTGCTGATCCCGCGCAACTTTTCGAGCGAGTCTACAACGATGGCCAACCCGTTGGCGCCGGTGGCGCGGGCCCGCGCGTCCAGGCTTGCCAGCTCGTTGACGACCAACTGGCGATAGTCGGTGAGATGCCGGGTGGCGGTCTGCCGGAAGCGATCACGCAGGTGCGGCCGAAGCTTCAGTTCCCCCGTGAGCTTCACCCCACTCCCAGGGACCCCGAATTCGACTTGCTTCAGGGACGGCTCCACCCGCTGGAGCCAGGCCCAAAGCCGCGCCAGAAACCGATCTTCGGGATCGCCGATCCGCCGGCCCTGCTGGCGGGAAGCCTCCTCCTCGGCGCGCAGCACCTCCTGTTCGGCGCCATCCACGACCAGGGCAAGCAAATCCGGCACGTCCAGCGGTTGGGTGCGATCAATTGCTTCCTCGGCATCCAACAGAGCCACCAGCAGGTGGCAGTGACGCCGATCGCGGAGGCGCACCGCCAGGCGATGCAGTTCGGTGGTCTTCCCGGTGCCCGGCAGGCCGCTGATGAGCTGCAGGGTCGGCGCATCGGACAGTTCGATGCTGGTAGCCAGCCGATCTACCCACGAGGAGCCGCGCGGATGGGGCGGGGGCACGTTGTCCAGATCCACGTAGCGCGGATCCTCCGGCAGAAGCGGTTCGTCCCGGCAGGCGTTGAAGTATTTCTTGCGGCGCAGGAATTCCATAGAGTACCTGTGTCCCATCACGGCCGGGTAGGAGTACCTCTGATCTTACCGCCTGAGAGTGCCTCACTCCGGGTGCCGTGCTGCCGGCGATGGATGCGCGCTGCCGTCCGGCGGGGGGCGTTGCGATCCACCGGAGGGGCCACGGCGGCGCTGTCTCCCCCCGGACCCGGAGGAGACAGGCGCCTGCCGCGGCTGCCGGACTGCCGGTCAGGCGGCCCCGACCTCAATCTGGAACACCCAGATGTGCTCGCACGGCGGCCGCTCGCGCGCAGCAGCCGGGGTGTCCAGCACCAGTTGGTCTTCCTCCAGGCTCCACGATACCGACTTGGTCGTGCCGAGCAGGCGGATGCGGGAGGCCGGTCGTGGGGTGATGCCGGTGAGGGTGAGGCGCTCCGGCGGCACCGTCTCCCCTTCCGCGGCCAGGTAGAGGGCGTACAGGTAACGGCCCTTGCGCGTAAACGCGATCTGCCCATCGCGGTAGGGCGGGAACGGACGGGTGCCATGGATGGCCTCGGCGTTCACTTCCATCCAGGCGCCGATCTCTTCCAGCCGCTGCATTGCCGCCGCGGGGAAGCGGCCGTCTGCGTCCGGGCCGATGTTCAGGAGCAGGTTCCCCCCCTTGGCCACCACCTCGACCAGGAGGTGGAGGAGCTGCCGCGTGGACTTGTACTGGTCGTTCGGTTTGTACGACCACTGCTCGCCCATCGTGATGCAGCTTTCCCAGGCGGTAGGCAGTGGTTCCGCGGGGACTTCCTGCTCCGGCGTGAGATAGTTCTCGTGCTCGCCCCCCACGGTGCGGTCCACCACGAGCAGGTCCGGCTGGTAACTCCGGGCCATGCGCGCGAGGCGGTCCATGTCCAGATCTTGCTCCGGCGGGCGGACCTGTCCCGCGTCCAACCAGAGGATGTCCACGGGGCCGTAGCCCGACATGAGCTCTTCTACCTGATTGTGGACAAACTCCCGGAACCGGCCCCAGCGTTCGGGCTGCTCCAGCGTGTCGTAGTTCGGATTGCGGGTGGGAGCGGGGGCCTCCGGATTCCAATAGTCGGGGTGATTCCAGTCCGCCTTAGAGTAGTAGGCGCCGATGGCGATTCCTTCACGGCGGAAGGCGTCGAACGCCTCGCGGACAATGTCGGGATGCGGATTGGAGTGATACGGGCAGTCCGGACCGGTGATGCGATAGTCGGACTCGTGTGTGTTCCACATACTGAACCCGTCGTGGTGCTTGGTGGTGAACACGAAATACTGCATCCCGGCCCGTTTCGCGGCGCGGGACCACTCTTCCGGCTGGAAGTGTTGGGGCGCGAATGTGCGGTTGAGTGCCCGGTAGTCCTCGCGGAAGCGGGCGAGGTCCTTGCCGCGTTCCTCCCACGCCGGGAGGCCGTCCGGCCGGGCCCACGTGTCCGCCTCGACGAGGGGCCACGACTCGATACAGCCCCACTGGCTGTACGGGCCCCAATGGACGAACAGCCCGAACTTCTGGTCCTGGAACCACTCCACGCGCCGGGCGAGCTGAGTCTCCGCGGCCTTCTTGCCGACGGTCGCCGTGGCGGTACGCGGGAGCAGGCGCCAGCCGCGGGCATGCACGGCCAGATCCGTGTTTCCGGCATGCTCGTCGTAGACCTGCTGCATCTCCTCAATCGAATCGAAATAGCCGACCAGGAATGCGGCGCTGAATGCCTCGCGCGGCCGGAGTGCCCGATGCCCCAGGGGCAGCCCGACTTCTTCGATCAGGCAGACGTAGCCGCGCTGATGGCACCAGGCCTCGTGCACGACCGCAGGGTCTAGGGTCATCCCGGCCAACCAGGGACCATCCTGCCCGGTCTTTGGGTCCCGGAGGTGGTAGGCGCGGATGAAGCGAGTGGGAATGTGCCCGGGGTCCCGCACGTAAAGGTAGCGAGCGTCCGGCGCAAAGTCTTCGGTGAACTTGCTGGAGGGCAGGCGACCGTCACCCCGCAGATAGCTCAGATACACCTCGCTGAACGTATCGCCCTGGTTGTGACGAATGTGACCCGGCATATCCAATCGGAGGAACTGATCAATTCCACCATTGGCCGTCGTGATTCGATCGCAGGAAAGGAAGTAGCGCTTCCCCTGCGGGAAGAGCAAGGTCTGCTCCCAGAGCGAGCCGGTTTTCTTGCCGGGCGCAGCGGTCCGGTAGCGGGACCGGGTTTTGATGGCCACAAAATCACGCCCGTGGATCACTTCAGGCGACACTTCCTTTGCCTGAGTGCAGATCTGTGGGCCTTCAATGCTCCGCTTGCGCCGGTTTCCGTGGTAGGAATTGCCGAACAGGTAGACGAGTTCCGGATCGAGGCGCGCACGGTAGGCTTCGTCACTGCCGGGCTCCATGATCCAGTCCACCACATCGAGCCCGAATCCCGCGTCGCGGAACCCCGTGCTCCGATCCAGGAACGATCCCCCTGCTACGCCACTGACGTAACCCTTTTTCCGCACGGCGGCGGCCAGATCCGACGTCTCGATGTGGATCTGTGCGGCGTCTTCGGTAACCTGGATCTCACTCACTCTGGTATCCCTTCCCCGGTGTCATCGGTGCTCCCGATCGGCAGGAGGCCGGCTGTGATCACCCACACGGCACGGCGCGACTCCGCGTTCCGCGTGGGACTCCCTCCGTCGCTGCTTCCCCGACACGGAATAGTTCGCGATCCGGCCACTCGGGTCCTGGGGAAAGGCGTAACATCAAGTCCGATGTACACGCCGGTAGAGCGGGCGAAGACTGGAGCATGCCACATCGCACCCGGGTCCGCGATGCAAACACTCCTTCGCCGCCATCCATCTCCTTATTCTACGCCCCTCGCCCCTGTGCGCGCAAGTCGGCAAGGCGGGGAAACGGGCAGATCCCAGCATGCACATTCAGGAATGGGCTTCAGTGTTTCCCATTTCGCCTTCTCTCCCCTCCTATCAGTAACGGCGCTTCCAATTCCACTGGTCGCTCCCCGAGAGTAGTGGGCGGAGGGCTTCCGGCTGCCGGGCGATGAACTCGGGGGAGACTTCGTTGCCCATCCACTCGCGCAGCATCGGGGGTGTGTAGCCCGACACCAGGATGGCTCGTTCGCGGTCACTGCGGATTTCCGTGGAACTATGCACGAGGGTCTCCGGGAAAAGGAGGACCGATCCGGCCGAGGCTTCGACCTGGTGGATGAGCCGGGGGTCTTCCCGGGCAGCATTGATCATCTCCGCCTGCGGCCAGGTCATCCGGTGGCTGCCGGGGATGAGCGTGGTGCCGCCGTCGTCCGGTCCCACGTCAGTGAGATACGCAAGGGTCTTGACGAAAAGGGAGTGGAAGCGGTGATTCTCATAATACCCACCCCAGGTGCAGCGTGCCCCCGTGTGGAATCCGGTAGGGTGGGGTCCCTGGGTGTGTAATTGAGCGTTGGTCACGTCCGGGTTGCGCCGGTTCAGGATGGCTTCCGTTTCCTCCAGCCGCACGGCGCCGCCCACCACTTCTTCCACGAGCGGGACCAGCCGGGGATGGACGGCGTACTGGAGCAGGGCGGGATCGTATTCCACAAGGTTGCCGAATAATGTGAAATGGGAGCCGCGCCGCCGGGTATAGACCCGCTGCTGCTCTCGTTCCGGGTCGTCCCGCAGGCGGTACAGAGCGGTCTTCATCCGGGTTACCTCGTCCGGGGTCAACACGCCCTCCAGCAGCACGAAGCCCTGCGCATCGAAGTGATAGCGCTGCGCCAGGGTGAGGGTTGCCGTGGGTGGGGTTTTCGCGTCCATCGTGCGTCTCAGTCTCCGCCGGCGCCGTCGGCGTTCCAGGGTGGGAGTCAGTGCCGGCCGTATTGTACTCAAAGAGAGCCGCCGGTGGGCCCCGGAGTTGCGGGCGAGCGGCTGTGCACGCTGCTGCCGGCCGGTGTTCCGAGGGTGGTACGATTACTGACGGTGTCGGGAACACGAGTCCCGGAACGGGAGCGGCGAAGGGGAACGGAATGGACAAGGGGACGCGGACGGACCGTCGGAAACTCATTCAGGGGATGGGGATGGGGATCGGGATTGCGGTCCTGGCGGCGGGGGATACAGCCCGAGCCACTGATCCGGGAACCGCACAGGGAACGCTCAAAGTGAACAGCACGATGGTCGCGTTGACACATGCAGTGGCGTTCCGGAAGGACAACGCGGAAGGCGTGCTGGACAATCCCGAATTGCGGATCGCGGTGACGGATCGGGAGATCGCCTCCGATCTGCTTGCCGACCTGATTCCGGAGCGGCTGGAGACGCTGGCGAGGGACGGGAAAGTGAGGGGCTTGCTGTGGAAACTCGATGCCCGGACGCCGAAACAGGCGCTCCAGGGTACGCTCCTGCTTCCGCCGGGGAAGCCCGCAGAGTCTCTGATCTTCTTCACCCGCAGCAACACTGCTGGGATCTTCGAGCGGTTCGAAATAGCAAACAACCGCGTGATCGGCGACGCGAAGCACGCGTCCGAGGCGAAGGCTGAGGTGGCGGGGTACGACTATGCGATCTCGTTCACCGCTCCCCTACTGCAGGACGGCAAGGTCACCGCCCGGCCCGCCGGCCCGCTCGCGGTGCGGCATCCGGCAGCACAGGCGTACCTCGGCTTTCAGCGCGCCCTGCGGACGGGTGATCTCGAAGCGGCGCGTCGCTTCGCGTCGCCCGAGCGGATCCGCCAGGTGCACGCGCTCCGGCGGCAGTTGGGCGAGGCGGCGTTTCGACAGCAGGTCAAGCAGTTTGTACCCGAGGAAGCAGGGCTCGTGCGCACCCTGCGGCAGGTCGTGGTGCGGACTAATGTGGCGGTTGTCGTGCTGCAGGACCGGCCGGACGCCCCCCGGAGCGGCGAGACGTTACGCCTGGTGAGCGGCGTCTGGAAACTGCAATAGCGGGCTCTGTCGCTCGTCTGCAGCGTGTGCGGTGGGACGCCGGCGACTTCTTGCGCCAGACATCATTGTGGTTCACGAAATCTTAATCTCTCTTGTGTCACAGAACACGTAGGATTGCCGCCGACCGCACTCGTGCCTCTGCGACGGGGGCCGGCGAGCGAAGCACTCACTCTCTCATCAGGAGCGTACGCATGAATCGAAGGGAAGTGGCGCTGGGGGTATTCGGGTTGGCCCTGGGCGCCCCCGTGCTGGCACAGGGCGGTGGCGGCTTTGGCGGTGGGTTTGGCGGTGGGCGGGGGCGCGGGCGAGGAGTGCTCGGTCTGCTCGGCCTGCCGGAGGTCCAGAAAGAACTGAAGATGACCCCGGCCCAGGTCACCAAAGTCGAGGGGCTGGCGCCGCGCGGCGGCCCGGGTGGCGGTGGGCC
>SYMT01000421.1 GCA_005805375.1 Actinomycetota bacterium
GCCAGCCGCAGCAGGAGGTGCAGCCGCTCCGCCGGCAGGTCCCGGCGGAGCCGCGCCACCGGTCGGCGTGCTTGCGTCGGCGGGGGCATTCGCCGCGGGGGCGTTTGCAGCCGGGGCGTTTGCAGCCGGGGCGTGTGCGGCCGGGGCGTTCGCTGCGGGCGCGTTCGCTGCGGGTGCGGGTTCGCCAGTGGGTGCGGGTTCACCAGTGGGTGCGGGTGTTCCGCTCATCGCGCCGCCGCCACCAGAGGCGGCCGGTCCGTTCCTTTGCATGATGGCTTCGGAAGAGTTTCTCTCACCCGAAATGTCTGGCTTGTTCTCGCAACCACAGACGAGGAGAGGGGCGGCCGCAAGACCCAGGGCGGCCAAGACCGATGCGAGGGTTCTCTGCTGGAGCATGTTCTCGCCTTTCACTCCCTGTTGACTCAGGGAACCGGGGGCATCACCCGTAGCGGCTGGGTCGGCTTACTTCGCCGCCGACCGCAGGACCAGACGGGACCCCGGTCGTCCCATCGGCTGACCGTAGTTTCGAGATGCGCCTCGGAAGTTCCTGCGAAGGTTTCCGGCAGTCTGCTGCACGGCGCGCAGCGGGTCAATCGGTGGGTGAATGCGAAAAGTCATTGAAGCGAAAGAGGAATGAGTGACCCGAGTGGTGGAATTGGAGAATGTCAGGGCGATCTCCGACCGGAGAAGTGTTCCCAAGGGAGAATGTGAATGAAACGTGGCCTGAAGTGGGTGCTGGCAGCCTCCGTGGCGGGCTGGCTCCTCCTCCTCGCTGGATGTGGTGGGGATAGCGCGGGTGGCGGCGTCCAAACGACGGATCAGCCGCCGTCCCCGGGTGCGATGTCGGGTGGTGGACCTCCCGGAGCACCGGGGGGTCCCGGCAGTGCGCCTCCTCCTGGACCGGGCGCAGCGGCGCCGGGAGCTATGCCCGGTGGTGCTCCTCCTGGACCGGGCGCGGCTCCGCCGGCAGGCAAGTAGACCGACTGTAATTGCGGCGGTCGGGAAGGAGGGTGGGAACGTGTTCCCACCCTCCTTTTTCGTGTGCTGTGCACGCGGAACGCGACCCGCGTGCGTGGCTCAGCCGGCGCTTTAGTGGGTGTATGGACTACAGGCGCGGCGGCGCCGGGCGATGAGGGGCGGCCCAGGCGTGAACGCCCGATACCTTCAGCTTGCGCCGGTACACCCGGTCCCCGCAGGTCGCATAGAGGATATCCGAGTTGGGGCCGCCGAAGCAGAGGTTGGCGACCCGACCGTTCGGAGTGGGCAGGATGCAGTTCACCCGCCCCGCCTGGTCGCATACCTGGATTCCGAGCCGGGATGCAACGTAAAGACGCCCGTCACGATCCACACGCATGCCGTCAGCGCCGCTGTCCTCCTGTGCATCGCTGACGTGGAGCCAGTAATACTTCTGCTTGTGTTGCAAAGTGCCGTCCGGCTGTACCTGGTAGCTATAGATCCAGTGAGAACGACTCTCCGCCACGTACAGCAACGTCTGGTCCGGCGAGAGCATGATTCCGTTCGGGAAGCGGAGGCCGGTGTCGAGTTTCTGCTTTGCCCCATCCAACCGAATCAGCCAGACGTTTCCGGGGTCGGATCCGAGGGGTTCAGTCACATAGATGTTCCCGGTGTGGGACACCACGATGTCGTTCCCGCGAACCCCGTCTGCCACCACAGACTGTTTGCCATCGGGGGCATAGGCGTAGACCCTGGAATCCGCCGCACTCACGGCGTAGAGCCGGCCATCCGGGCCAAACGCCTGCCCGTTCGCCCCGTGAGACTCCGCCAGGTACACACTGACTTTGCTGTCTGCACCGATGCGGTGGGTCTTGCGATTCGGAATGTCGTTGAACAACACCTCACCGTTCGGCGCCGCGATGGGTCCCTCAGTGAAGCGATAGCCCTCGCCGACCAGTTGCCAGTGTTCCCCTGGGGCGAGGATCTCATTGAGTGTGTTGTTCCGCGTCGGGCCGTTTCCGACCGGCTGCGGCCAGCCCTTCCAGAGCCAGCGCATCGCGTCGGGAAAGATGGCGGTGCCGTGGTTGCCATTGTGACCACCGTCGCCCCAGGCGTGTTCGACCTCGTAGCCGGAGAAGGTCAGTGCCCGTTCCATCATCTGATTCGCCATCCACCAGTCGCCCGCGTAGATGTTCAGGTCGTTGGATCCGTCTTGCAGGAACACCCGGAGAGGTTTCGGCTCGTACTTTCGGAGGAGTGTGGGGAAGCGGTCCGCGCCGCGTAGCCCTACGTACGTGCCGATGGCGCTGAAGACACGGCTGAAAGAATCGGGTCGCTCCCAGGCCGCGGTGAACGCACACACGGCGCCGCTGCTCGATCCACCGATCGCACGGTCCTCCGGCTTGCGGGAGAGGCGCAGCGCGCGGCCGTCCGTGGCCTTGCGGGATTCCACATCCGGGAGCAATTCTTCGATCAGAAACCGGGCGTAGATATCGCCCAGGCCGTCGTACTCCAGGCTGCGGTTGAAACGGTCGAGCGCCGCCTGCCCGTTTCCCGCGCGCACTCGCCCATGCGAGACGAAGACGCCGATGGTGACCGGGATCTCCTTCTTGTGGATCAGGTTGTCGAACACGGTGGGCGCCTGCCACTGCACGCCATCCTGGTTCACGTAAAGGCAGGCCGGGCGATCGGGGGAGTACTGTGTGGGGACGTAGACCCAGTAGTCCCGGTAGGTTCCCGGGAAGATATTCGAACTCTCGAAGCTGAACTTGAGCACCTCGCCCCTGGGGACACCGGGCTGCGGCTTTGAGTCGGGGCTGAGTTCGTTCTGAGCCGTGGCGTGATGCGCTCCGGCGAGCAGAGTTAGCGACAAGAGCAGGGCGGCGGCCGGCGCCGGGTGTTTTGGCATAGCGGTTCCTCAATGAGCTGCGTCGCGCCGGCCCGACGCGCACCATCGATCGGCGGCGCAGGCGGATGCGGAACGCAGGCGGGTTTTCCCTAACCTGTATCGCATTCACCCTCCCGAGGACGCGTCCGGCGGGCGGGTCGAGCGCGCCGCGGGATGGTTCGAAGGAATCATACGATTCCAGTGGTGATAGCCGTGGCCGGTGGCGTCTCGGATCGGGTGGGATAGAATGTTGTCATGTGCCGGGTGAGCCCGGTCTGCCCGCACCGGGCCGTGAGATCGTGTCACCGTCTCCGGCCCATTCCGCCTGTTCCCCTGGAGGTCCGGACATGAGTGCTTCGGGTTATTTCCCGCACGGCGTCCTGGTCGCCGATGCACCGCTTGACGCACGGGTGGCTTTCGTCCGCCGCACGTACCTGCACCTGACTGCCGCCATTGTGGGCTTTGTCCTGCTCTCGACGGTGTTCTTCTACGCCGGGGTCGGCGTGGCCATCTTGCAGTTGATCGCCGGGTCCCGACCGGGCTGGCTGCTGGTTCTCGGCGGCTTCATGGTCGCCGGGTGGATCGCGAATACTCTGGCGCAGTCGCCTGGATCCCAGGCGAAGCAGTACGCCGGCCTCGGGCTGTATACGGTGGCCGAGGCAATCATTTTTTCGCCGATGCTGGCGCTCGCCGCGCTGCTCCCCGGAGTACTGCCGACGGCCGCGGCGATCACGGTGATCACCTTCGGCGGCCTGAGCATCTATGTGCTGACGAGCCGGCAGGATTTCTCCTTCCTGAAGACCGGTCTGCTCGTCGCATCCATCGTGGCGCTGGGGCTCATCGTGGCCGGGGCGCTCTTCGGGTTCCACCTGGGGATCTGGTTCAGCGGCGCGATGATCCTGCTCGCAGCGGGGAGTATCCTGTACTCCACGTCGAAGATCGTGCATCACTATGAAGTGGATCAGCACGTGGCGGCGGCGCTGGAGTTGTTCGCCGCGGTGGCGCTGCTCTTCTGGTATGTGCTCCGTTTCGTGATGGAACTGCAGCGCCGTTAGGAGGGCTATGGTGCGTTTGACGGAAACCGTCCAGTGCGGCGGTTGAGCTTCCAAAGCGTCCTCTGAGGACCTGGCGCAGGTGCTGCGCCAACTGCCGAGACGGGAAAGCGAGCGCGTGCTCGTAGGGCTTGAGACGCCGGATGACGCCGGCGTCTACCTGCTCGATGACGAGCACGCGCTGATCCAGACGCTCGACTTCTTCACGCCGATCGTGGACGATCCCTACGACTATGGGCAGATCGCTGCTGCCAACTCCCTGTCCGACGTCTACGCGATGGGGGGAATGCCGCTCACCGCGATGAATATCGTCTGCTTCCCGATGGGCGAACTGCCCAACGAGGTGCTGGTCGAGATCCTCCGCGGCGGCGGGGACAAGGTTGCCGAGAGCGGCGCTGTGCTCCTGGGGGGCCACACCGTCCGCGACCCCGAGATCAAGTTCGGGTGCAGCGTCACCGGGATCGCGCGGCCGGACCAAATCACGGCACTGAAAGGCGCCCGGCCCGGAGACTTCCTGGTGCTTACGAAAGCACTGGGGACCGGGCTGGTTACCACGGCGCTGAAACGCGGGCTGGCGGAAACCGGCCATGTCGAAGCGGCCGTGCGCTCGATGAAAACCCTCAACGCGGCTGCCGCCCGAGCGATGGTGCGGGTGGGAGCGCATGCTGCCACCGACATCACCGGATTCGGGTTGCTGGGCCATCTCTTCGAAATGCTGGAGGCAAGTGGGGTTGCGGCGGAATTAAATGCTGTGGATCTTCCGCTCCTCCCCGGTGCACTGCGGTATGCCGCCGAAGGGGTGAATACCGGTGGCGGGCGGAACAACGCCGACTTCGTCGGCGCCCGAGCGCAGTACGAGCCGGGAGTCGGGGCGGAGTACCCGGTGCTCTTGGCGGACCCGCAAACTTCGGGCGGCCTGCTCATCTCTGTGGAGGCAGCGCGCGTGGACATGTTGCTGGCTGAGTTGGAGCGAGAGGGATCGCCGGAGAGGGCCGTGATTGGACGGGTGGTCCGGGGAACCGCTGGGACAATTGCGGTCCGATCCGGATAAGATGAATTTTGTATGGGGGTGGTTCGGGTCTGGTGGCTCGCCAGGGCTTCAAACCCTCGTGGGAGGCAGTTGATCCTGTCTTCGGTGGGTTCGATTCCCACACATCCTCGCCAATCCCCGGGAAGCGCGGTCATCCGTGCTTCCCTTTCTTTTTTCGTGCTGTCTTGAGGTCCGCGCCGGGCGCGGAAAGTCGTGCCGCAGACCCGGGCCAGGCCCGCCGACAATCCACTCCCCTCTTGATCGAGCCCGCGTTCGGGAGATGATTCCGGACGGTCGGGCTACTTCAATCGGCTCCGGTGCGTCTCCCCCTCCGCTTGCGGCCCCCGGGCAGGTTTGCTATACTCCCGCCGCTTCGCGGCGCCATCCCGCCCACCTCGGCCCCTGGGGTTGCGGGTCGGACGACCCCGGTTGTGATGAGATCACTCCTACGCGAAGACCGTGCGCGCCGGGCTTACCGCCGGCCATCCGCGGCTCGATACAGTCCCGTGGCCTGCTCGCGTTTCTGTTCCGGCCCCCGGTCGGAACAGTGGAGATACCCGTGACCCTCGTGCAAGATAGGCCGGCGAGTGGTAATGCCCCGGCGCCGCAGAACCCGCCCCCGGCGGTGGTCGGCCCAGCCACGCCGCTGGGAACCGACCCTGTGCTGCTGCGGGAGACCGCGGATCTAGTCGCCGAAGCAGGCCATCAATTTGGGCGACGCGAGGTATGCGTCCTGCGAAGCGGCGTCCGTGTGCTGGATGAAACCGGCGAAGTGCTGGTGTTCGTACCGATGTCCCGCATTCGCTCCGCCCGCACCGAGCCACTGGTCGGCGGCGGGCGGCTGGAAATCACCACTGCGGAAGGCGTTCAGCCTCTGGTCGAGTTCACCGCCTCGGTAGCGGCCCGCTTCTCGGAGATGGCGCGGGGGATCGAGCAATTGGCGAAGGGTGAGGAACTCAACGTCAAGTGGGAACACGAACGCACGCGGTGCGAGCAGTGTGGCCGCCTGCTGCCGGAGAAGGACGGCCGCTGCGCGGCGTGTGTCAAGCGGGTGGCGGTGCTGGGGCGAGTCCTTTCCTACATCGGCCCGTACCGGGCGCGAGCGGTGGTGGTGGCGGTCATGTCGTTGCTCACGACAGTTTCCACGCTGGCGATACCGCTGCTGACCCGCGAGATCACCGACCACGTCTTCACTCTGCGTGCAGGGCAGGCGCGGCTCTCGCTCGACCACTACGGATTTTTGGTGCTGTGCGTCGTGGGAATGCTGGCGTCCATCGCTGCGTCGTCGCTGTTCGAGGCGGTCAAGGGGTGGAATGTGGCGTTCCTTTCCGCCAACATCGCCAAGGATCTCCGGGCGCACGTCTACAGTTCACTGGAGCGCTTGCAGCTCACCTTCTACGACAAGAAGCAGGTGGGCGCCATCACGAGCCGCGTCACGCAGGATACGGATCGCATCTGGGGCTTTCTGGTGGATGGCGTGCCGTTTCTCTTCACCGCGGCGCTCATGTTGGTCGGGACGTCCATCATGGGGTTCTCGATGAACTGGAAGCTCACAGCGGCGGTCCTCGCGCCGGTCCCGAGTGTAGGCATGGCGGCAGTCTTCTTCTGGAAGCCGATGTCCATCCTGTTTCACAAAGTGGGCCAGAAGTGGGGACGCTTCCACACTCACCTGAACGAATCCGTCAACGGTATTCGCGTCGTCAAGGCGTTCGCACAAGAGGCCGGTGAGTTCAGCAAGTTCGACCGGCGTAACCGCGAACTGGCAACCGCCGGCGTGACGGCAGACCGGCGCTGGTATAGCTTCTACAGCGGCATGACCTTTCTCACCGGCTGCGGGGCGCTGATCAACTGGACCTACGGCGGTTACCTGGTGCTCACCGGGGAGATGACCTTCGGCACGCTGCTCGCGGCACACCAGTTCCTCGGGTACGTGTATGGTCCGCTCCAGTGGTTTGCACAGGTGAACCAGTGGTTCTCGCGGGCGATGGCGGGGGCCGAGCGGATTTTCGAGGTGATCGACCAGCAGCCGGAGGCGTACGACAACCCGAACGCGGAAGCTCGCCCGCACCTGGACGGCCGGGTGACATTCGAACGGGTGCGCTTCGGCTATGACAAGAGCAATCCTGTGTTGAAGGACATTGATCTGGACGTGCGCGCCGGAGAAATGATCGGGCTGGTGGGAAAGTCCGGCGCCGGGAAGTCCACCACGGTCAGCCTGCTCTGCCGGTTCTACGAGGCGGACTCGGGAGTGCTGCAGGTGGACGGCGTTGACATCCGGGACCTCCGCTTGGAGGATCTCCGGCGGCACATCGGCATCGTCGCGCAGGAACCGTTCCTCTTCAGCGGCACGATTGCCGACAACATCGCCTACGGCAACCCCTCAGCCGGGAGTGACGAGATCATGGCGGCGGCGCGGGCTGCCTGTGCGCACGATTTCGTTGTGGCCAAGCCGGACGGGTATGACACCCAGGTCGGAGAGAAGGGCGGAAAGCTCTCCGGAGGGGAACGGCAGCGGATCGCCATCGCCCGGGCGATTCTCCAC
>SYMT01000422.1 GCA_005805375.1 Actinomycetota bacterium
GACCGACCGAGAGAGCTGGCTCCGCGCTCCCGATGTGGCGACAAGGCGAGGCCGCATTGCGGTACTGCGCCTTCTGGTGCAAGCTGGTCTGGAAGTCAACTTGAGGAACCGCCACGGCGAAACGCCGCTGGTGATCGCTGTACAGGGGCGCAATCGTGCAGCGGTGCGCCTCCTGCTCGACGCCGGGTCAGACGTTCATCTCACGGACGAGGACCGCAAGGATGCAGCGGAGTATGCGAAAGAAGGGGCTGACCCAGTGATACGCGCGTGGGTTCGGCGGGCGGAGATTGCCCAGCGCCTCCGCCCGCATGCACAGGCGCGGCCGGGCGCAGCACGTCCAATCCCCACGACCAGGACAACACAGGCGGAACGAAGGTAGGCGGACCGAGCTACACAGCAGGACTGATAGTTGCGGGACAAACGGGACCGTGACCGCGACGTAGAACGCACCCCGTCCCCTGCGAGGGCACGGCCATGACCTACGATGTGCGCAACTGCCTCACTGCCGCCGGCAGCACGCTCACCGCGGGCTACACCGCGGACGGCATCCGCGCCTGGAAACAGGGCAGTGGTGCCCGCATGTATTTCTTTTACGACGGCGAACTGCTCCTGGGCGAGTACGACAGCGCCGGCGCGGTGACGGCGGTGAACACCTGGGGCGCCGACGGAGTGGAGGCCCGCCGGAGTGGCGGCACCGCGACCCCAAACGGAGTCCGCCGGTGCCGACGGCCCTCCGTGCAGCCCGAACCGCCGTGGCCGGCGCCCTCCGCCGGCGCCAACCCCGCGCACAGCGTGGCGGGATGTTGCGTATTGACGCAGGCCGGAGCGTAAGCGGACCGGGACGAACAGGCCTGTGTAAATCCGCAGACACTCTTCCATGGTAACGGCAGTGCGCGGCGCCACAACACCGAACCGGGTTATTTGCCGCTGGCTTTGATAGAACGGGTGATGTGTGCAACGTTTTCGAGCCTTCCGGAGCCGGGCAGCGTGGCCCGGCTCCGGAAGGACGCGTCATCTGGGAAAGGCACCCGAATGGGTAGGATCGAAGAGCGACTGACAGAACTCGGGCTGGAGATTCCGGCCGCTGCTCCGGGCAAGCTGGCGCCCGCCGTTCGCACCGGCAATCTGGTCTACACCAGCGGAGCCACTTCCGCTGCTACCGGCAAAGTCGGGACAGATGTAACCCTGGAGCAGGCTTACGACGGGGCGAAGGATGCGATTCTCCGCTGTCTGGGCTCAGTGCAGTGGCTGGTGGGCGACCTGAACAAGGTGACCCGCATCGTGAAGATGCTCGGGATGGTGAACTGCGCGGACGGGTTCTCCAACACGCCGGCGGTGATCCACGGCGCAACCGACACGCTGGTGGCGATCTTCGGCCAGGAAGTGGGCTGGCACACCCGCAGTGCGATCGGGGTCTATCAGCTTCCCGGCAATGCAGCAGTTGAGATTGAACTGATCGTCGAAGTGCGCGACTGAGCCCCAAAAGGGAACAATCACGATCATGCGAATCTACACACGGACGGGAGACCAGGGCGAAACCGGCCTCTTCGGTGGCGGGCGCGTACCAAAGACCCATCCGCGGGTAGCCGCGTACGGCGAAGTGGATGAACTCAACGCCGCGCTCGGGGTCTGCGCGCTCGGTGCGGACCCCGAACTTCGGTCGCTGATTCAAAGCATCCAGGCGGATCTGTTTATCGTCGGCGCCGATCTGGCTACTCCCCCAGAGGCGATCCAGGGGGAGCATCGACGTCCGGTGCCGCGCGTGTCGGAGTCGCTGCCCGCACGGCTAGAGAATGAAATTGATCGGCTGGAGGAGGGTCTGCCGGCATTGACCACCTGCATCCTGCCCGGAGGCGGCGAGGTGGGCGCACGTCTTCATCTGGCGCGCACCATCTGTCGCCGTGCCGAGCGGGCAGTGCTCGCCGCAGCCGGACGCGAGACGGCAAATCCGGAGGTCCTCGTGTACCTGAACCGCCTTTCGGACCTCCTCTTCGTCGCCGCGCGGGCGGCAAACCACCGAGCGGGCGTGCCGGAAACGGCCTGGCGATCGGGCCGATAGCTTGGACCGCTTGCGCAGAACCACATCCGCATGGGGTTCATTGGTGCGCTCAGCGAGTCGCGACTGTGAGGGTGCGGCACCCTGACGACTCGAGGTCCGGTGGGACGCCGGCGATCCCGGGAGCAGGTGCGGCCACCCGAACGACTCCCGAGGCCGACGGGATGCCGAAGAGCGCCGCGAGACCGCCGGATGCGCTATGGGACGGGTAGTATTTCTCACGAAGGGACTATCACCCCGATTTCCGGCGTGGGCGCCTCTGGCTGGTTGACCTGACGCACAGGGGAAGACAGCAAGGGAGCAGAACACTGTTCGTTCCCTCCGGCGCTCTGGAGGGAACGCACGCTCCGGCCGGTGTCATTCTAGAGAGGGACAATACGGCATGGCCGATAGAATCTGCCTGAAACAGATCAGCCCCGACGCGTTTGTGAGCCCCACGGACCGGGCGGCGCTGCAAAATCTCCAGCGCGTACCCGTGCTGCCGATCCTGGTGCAGAAGTTCAACGAGTTCGCCGTGGACCGGCTCTGGTACGTGATGAACAGTGCTGAATCGGTGCGCTGCGGTCCGAGCCAGTTCCCCACCCTGTACCACCTCCTGCGCGAGGCGTGCTGGGCCCTCGACGTTCCGCAACCGGAACTCTATGTACAAACCGGCCGGGAGCAGAACGCCTACACTGCCGGGGTAAACCGCACGT
The DNA here is from genome assembly GCA_005805375.1 of Actinomycetota bacterium. Classification (GTDB taxonomy): domain Bacteria; phylum Armatimonadota; class SYMT01; order SYMT01; family SYMT01; genus SYMT01. The sequence continues at coordinate 2,752 of SYMT01000422.1, forward strand.
TCATCGTCGTGAATTCGGAACTGGTGGAGCGCTTCTCCGACGAAGAGCTGCTGTTCGTGCTGGGGCACGAACTGGGCCACGTTAAGTGCGGGCATGTGCTCTACCAGATGCTCGCCCGGTTCCTGCTGCCTCTGCTGGATGCCGTGGGGCAGGCGACGCTTGGTGTCGGGAAAATCGCCAGCTACGGGCTGGTGAGCGCTTTCTACGAATGGATGCGGCAGGCGGAATTTACCTGTGACCGCGCGGGACTGCTGGTGTGCCAGGACCCGGAGATCGCCTTCCGCACCACGATGAAGATCGGCTCCGGCGGCGGGCGCCTGGACGCGGAGATGAACGTGGACGCCTTCCTGGAACAGGCGCGCCACCATGTGGAAGCCGAAGGCTTCGAAGCCGTCGCCAAGGCGCTGCTCTTCTTCTTTTACTCCTGGCAACTGACCCACCCGCAGGTCGTCTTCCGCGCCCGCGGTCTGGACGAGTGGATTCGCAGCGGGGCGTACGACCGTGTCCTCGGCGGCGACTATACGCGGGACGCTGGCGCCACGCGGTGGGTAGACCCCTGTCCCGGCGTACCGCGCGGCCCGCGCCCTGCACCTCGCCCAGAGAGCAGCGCCCGGACCCGCGCCACCGACTCCCACCAACCCGCTGCACCGCGCTCGCCGGACACGGAAACACCGCCCGATCCGCTGCCGACCGATCCCATGGAAGCGGACCCGATCCCCACCTTCAGCGGGCTGGTGCTCTGTCCGCAGTGCGGGGCCCTCGCCTCGTCGGCAGTGGCGCGGTGCCGCGAGTGTGGCGCCGAATTGCCGGAAGAGGAGGGTATGTGACACGATGCTCCCGGAGAACTTCCGAGCGGGAACGGGATTCATCCGACAAGCACGGTGAATCTCCCGGAGATTTGCCGCAACGTTGCCGGGAGCATCGCTGCGCCTCGCCGCACGAAGCTTGCACGTTGGCTGTCCCTCGATCCTGCCCATAGCCGCTGGCCCCGTGTCGCTAGACCTGTTTGTGTCCTACCCCCCCCCGCTCCTCAAGACCGCGTGATCCCTGACCGGCAACCGCGACGATGCCGAGCACCCGGCGCAGGAGACGGCGTTACCCGCGTGCTCGGCGTTCCGCTCGCTCGGCCCGGCGCCGACTTCAAGAGGCCGCTCGATCCTGCGCTTGCCGGGCGATCGGCGTGGCGCTGCCCGCACCCTCGGCACGCTCCGGCGCCTGGCCTGCGACCACAGCGAATGGAGGTGGCGCGTCGTTGCATCGCCGAGCCCGTACGACTGCGCGACGCGGTGGACGACGCCAGCGTGTCCTGAGCGGCTTCTGCTGTGCCACTGCGCCGGCGACCCGGCTCAAGCAGCACCGCAGCCGCCAACAGGCGCCAGGATGGCAGGAGCGGATGACCGAAGGCGTCAAGTTCTCGATCCGAACCATCAAGAATGTGTCAAGATTCCGGTAGGCCCGGGCTGGTGCTGGGAAGAGCTTGCAGTCTGCATCACGCGGGCCGGGAACGAGAAGCGAGCATGAACCTGTCCATCCGCCCGGTGACACTCGCGGATGTGCCCGCCTGTGCCGCCATCTGTTTCGAAGCATTTCGCGAGATCGCCGAGTGCCACAGATTCCCCCCCGACCTGCCCTCTCCGGCAGCACCGGTCGGCTTTATGAGAAGCATGGTGACACAGGCAGGCTTCTTCGCGGAGCTGGCTGAGGTGGATGGCGAGATCGTCGGCAGCAATTTCATGGATGAGCGCGCGCAGGTAGCCGGCATCGGTCCGATCACCGTCGCGCCCGGAGTCCAGAACCGGTCCATCGGACGCCGACTGATGGAGTCCGCGCTCGCGCGGGCAGACGAGTTCGGCCGGTCCGGCGTGCGACTGGTGCAGGTCGCCTACCACAACCGCTCGCTCTGCCTCTACGCCCGGGTCGGATTCGCCGCGGTGGAGATGCTGTCCGCGCTCCAGGGGCCGCCGCTCCGGGTGCGGATTCCCGACCGGAGCGTGCGGGCGGCAACGTGGGACGACGTGGAAGCGTGCAACGCACTGTGTCGTGCTGCGCACGGATTTGACCGCAGCGCCGAACTGGATGCAGCGATCTCGGTCGGGGTCGCCGGCGTCGTCGAGCACTGCGGACGTGTGACCGGGTACACCACCACGGTCGGCTATTCCGGCCACACCGTGGCCGAGAGCAATGCGGACCTCAAGGCGCTGATCGCCGCCGCGCCGGAGTTCCCGGGGCCGGGGCTGCTGCTGCCGACCCGCAACGCGGAGGTCTTCTCCTGGTGCCTGGACCAGGACCTCCGCCTGGTGCAGCAACTGACCCTCATGGCGAGGGGGGAGTATCACGAGCCCGCGCTCCCGTGGATGCCTTCGGTCCACTTCTGATCGTCCGGCGCGCAACTGCATTGGCCTGCACGAGCCGCGGCGCCTCGCAGCAATCCGGCCCAGCGGCTGGGTGAGACCGGACACTGCCGGCGGTTACGCACCATACTTTCGGCACCATGCAACTCACCGGAATCCACCACGTCTCGATCCTCGTCTCGGACATGGAGCGCTCCGTCACCTGGTACCGGAACGCTCTGGGTCTGGACGAAGTCGTGCGCCCCTCCAACTTCGTCACCCCCGTCCGCTGGTTCGAGCTCGGCAACGAGCAGATCCACCTGATCCCGGCCGACGCGCCGGATGTCGTCAGTCCCCGCCATTTCGCCATCCACGTGGACGACTGCGATGCGGCAAAGGAGACACTGCGCCGGCGGAGCGTGGCGATCCAGGAGACCGTACCCATCGCGGGCGCAAAGCGGTTCTTCATCAGCGACCCGGACGGCAACAATATCGAAATCATCCAGTGGCTCCGGGCCTGGGATGCCGCCAGCGAGGAAGAACTGGGCGTACCGGACAACCTCGACCGGGTGATGCTGACCGAGCAACTCAAGGAAGAACGCCGCCGCCAGGAGCTGCCCGCGCATTGATCCGCACGCTCGATCCGGCACTCCGCTGCCGTCTGGCAGTGCTGGCCGCGGGCGTTCTCTGGAGTACCGGGGGCCTCTTCATCAAGGGGCTCACGGCCCACTCCGGGTGGCAGAACAGCGCTCTGGGCATCACGTGCTACCGGAGCCTGTTCGCAGCCCTCTGCCTCTCGGCCGCGCTGCGGGGCCGCACCCGCCCGCCCGCTCGGGAACTCCTGCCTTCCATCCTCTTCTACACCCTGCTGCTCTCCCTCTACGTCGCCTCCACCCAGGGCACGTCCGCCGCCAACGCGATCTTCCTGCAATACACCGCGCCGGTGTATGCGCTGGTGCTGGGCCCCCGTTTCTTCCGCGAGCCCTTCGCGCGGGCCGATCTGCTCACGCTGTTCGGCGCGATGGCGGGGATTGCCGTTCTGTTCCTGGGCAACTTCCACGGCGGCGAGCGACTGCCGCTGCTGCTGGGGGCCGGCAGCGGCGCCATGTTCGGGCTCTTCCTCCTCTGGCTCCGCCGCATGCGCGAGGCCGATCCGATGGCGGTCACAGCCTGGAACAACCTGGGGGTGGCCGTCCTCGCCTTCCTGGCGCTCGCCACCACCGGCGCCCCTGACCTCGAGTTGCTGCCCCGCGCCCTCACCGGTCATCCCGGCGCGCTCTGGTCGGCGGGTGTGCTGCTGCTCATGGGCCTCGTGCAGATTGCCGCGCCGTACGTGCTCTTCAGCTACGGATTGCGCCGGGTCCCCGCCCTCGAAGCCGGCCTGATCGCACTCATCGAGCCCGTACTGAATCCGGTGTGGGTGGCGCTGCTGGTCGGCGAGCGGCCGGGCCCGGCGACGCTCGCCGGCGGGTTCTGCATCGTCGCCTCCCTGGCCGCGCGCTACACCCTCTTCCGTCCCCGCCGTCCCCCGGCCGGCAGCGCCGGAGACTCAGCCGGAATTGGCCGGGAATAAGCCAGATTAAGACGTCTTAATCTGGCTTATTCTGGCTTAATCGCTGCTATTCAGGCGGACTACAGGGTGCGACCGAAACCGGCTTGAGTGGCTGATGTTACTGCGCGGTAGTGGCAGAGAGGTGGTCCTACACACGCTTCCACCGTGCGCCCCTCCCATGCCCGACAGGCATCGCGAGCCCCAGTGACCGCAGCGTGGCCAGGTCCTCGCGGACCTGGCGCTCTCCCGAGTCCATCCCGAGTTGTTGATGGATCTCGCGGAGTGCCAGACCAGAGGATGACGCATCCAGCAAGATCAGGATCTCCCGCTGGCGTTCGGATACGTCCAGCCCCACACGCTGCGGCGGCAGGTAGCGCCCCGGCCGAAACCGGACGGTCACGCAGCCCCCTGCATCCTCGATCTCGGGGTCGGGGAGACCTGCCTGCCTGGTGAGTTCCGCCATCTTGAGCGTCCCCCGTCCCCACTGCTCGATGATTCCGCGCCGGAAGAAGACGCGGGCGATGAGGGGATTCCAGGGAAGGGACTCGTGCGGTTGGAACAGCGCCGCCGTGGTCAGGCCGAAGTGCAGCGTCCCGGAGGAGGTGACCTCGAGCCGGTCGTCGTAGATCCCCACCGCTACAGAGCCTCCACCGATAGAATAGTCTCGGTGGCAAAACGCGTTGGCGAGTGCTTCCCGGAGGGCCAACGGCGGATAGAGTGGGTCATCAATGCGCTCAAACACGTCGGGAGTGATCCGCCCTGCAACCGGCAAACTGTCTCGGAGGAAGCGCTCTGCGTGGAGGAGAAGCGTGAAGGCATTGCCATGAAACTGTCGGTTGTCCAGGAACTCGGTGCGTTCCGTTCCCCGAAAGCGCGCCACCCGCAGCAGGCACTGCGGGTACTCCGCCTCCAGACGATCTGCATTTCCGAATAGCATGGCGCCGGCGCGTAACAGGCATCCGGCCCGCATCAGCCCGAGGCCCCGCACCAACTCAGTCACGTCACGGGTGCCCGGGTCTTCCACGCGGCCCCGGCGAATGGCCTCTTCCACCGTCCGAACCACTTCCTGCGTGTTCAGGTCGCCGACAGTCCAGCCGGCGGCGGGTTCGGTTTCCCAGCGATGTTCCCCGTGCAGTCGCTCCAGAAGCACGCGGTTGTATTCATCGCGGGAAAGCGGTTGATTGGTGTTGCCGACCCGCTGAAACGCCTGTCCGCGGTAGCTATACGGACCATGCTGACCCGCTGTGACCGTTACAACGACCACCTCGCGCCGTGGATCTACCGGCACACGCTCGATGGAGGGAAATGCCGGGGGATCGAGGGCACGGAACTCCTGAGCGATGTTCTCAATGGTTCGATCACTGACATCCTGCCCCGCCACGCGGCCATCCGGCTCTACCCCGAACAGTACCCGTCCGCCACGGTGATTGAGCATCGCGCAGAGGGCGCGGGTGGCTTCACGAAACTCTCCGGTGGTGCGCTTGAACTCCAAGGTTTCCGATTCGCCGGAGGCAGCCCAATCGGCAATCAGTTGCAGGGTCAGGGTGCTCCTCCTCTCCGTGGCTCACAGCTATCGCGCGTTCGGGCGCAGGGTGTAGGTCGCCGCCAGGCCCGGAAGCGTCATGTGCGCCGCAATTGCGTCGTGCGGGATGAGCAGGTAGTGCCAGGGCTTGCCGCCATGCGCCAGTTCGTGGGTGGTTGCGTGTTCACACCACTGGACCGCGGCTCGGGCCCGGGCCTGTACGTCCTCGTCCTGCATTTCGCTCGCACGCTTCGGCTCGCACAGGTACTTGTCCGTCTCCGTCTCGACGACAAAGTCCGGCTCATAGGCATGATCCTGGTGGTAATAGATCTGGAAATGGCCTCGCGCAGGCTTGAACCACTTCAAGACCCGGCGGTCGTCTTCGAGCAGGATGGCGAAACGCCGTTCCGCGTCCGAGTCGAACTTCTGCGCGGGGTACAGGCACCGGGCAAAACCCCCGAAGAGCATTCCTCGAATGTACTGGCGTTCTTCAATCGGCTGTCGAAAGTTGCGGATCGCCTCTCCGGCAGCAGCAGAGTAGGTGTTCGGGCACAGGGTCTGGAATCCCCGGTGGACGGTGACCGCGTACTCCGTGTCGGTGGTCCAGACGTGCTCCTGCATCTGGGAGTGGATGAAACGGACCAACTGCTGCTGGTGGTGCCGCAGGACATTCTCGACATCTTCCTCCCCTTTCAGGTAGGAGCGGAGGTGCGCGACCATCTGCCCGGCCAGCTTGTAGAGCAGATCGGCCTGCTCGTCGTAGCAAATGTCGTCGAAGTCTACCAGACCGCTGACCAGGTAGTCCTCAAGGCGCTCCTCGCGACTCGGGGCGCTCCCGGCATTCAATCGCTCTCGCGTGTTCGAGCCGAGGTGGTGGATGAGGATGTTGCCTTCCACCGGCGGCGGGCGCACTCCCTTCGGATCCAGGTCAAAATCGCGGAAGCCCGAGGTGACCTGTCCTGTAGGGTGCACCACGATCTTGGGGATATCAATGGACTGCTGGATGAATACCGCAACCGTCTTCTCCACCACTTCCGGGATGGTTGCGACCGCCGTCGTGCCCTCCAGTTCTCCCTGTCCGGCACGGCTGGTCCCGTAGGCGGCACGAACCTCCGCCACAAGATCGTCGCGCACTTCCGGCAGCTTCAGGTCGGAGGAGCTGGGACGTGACTCGTGGCGTTTGATGGCCATGTAGGTGAGCCGGGCAATCTCCTGCTCTGCGGGAGTGGGGAAGGAGAAGGTCTGCTGCCCGGTTCCGCCCCCAGTCGCCGCGTGCCCTTCCAGCCGCCTGACGATCTGCGGCTCCACCACGACCGTTTCCTTCTTGTCCTTTGCTACATCCTTCCCGATGATGACTACCTTGCGGATGATCGAATTCGGATCGTTTGCCTCGTCTACAATGGCCTGAAAACGGTCGTGGGCAACGATCGTGAGGCGGTCTACGGCGGGAACGCCGACGCGCCGGCCATAGGGAAGGCGCAGTCCCCGCCCGATGGATTGCTCCACCAGGGTCCGGGAGTTGGCGACCCGCAGCGGCACAGTCGTGTAGAGATTCCGCACGTCCCAGCCCTCTTTGAGCATGTTGACGTGGACCACAATCTCCGTCAGCTCATCCGGATCCTCCACCTTCAGCAGCCGTTCGACCGTTTCGTCCGCCTCCTGGCCGCGCTGATTCGAGTGGATCGTGATGACCCGATCCCGGTAGCGCCCGTCGAAGAAGTCGTCTTCCTGGATGATCTCGACCAGTGAATTGGCGTGGCTGGTGTCCCGCGCCACCACGAGCATGAAGGGCTTGACGACTGGCCGGTTGTGCTGCCGGGCGTACACCTCCAGTTCCACCTTCACGTCCTCGTGAATCTCCACGCCGTCCCGCAGCTTCAGCCGCTCCAACTCGTCCGGGGCATACGCATCGGGATTGAAGTTCTCCCGTGTCGCGACGGCAGGCTCTTTGACAAACCCGTCCGCAATGGCGTTGGCGAGGGGGTAGCTGTAGATGACGTTCCGGAACGGCGCCTGCCGGCCCTGGACTTCCAGGTAGGGCGTGGCCGTAACCTCCAGCCCCAAGCGCGGTCGCAACTCGTTGATGGCCCGCACACCCGCCGTCGCCCGATAGCGGTGCGACTCGTCCATCAGGAGCACCA
>SYMT01000423.1 GCA_005805375.1 Actinomycetota bacterium
CGCACCCGAGATGGCCGCCCTGGAAACGCAGATCGAGCGTCTCCCGGCACTGGGGAAGTGGTTCGTGACCATCCCGGGAGTGGTCCCCGCCTGACGGGAGGATTAATTCTGCGCGGTTCCCTAAGTGATCCGCCTGACAGTCGCCCGCCCCCGTGGACCCGCGATGCCGCCGCGCGAGGGATGGAAATCACCTCGCTGGAGAGGGCGTCCTACCGGACGCTGGTGGCCCTGGCGCGGAAGGTGAGAAATCATCCAGCAATATAGAGTCCGCCGCGCCCTCGGCGCACTCCTCTGCGGCGCCGGCTGATACTCCGCCCCAAAGAGGGCTGCCCTGGCCCCGAACCGGAATGGTCGCCCACGGGCCCCGGAAGCACCCGCCCCCGCACCCACTTGCGCCCCGCGTCTTCCCTCTTCCTTCTTCCCTCTTCCGTCTCGCACCCCGTCAGGCCCCTGTTGGGCGAGGACTTTTCCGAACAGACGACGCCAACCGGCGGCATCCAGACCGCCCTCATGCTCGGCTGGTCGGCTTTGCCAATCTAGAGTCAGCGCATATGGGGTGTAGGGTGTGGGCAGCTCCAGCGGGTGGTGTTCTTGCCGGGTGTTCCCGCCCGCGTTCCGGCAAGAAGTTGCAGGCGAGTGCGCACCGCGGTCCGGTCGACCTCAAGAGCGGAGGCGCGCAGCGGTGAGGGGTGAGGTACTGAGAGCGGCAGCGGAAACCCCACCGTCTACCGACGACCAGCAGGTCGTCCGTAGATGGTTGCCTTCGCGCGACGCCCGGCGCAGGAGGGTGATCGCGTGGGCATCGGTCGCACAGCCCACGTTCTCGGGTAGCATCGGTCCCCGTTTTGGGTTCGACCCTAGCATTACAACGACGACTTCAACGGAAGAGGCGGCCTGACTGGACTCGCCCTGGCGCTTGCGGGCGCGCCGGCGCGCGTGGCTCTCCTGGGCCGCTTGATTGCGCCCCTGGATGCGTAGCATCCACTCCAGGAACTCGGCGGGGGTCCAGTGCTTGCGTGGCAACAGCTCGTACACGACCGCCTGGACCAACAAACCGCGCAGGTAGTCCTGACTGCGCTCCCGCCACTGCTTGCGCCCGAAGGCAGGCGCAGACTCCGCATGAAACTGTCGAAATGATATCTCCAACCGCTCGAACTCTGCTGCGTCCACTCTGGTGCTCCCGAGGCAGATTGTGCCTCAGGAGTATGGTTGCAGATTCGTCGTTGTAATACTAAAACCCCAGAAGCGCGCCACGTCCCCGGTGGTGAGCCGGCCGCTGTCTGCACGCTGCGTGGTGGACCTTTCGAAACTCACGCGGTGGGCACGGCGGTAGTGGCAAGGCGAGAGGGGGAAACGTCCAGACTGAAGAACTCCAGGATGTCGTCCAACCGGTCCGCCTCTGCTTCGCAGGCACGGGTGGAACTGGTCAGTTGCTCGCAGCGCCGGGCCATGTCCGCCTGAAGAGCTTCGATGCGCTGCTGCAGGGAGGTAATCTCCTGCTCAGCGGCGGCATTCTGCTCCGCAGTCTGCTGCCCCAGGGACTCCGCATAGGCATTCAGCGCGGCGAGCTTGCGCCCGGCATCGGCCACCAAATTCTCCGGCGAAGCACCTACCGTCTTCCCCAGCGCGTTGAGCGAAACCTTGACCGTCTGCCGGCGCGTCGCCAGGGGCAGTTCCGCCGGGAGCGAGGTCAACAGGTCCAACATCTGCTCCGCACCGAACGGTACTACGGGCAGCCCAGCGCCCGCATAGATTTTCGGAAAGTCAAGCATTCCAGCCTCGGTGGGGGTCCCCACCGAGGCCGCCGACACCTGGATTTCGGGCAGGCTCGGGCCCCGGGTCTCTTGCAGAATCTGCTCGACGGACTTCGTGGGCACACGCGTAGCAGCTTCCTGCTCCAGGCTGGCAAGCAGACGATCCACCGAACTACCGCCTCCGTCCGGGGCAGCCGGCGCCACCGGCGGTTCCGGCGCCCCGAAACCGTTCCCGGCGCCGCCGGCCCCTTCTGGATCGGGCGGGAGTTCTACCAGCAGTCCTGCCGCCTTGCGCAGTGCGTCTCTCAAGCTCATCGCATATCTCCGGACAGTCGCGCCATCATCTGTTCCATCGGCCCGACTTCTTCCAGCACGTCGGTCATGGTCTGCGTCTGGACCACCACATCCTCAATGTCGGCCAGCACCTGTTCCGGCGGCCGGGCGCGGATCTCGTCGTTGATGAGGCCGAAGGTGTCTTCGAGCAGGTGCAGTTGCTGGGTGAGATTGGTCAGAATACGCCCCAGTTTGCCGATGAACTCCCGCCGCCGTTCCAGAATAGCGATGCGCTTCTCCAGCACGGCACAGGTACTGGCGTCGGGATTGGCAGCCAGTTGGAGGCGGATGCCCTCCAGGTCCCGCTCGTAGTGTTGCTCAACCTCGTCCACGGAGCGGGCCACCCACCGGAGCCCCGGGTCCGCATGCTCCCTCAACGACGGCTCCGCTTCCTCGGAGCGACCGCGCGAGGAAGCCCCGCGTGCACCCAGGCCCCGCTCGCGCTCACGGTCCTCTCGCCCGCCCCGCCGGGCGCCCTTCGGGTCGGCCACCCAGGCAACACCGTCACGCGTGCGGCCCAGTGTGGGCGGACGGCCATCGGCCCGCACGTCTTCGAGCACGGATTGGAGGTAGACGCGGAACTGCACTTCCTTCTGGGCAAACTGCAGGAACTTGTCCAGCAGGTAGTCCAGTTTCCGCAGCACCTCCCGAAACCAGCCGCTGTCCGCGATGAGCAACCGCTCATCCGGCGGGTGCGCGGCGATCTCCGCCCGCACGGTTTCCAGGCGCAAGTAGCGTTCCCGGGTTTCGGGACTTAGGCGGGGGAGAATCTGCGCCTTCAGGGCGGCGCGCCGCCGTTCGATTTCCGCATCGTGCTTCCGGGAGAGGTGATTCTCATACCACTTCGTGTCCGGCACAAAGAGGAGGTAGGCGGCCTCCGCCACCAGCCCCACCAGGAGC
>SYMT01000424.1 GCA_005805375.1 Actinomycetota bacterium
GGGCGGCGCGGGCGGCCTATGGGGAAGCGCTGCAAGAGGCGGAGGTGACCGAGGACTGGCTCATGGCTGCACGGATCGAAGGACATCTGGCAGGTCTCGAAGGCGGCAGCGCGGAGGCAGCGCTGGAGCACGCCCGGCGTGCGGTGCAGCGGAGCGAGCAGGGATTGCGCTCGCTCTCTTCCGTGCAGCACGCGGATGCCGTGAAGCATCATTTGGAGCCCTGTTACCTGCGCCTCATCGCCCACCACGCGCGGCGCGACGCGGCGAGGGAACTGGTCGCACATTTGGCGGCCGTCCGGCGGGTGGAAGCGCTGGCGGGAGCAGGCGTGGGGGACGCGCTGGGGGCAGGGGATGCAAGCCACTGGGAGGACTTGCGGGCCGGGTGCGGGCCGCTGTCGGAACGGCTCCGCCGCGAGAAGGCGGCCCTGCTCTGGACGCATGCACTGCCGGAGGGATTCCTCTTCGCCTGGCAGATGCCCGGCACGGCGCTCCGCGTGGAACTCGCCCCGCCGGAGTTCGCGCCGGCATTCGGCAGGATGTTTGCCGAGATCGGGATCGTGTTTGCTGCCGTGTCAGCGGCGGCGCGACGCCCGCCGCAGGACGATGCCCCGAAGCACGCGCAGCAGGACGATCGGCGCGCGCTCCTGGCGCCGGTGGTGCAGGCTGCGGAGGCGGCCACGGCGCTGCTGCCGGAGCCGGTGCGGGAGGTGCTCTTCGGAACAGACCCGACCACACTCTTCCTGGCGCCCTGCGGACGATCCATGCTCCTGCCCTGGGAGTTCCTACGGCTGCCCGGCGCGCCGGGGGATGCGGGCTGGCTCGGCCTGCGGCGGGGCCTTCCCCGCGTCCACAGCCTGGCGGAACTCGCCGTCGTAGTGGAGCGGCAGCCGCCCGCCGGCTCACAGCGCCAGGCCCTGGTGGTGGGCGACCCGGCGCATGTGAGCGAACACACGGTGGACGGCGTCCGGGTCAAGACGCCGGCGCCGGAGCTTCCCGTGACGCGGGCCTTCGCCCGCTATCTTGCGCAGTCCCTCCCGGGTGCGGGGCTGGGGGTGGTGGGCGGGGAGGCTTTGGTGGGGACAGCCGCGACCTCTGGCGCACTGCAGATCGGACTGCGGACCCCGGACCTCGCGCTCTGGTGCCACAGCGGGCATGGGGGACGTCCCACGGAACACGAGGGGGCGGAGTATCTCTGTCTCGCAGGCGAAGCGCGGTTCCACCCCTGGGAGATGCGGTCGTTTCCGCTGCCGGGGACGGTGGTCCACCACGACTGCTGCGTGGCGGGCACTATCCGGGCCCGCGGGGGCGGACGGTTCGACGGGCACCCAACGGCGGCGCTGGCGGCGGGGGCCTCGGCGGTGCTCTCCAGCGTACACCCGCTCTGGGATGCACCGGCGGGGGAGTTCAGCGTGCACTTCTACCATGGACTGCTCCACCCCCGTCCGGCGGATCACTTGCCGACAGACTTGAATCAAGCACGTGCGGAAACGGTGGCGGAGGCGCTCCTGCGGACCCGCCGCGCCATGGCTGCGGCCCACGACGGCGACCCGCTGATCTGGGCCACCACGGTGTTGTGGGGCAACCCGTGGGCGGTTCTCGGGCGATAGAGACTCGGGGCGCCCGCAGTGCGGCCGGCGCGTGGGGAGAGGCCGGGACCCCGTGATACCCTGAAGCGTGCGTGTTTGCAGGCTCGGGGGATAGACGGTGACGCCGGCGGAGTTCGAGATGAGGTGGGGCATTTGCACCGCGATGCCCCCGGGGTTAGCGGAAGAACTGGTGGTGGACGCGGTGGCCTGGGAGAATGCCTGGCTCGCGCGGGTGGATGGTATCCTCGGGAACCTGCGCGGCGCCGGGTGGAGGTCCGTGCTGCCCACCCACCTGGTCGCGGCAAGCCGGATCGCGTGGGGGGGGCCGAAGCGTGGGGCGGCGCGTACCCGATGGATCGCTGCAACGCGGACCTGCGGCTTGTGCTCCTCCACCGGCAGACGTTCGACCCGGAAAGCGCGCCGGCGCCTCTGGTCGTACCCCGCGCCAAAGTGACCTTGCTGCACGAAGTAGCCCACCATGTAGACGTCTGGCTGCGCTACACCGGGTGGAACTCGCGAGAGGCGGAGTGGATGGGATTCACAGGGAGCCTCCAGCACACGGGTCTCCCCTTTCCCTATCCCTACCGAAAACACATGCAGAACCCCACGGACCAGGCAGCCGAGGACTGGGCGGACGCGTTGATGCTTTCGCTGCTGGAACCGGATCGACTGAACGGATGGTCGCCGGAAAGACACGACTTTATGCAACGTATGTGCGACGAACGAGGGCTGCGATGACCCGCCTGCTGCTGCATCTGCACGCATCCGGAGCTTCCTCCGTGGGGGCCCGGGTCACACTGGCGCTCGCAAGCCCCGCGCCGGACGATCCCGGCGGCGTGCCGATCCCCGAGAACCGCTTGCACCTGGAGACGGTAGAGGGGACGGACGCCGCACTGCGGGAGGCCGTGCGCGCGGCGGCGGCACGGCCGTCGGTGGCGTACCTGCGGGGCATCGGCGGCGGTGGCGGACCCTTCCGGGGAGACGGCCCGGCAGAGGCGCCGCACGGGACACGCATGTTCTGGCGCGTCACCCTGGATGAACTGGAGCGGGAGTTCGGCCTGATCCCGGAGCCGGCCGACCAGCGCCTCTTGTTCGCCTCCATCCCGGCCGACCCGCCCGCACCGGCGGAGGCCGTGCCGCCGGAAGAGCGCCTGCACACCCGGGTGACCGCGGAATTGGTGGCGCGCGGACTGCGGCGGGGGTGGTGGGCCGGGCGTCCGCGTCAGGTCGAAACAGGCATATGGGAGTTCCCCCTCCACCACCGCTCGTGCAGCGACCCGGTGGGGCGGGCGCAGGTCAGCGAGGAGGAAGAGCTCCTGGCTTTCCCCTCACGCGCCCAGTTGGAGCGGCGGTGTGCCGCTGTCGCCGGCGCGCCCTCCGGCCCGAACCAGGAAGCCGCACCGGCCATCGCGACTGTCCCGGCGGAAGGGGCCGGAAGCGCCGGATTTGTGGAGGGGTGGACAGCATTCATGGCCGCCGCCGCGCCACCGGCGTCGCAACCGGTGCGTCGGGAAGCCGCGCGCGAGGCGAGCGAAGAGGAGCGCGTCGACACAGACGTCTTCGCGGCCCGCCTGCGCGAGGACCCCGTATTCCGGCAGTGGGTCGTCCGGCTGGCCGCCGTGCTGGACGAGCCCACCTACGGGCCGGAGAGCCTGCAGGGAATGCACCGGCTTTCTGAGGCCGCCCTCGCGCGCCGGGCGCGCGAGGGGTAGTCGGACCGAAGCGCTGCGTAGTGAGCGAGGGAACGAGCGAGGGATTCGAAATCCCTCGCTGGGCAGGGGTCCGTTGGACCGGGGACAGAGGAGGTTTTTGGCGGTTTTGGGATTGAGTGTTATGCGGGCTGGACCTCCACGGGATCGGGATTGGGTTGGCCGGCTGGGTGGCCTCCCGGTAGATGCGGCCCATCCCCAACCTGAGGCGGTCTCTTCCGGTCGGCGGTGAAGAATTGTGTCGCCGCGCGGCCACTGTCGGGATCCGGGAAGCCCCCAACCCCAACGGTGCGGATTGCCCATTCTCCGGAAGGTCATCGGCCCGCCCCGGCCAGAGCCCACGGCATCGCGGTGGATGTTCCAGGTGAAAATGGGCACACGCTTCCCGGTGAGAATACCGAGACACCTGGGCCGCACGCGATAGCTCGACAGTCGCGCCCCCCCGGCCCGAACTAGACCGCCGACGCCGCAAGAACGCGCCGCGCCATGTGGAGTCCCGCAACTCCGATTGCGGGTCCGAACCTGCCCCCGGTCGCGCCCGTCCGCAGAGTTCGGAAAAGGACGCACCGGGCGGCCTGGCCCGGAGCAGCAGAAATGATGCCAGCCGCAACAAAACGAGTCCGCCCCGCGCGCGGCGCACGCCTCTCCGGCGGCGGATGAGACCCGCCCCAGCAGAGTGTAACGCCTGGATGGAAAAGCAGATGACCCAGAAACATTGCTCGGAGGAAACCCGGAAACACGCGGTCGGCCATAGTGTGCTATTCCCCCCCTGAGTTGGGCCCCACCAAGCTCCGGACAAGCCGCCGCCGTGATAGGGACGCGCCGCGCGATGTGGAGTCCTGCAACTCCGTTTGCAGGCGTATCGCCGGACCTGGTGCGGCGGCCACCGAGGGCGGAGAGGCACGCTGTGGGGGCGCGACGGGGGCAAGTTTGGACCCGCAATCGGAGTTGCGGGACTCCATATCGCTCGGCGCGTCCTCGTGGCGACGGCGGTCTAACCGTTGGGACCCGCAATCGGAGTTGCGGGACTCCATATCACACGGTGCGTCCTCGCGGCGGCGGCGAGGATTGCGCGGGACAGCGTCGTCTCTGGGGCGGCTCTGCGTCTCGTCGCCTCTCCTCGTGGGGCGGCGTATGGTCTCGACAGAACGCGCAGCGGCGTCTCTTCCCCCTTTGTCCTTGATTGGGGTATCCTGACGGAGAGCGGCCCGCGCTGCTCTTCGCTCTCATGCCCACTTTCCGTACGATGATGCTCATCCGACTTCCATCTCCCCGCTCAAACGCGAAGCGCCCCGTGCCGGGTGTGGCTGCCCTGGTGGCCTGGGGGGGGCTCCTGGTCCCGGCTCTCGTCGTTGCGGCGCCCCCTGTTCCTTCGCGCCGACCGGCGCCCGTGCAGTACAACCGGGATGTCCGGCCGATTCTTTCCGAGAATTGCTTCCCCTGTCACGGACCGGATCCCAACAAACGACAGGCGGGGCTGCGTCTGGACGTTTGTGAAGAGGCGCTGCGCCGCGGCGTGCTGTCGCCGGGTCACCCGGAGCGGAGCCGGCTGATCGAGCGCGTGACGACTCCCACGGCGGCCCGGCGGATGCCGCCCGCCGCCTTTCACAAGAGTTTGACCGGAGAGCACCTGATGCTCCTGCGGCGCTGGGTGGCGGAAGGGGCGCCATATCAGGCACATTGGGCTTATGTTCCTCCCCAGCGACCCGCGGCGCCGAAGCTCACGGACCCGCGCTATCCCACCCGCGGCGCTGTGGATGCATTCGTCCGCGCGAAGCTGGCGGAGCAGCGGATCTTGCCGTCGCCCGAGGCGGACCGGCGGACGCTGCTCCGCCGGGTCACGCTGGATCTTACCGGCCTGCCGCCGACCCCAGAGGAAGTGGAGGCATTCGCGGCAGACCGGTCCGCCGCCGCCTATGAAAAGGTAGTGGCGCGTCTGCTCGCTTCCCCGCACTACGGGGAGCGCATGGCCACTCCCTGGCTGGATGTGGTGCGCTACGCGGACACGGTCGGCTTTCACGGCGACCAGAACCAGAACGCGTGGGCCTATCGCGACTACGTAGTGCAGTCGTTCAACCGCAACAAGCGTTTCGATGACTTCACTCGCGAACAGCTTGCCGGCGACCTGCTGCCGCACCCGACGTCCGAGCAGCGCGCGGCAACGTGCTTCAACCGCCTGAATATGGTCACGCGGGAAGGCGGGGCGCAGGCGAAGGAGTACCTGGCGAAGTACGCCGCCGATCGGGTACGCACGGTGGGAATGACCTGGTTCGGTTCGACCCTCGGGTGCGCCGAATGCCACGACCACAAGTATGATCCCTTCACCACACGCGACTTCTATTCCATCGCCGCCTTCTTCGCCGATGTGAAGCAGTGGGGCGTCTATGCGGACTACGGGTACACGCCGAATCCCGAACTCCGCGGGTACAACAACGACTCCCCCTTCCCGCCGGAGATTCAGGTAGAAAGTCCCTCTCTGAAGCAGCGAGTCGCGCACCTGCAGGGCAAATTGCGCGCGGTGGCCCGCACTTCGGCGCCCGTCGCCGAGGTGCAGCGCTGGCGTGAAGGAGTGGCTTCGTTCCTCGGGCGGCATGCGGAAGGGTGGGAGGCGCTGGAGCCCGAGGCGGCAATCTCGGGAGACGCCACGCAGGCGAGGCTCGGGGACGGCAGCGTGCGCCTGAGCGACGGCGCCACCGCGGTGCTGACGCTGACCGCCCGACCGACCGCACCACGATTGGCCGCGCTGCGGCTGGAGTTGCTGCCGCGTGATGGGGATGGAACCACGGTTTTCCGAAAGGGGATGGAGGGAACCACGCTGGCGCTGTCCGCCACGCTGCAGCGGGCGGGTGGGCGCAGCGAGGCGATTGCGTTCCGCCATGCCGGGGCGAATTACTCCGAGCCGCGCTACCGGAGCGGACAGGCGCTGGTCGGCGTGCAGGCTGGGTGGAAGCTGTCCGCGGCAAAGGGCCGGGAGCTTCATGATTCCGTGTGGCTGCCGGTGTCGCCTCCACAGTTGGGGCCGGGTGACGCGCTGGTGGTGACCCTGCCGAACGTCCCGGCCGCGCGCGTGCGCCTCTCCGTCTCGCCGCTCGCGCCGGAGGACCCGGACACCGGCGTATTCCCAGCCGCAGTGCTGACGGCACTGGGTCGGAACGGCCCGCTTGATGACGAGATCGCCCTTACCTGGCTGCGTTCCGCGGGACCTCCTTCCCCGGCTTTTGCACAGGTGAAGTCCGTGGAAGCGGAGTTGTGGGGCTGCCGCAAGGGGTGGACGCCGGTCATGGTCACGGAAGCGTGGGCTCCGACGCCCGTGCGCGTGCTTCCCCGCGGAAACTGGCAGGATGAGAAAGGAGCGCTCGTGGAACCGACACCGCCGGGGTTTCTGCTCGCCTCCGCGCCGGCGCCCGCCGCCGGGCGCCGTCTCACCCGCCTCGATCTGGCCGACTGGCTGGTATCGCCCACTAATCCGCTCACGGCCCGCGTGTTTGTGAACCGGCTGTGGAAACAATTCTTCGGGAACGCCCTCTCCGGGTTGGTCGAGGACCTCGGCGCGCAGGGGGAATGGCCCAGCCATCCAGAGCTGCTCGACTGGCTGGCGGTCGAGTTTCAGGAGTCGGGCTGGGATGTCAAGCACATGGTGCGCCTCCTGGTGACGTCCCATACCTACCGGCAGTCCTCGAGCCTGCGCCCGGAGTTGCACGCGCGGGACCCGCAAAACCGCTGGCTGGCAAGTCAGAACCCACGGCGTCTGGAGGCTGAATTCGTGCGGGACAACGCCCTCGCCATCGCGGGATTACTCCAGCGGGACGTGGGCGGGCCTCCGTCAAAACCGTATCAGCCCGAAGGCTACTATTCGAACCTCCAGTTTCCTGACCGGCCGTACGAGGCCGAGAGGGATGAGCGGCAGTGGCGGCGGGGGCTGTACGTCCACTGGCAGCGCACGTTTCTGCATCCGATGCTGGTCAATTTCGACGCACCGTCCCGCGAGGACTGCGCCGCGGCCCGCACCGTGGCGAACACTCCGCAGCAGGCCCTCACGCTGTTGAACGACCCGACCTTCGTGGAGGCAGCGCGCTCGCTTGCAGCGTTGGTGCTGCCGGAACCGGGCGCCGATGAGCAGCGCCTCGACCGGCTCCTCCTCCGCGCGGTCTCCCGGCCGGCGCGGCCGGCCGAGCGGCGCTCGCTGCTTGCGTTCCTTCAGCAAGTTCGGAGCGAATATCGCGCCCGGCCCGACGATGCCCGCAAGTCGCTCCGGGTCGGTGTCGCCGCCGCTCCGGCCAATGGGGACCCGGTGGAACTGGCATCCTGGACGGCGCTCTGCCGTGTGGTGCTCAACCTGCAGGAAACAATCACGCGCTATTGACGAGGCGAGGCATGCAACACCCATTCGATTCCTATGAATTTGCCCGGCGCGTGAGCCGGCGGTCCTTCCTGCAGCAGTCCGCGTGCGGCCTCGGCGGGATCGCCTTCGGCGCCCTCGCTGCCGACGCGAACGCGGCGCCGGCCGGCGCCGCGGATCGAGGCGCCGGGACCCCGGCGCCGATGCACTTCCCGGCGCGCGCGCGGCGCATCATCCACCTCTGCATGGCAGGGGGCCCGTCCGCCTTCGAGACACTGGACCACAAGCCGCTGCTCCGCGAGCACCACGGGAAACCCTTCCCTGCTTCCCTCACTCAGGGCCAGCAGCTCGCTCAGTTGCAGGGAGCGACACTGATCGCCCGCGGTCCCGCGTTCCCGTTCCGGCGCTTCGGCCGGTCCGGACAGGAGATCTGCGACCAATTTCCGCACATCGGCGGCGTGGCGGATCAGATCTGCATCATCCGCTCGATGGTGACCGAGCAGATCAACCACGACACCGCACATGCCTTCATGAACTCCGGCTCGATCCTGAAGAGCCGGCCCAGCATGGGCTCCTGGCTGCTTTACGGACTGGGAGCGGAGACCGCCAACCTGCCGGGGTTCGTCGTGCTGGTGTCGCAGGGCAAGGGCGGCGCCCAGCCGGTGTCGGCCCGGCAGTGGTCCAGCGGGTTCCTCCCCGGCCGGTTCCAGGGAGTGCAGTTCCAGGCGAAAGGCGACGCCGTCCACTATGTCGGCAGTCCCGAGGGGGTCTGCCAGAGCGTGCAGCGCCTGGTAGTCGAGGAAGTGCAGCGGTTGAACGGGCTGCTGGCCGCCGAACGAGTGGACCCAGAAATCCAGACCCGCATTGCGCAGTACGAGCTGGCCTTCCGGATGCAATCGAGCGTGCCGGAGCTCACCGACCTCGCACAGGAGCCGCAGCGCGTGCTGGATCTGTACGGGGTGAAAGAGGCCGGGGAAGGGACGTTCGCGGCGAACTGCCTCCTGGCCCGCCGGATGGCGGAGCGCGGGGTGCGGTTCATCCAGCTCTACCACCGCGGCTGGGACCACCACGGAGAGATTGACAAGGCGATCCCGATCGCCGCGCAAGAAACGGATCGGGCCAGTGCGGCCCTGCTGCTCGATCTCCAGCAGCGAGGCATGCTGGACGACACCCTGATTCTGTGGGGCGGAGAGTTCGGGCGCACGCCGATGGGTCAGGGCAGCGGGCGCGATCATCACATCAATTCGTTCTCCATGTGGCTGGCGGGCGGCGGAATCCGCGGGGGCGTCACGTACGGGGCAACGGATGACCTCGGCTATCGCTCCGTGGAAAACGTGGTCACCGTCCACGACCTCCACGCCACGATGCTCCGCCTCTGCGGAATGGACCACGAGCGATTCAGCGTGAAGTTCCAGGGACTGGATGCGCGCCTGACCGGAGTGGAGCCCGCCAGAGTGGTGAGCGCGGTGCTCGCCTGAGACACATCTCGTGAGCGACATTCTGGAAACTCTGGCTCCCGGCACACAGCTTCTGTACGGCGGCAATCGTGTCGCGCGGGTGCCGGATGACCTCGCCGCGCGCTTCCAGGCCGGGGATCGCCTCCTGGTGGTCCAGTCCACCGGCGATCTGCTGCACGTGCCCGCCGGGCAGCAGTCCCTGGCCGCCGGCGCCGTGGGCGCCGCGCACGCGGCGTTCACCCGCATGGGCGAAGTGTCCGACGACGCAATCAGCGCGTTCTTCGAAGCGTTCGCCGCGCGCCTCGAAAGCACGCCGGTGTGGGACGCCATCCGGGCCGCCAACGACGAGGACCTTGCGGACGCCCGCGCGCGGGGACGATCGGTGACGCGCCTGGTGGCCGACGACAAGATGCGCGGCGCCATGGCGGCGGGCCTCCGCACGTGGCGCGATACTCCCTCTGCGCGCGGACGGGTCGTGGAACGGATCGAGCACGACGGGTGGGAGGTCGAGCAGTTACTGGCGCCGCTTGGAGTGATCGGTTTCGTCTTCGAGGCGCGCCCCAACGTGTTTGCCGACGCCACAGGCGTGCTGCGGGGCGGCAATACAGTCGTTTTCCGTATCGGGAGCGACGCCCTGCGCACCGCGCGAGCCATCGTGGAATGCGCGCTCGACCCGGCGATCCGGTCGGCGGGTCTCCCCCCGGGGGCGGCCACGCTCCTCCCCAGCGGCGACCGCGCGGCCGGCTGGGCGATGTTCTCCGATGCGCGGCTGGCCCTGGCGGTGGCGCGTGGCTCCGGGCACGCCGCCGAGCAGCTCGGCAGCGTGGCGCGGCAGGCGGGCATCCCGGTCAGCCTCCACGGCACCGGCGGCGCCTGGCTGATCGCCGGCGAGGCCGCCGATGTGGATCGGTTTGCCGCTGCCGTCTATCACTCCCTGGACCGCAAGGTCTGCAACACACTCAACGTCTGCTGCCTCCCACGGAGCCGGGTGGACGATCTGCTCCCGGTGTTCCTGGACACCCTGCAGCGGGCCGGTGACCGCCGCGGACACGGCTGCAAGCTCCACGTGGCGGCGGGCGACGAGCCGTACGTGCCCGGCGACTGGTTCCGCACGCGCGTCCGGGTCCGCCGCGCAGCGGGCGATGTGGACGAGCCGCTGGCCGAGAGTCTCCCGGTGTCCGAATTGGGCCGCGAGTGGGAGTGGGAGGAGACCCCTGAGGTCTCCCTGAAGATTACCGCGGACCTCGACGAGGCAATTGCACTGTGCAACACTCACAGCCCGCAGTTTGTGGCGTCCCTGGTGAGCGACGATCCGGCCGCACACACACGGTTTTACGAGCGCGTGAACGCTCCGTTTGTAGGCAACGGCTTCACCCGCTGGGTGGACGGCCAGTACGCGCTGAACCGCCCGGAGCTCGGCCTCTCCAACTGGCAGCACGGCCGCCTCTTTGCCCGCGGCGGGGTCCTCAGCGGTGACGGCGTGTACACCATCCGCACCCGGATGCGGCAACTCCGTTCGGACGTGTCCCGGTAGCACGATGGCGCCGCGCGGTGTGTGTGTGACACTCATCCGATCGCCTGAAGCGTATGCCGCGGGGAGAGGTCGCGTTGTGTACAGCCGAAACGCCCCGTGAACTGCTTGGGCCGGGGCCTCTCGGCGTTCCGCCCGCGGCTGCCGGCCCAGGCCGGCCGGTGCCGAAGAATCGGGCGGAGATCACTGGATGCCGTTTTCCCCGGCGTCGCTCCCGGGCAGAAGGGCGCCCCGGTCAGGGAGAGGTCTTCCGGGCCGACCGACTCTCCCTGGACGAGGCGGTCGCCCGCCCCACGCGCGAGCCCCGTCCGCCGCTCGGGTGATCGCGCGCATCGCCGGGGGGCCTGCTCCGCTCACACCCACTTCAACAAGAACTGCTCCAGCGCGTCGGCGAAGGGGCCGGTCAGGTTGTGTTCGTGGACTTCGGCGCGGAAGTCAACGCGGTCCTCAGCGCCGTAGAGCCGGTACACCTGGCGCGTCAACGCTTCGATGCGGGCAAAGCCGCTCACCGGCCACCACTGGTCCGGCAGGTTGGCCCGCACCAACAAGGGCCGAGGCGCGATGGCCGCGTGCAAATGCTCCACATCGCACACCTTCAGGATGCCGAACGGAAAGGGAGAGGCATCGCCGTTGGCCATGTACGAGGCCATCTCAAACATGTGGATGGCAAAGGTGGAAGCCGAGCACAACGGCGCGGCGGCGCAGAACCCCTCGTCGAGCGGTGCGCTCATCCAGGTGTCCATGCCTCCCTGGCACAAGCCGGCCACGGCCACCCGCTTCTCGTCCACATCGCCGCGCGCCCGCAGGTACTCGCCGCACCGCCGCGTCTCCGCACTGCGCAGCGCCAGTTGACTGATGCCCAGCACGTGGCCCATGCCCATCACCAGGGTCATCGCCGTTGCGGTCTTGTTATCGAGCGAACTCGTCTCGCCAAAGGGCGCGTGGTCGGGGATGAGCACCACAAAACCCTGGCGCGCCATGCGCACAGCGAAGGCCTGGTACGCTCCCTTCCACTTGTCTTCCGGCCACCCCGGATTCCACACCAGCGCCGGCCTGGGCCTGTCCGCCGGCTCTTTGGGCGCGAAGACGAATGCGGGAATCGCGTAGTCCTCGTCCACGTACACGTCCACCCGTTCACACTGCACATCCGCGCTCACCTGCACGCGGGCGCGCACCAGGCTCCCGCGCAGCGGTGGGAAGACCGGGATGCCGACTGCGTCTGGCAGATCGCGCCGCATCCGGTCTCGAAACGCCTCCCAATCCTCGCGCCGGGCAAAGCTGCGCGGCAGCCGGGCAGACTGTGTCATCACCTGCTTTTGCAGCCAGCGGACCGCATTGGTCTTCAGTCCTATCGGCTCGCTGCCGAAAGCGCTCTCCAGTGCGTCTGACATCATCTTCCGTTTCGTGAGGGGAATGGACCTTGCATCAGGATAGTGCAAAACCGGGCCGCGTTGCCGGTGCGCGCCACCGGTGGCGTGCGTCTTGACGCCGTGATCCAGGGCACTGCCGGCGTGCAAGTCGGCGCCGGCGGCGGTTCGTGGTCTTCAGCGACCGACCGAACCGCCACCGGTCCGGCGCCGTTTCAGCGCATCAGGAGGAACGTGCACTGCGCCTGGGCCGGCGGCTACCGGCGGTACGCGGCCGGGTCCCGCTCGACCTCGGCCCGGAGGGCATCCACATAGTCGCGAGTGGAGAAGAGCCGGCAGGCGGCGTCCCCGACACGGCCGCGGGTCAGCCGCCCGGCGCGGTCCCAGAACGCGCCCAATGCGGTCCGGTCGAGTGCAGGGTACTTCGCCTCCGGGTCCTGCTCCCGCCGCCGGTTCCAGCAGATCGTCTCCACCAGGTGAACATAGGTGGAAGACTCATAGTCTACTCCCAGCATCAGCAACTGCCCGCCAGCCTGATAGGCCCGGTACATCGGAGAATGCGTCCCGTACGTCCGGCCCCAGGGCTCGTGATCCCAGGGTGAGCAGAGGCCCTCCCGGCTGCGATGCCCGGAGACGAACTCCACCGCCCCTTTGCCGCGGGCGGCGACGGAGTGGGAGTAGTGGTCGGAGCGCACCGTGCCGGGCATCCGGCGGAAGAACTCTGTCAGCCACCCCACGGTGGACGGCGTCGTCCTCGGATCCCAGGTCTCAGCGCGCCTCGCCCGCTCCACCAGGTTGAACGATGGCATCAGGATCAGCCCTTCCGGACCGGCGGCCTCTTCGAGTGCGGCCACCACAGTTCCTGCTCCACCCTCGACGTCCCCGAGTGACTTGAACGAGGAATGGAGGAAGACGATGCCTCCCGGCTGTAGTCCGAGCCGGCGCAAGTCTTCGGCTAGTACGAGACGCGTATGAGGTGGTTTCATCGGTAACCTGGTATCCCGACTCTCAGCGAGATTGGCAGCGGCACACGGACGCCTGCCGCGCCAGCAGTGCTCGGACGGCGCGGTGTGTACCGGATGCACTGTGCCGCCGCCTGCCAGTCCCGGACCTGCGGCAGTGTCAGCGCCTGTCAGTCCTCGGCTCAACGACGCTCGTGTTCCTCGTGGGACGGTGGCTCCTGGAGGGTGCGTCGTGCGTGCAGCGCTGCCTTGGGGACGCGCGCGACCAACGCTTCATGCTTCGTCAACCGGCGGAGAAGCGCCTTCCCGATGGGCGGGCGGGCGTGTGCCATCCTCGTGTGCATCAGCCGCCCGCCGACCGGGATCGTTCCGCGCCGACGCGGTCCACGCCATGGCGCCGAGGAGACACGCGAGGATACGGAACCTGTTGGTGACAGCGGTGGGTTGCAGGCTGATCCGGATGAATGTTTTTAGCTGTGTTCACTTCATTGAGGGGTGGTCCTTCCAGGCAAATGACAGCACCAATTGCAGTAACTTCCGCAGACACGGCGACGCAGCAGGTCCGGCGCCTGCCCCAGCACGAGAACGAACCCGAACGATACTCGCCGGGACGATAGCATCCCACCCGGGGGGGGCGCGATCCAGGCAGCCATGCAGAGAGAAGGAACTTGAGGCGAGGGAGACTGGCTTACTGAGCGCCCTCACGCCGAGCCAACAGGTTCGGGACTCATCTCGCTGGGATCGCGATAGGCACTCACCCGGAGAGAGGATCCGATTGGGCTCGGCGCGAGCGAACGGTCGGAAGTCCGAAGGACAGCGCCCGATGAGCGTAGCGAGGGAGGCCGGAGCCAGCAGAAGCGCAGCTCGCGCACTTTCGAACCGTCGGCCCCAGCCGCGGCTGGATCCTGCCAGGTCGTCCCCCTACTACTTCGGCAGGTCTGGCGCAGCCAGGGCGCCGACGCCTGTGCCATCAGTCGGGAAATGCTGCGAAGCACGGTCGCAAGCCACATCGAATCGCCAGTGCTCCCGGCGATGGCGGTCGAGCGGGACGGCACCCGCCGGTTGCCCGCGCGCTACCTGCTCTTCCCCCCGATGGTCGCTCCGGCGCGGACCGGGACGCGGGTGTGCCGCCGGCACAGCAGCCGTGAACCCGATGGTGGCGCAGGTCCTTACCGTCGTTGACGTGCTGCCCGACGAGGAACTACACTGGTTCTGATGGAGAGTAGTGTGGCCATCTGACGTGATGGAAGCATGGCAAGAGTAGCTTTCCAGACCGTAGCCGAAGGCGTTCACCCCAAATGGGAGTGACTCAAGCGAAGGGACCGATCATGCCACAACCGGAGCACCTCTGCCATTTGCCGATTGCCTCTGAGTACAGCGAACTGGGTGTGAATCCGACAGTTCCACTTTACGCGGGACCGTTGACCCTGGTAACGCAACGAAAGCCCGGGGAGGGTGAAGGGACGATCGAACGAGATCCCCTGCAGGGAGCGGGGACAATCGAATTCGGATTTTCTCCCAGTGCCAGGATCCGGTTCACCCTGGAAACGCAGAATTTGTGGGCCTGCGCCGACGAGGATGTTAGCCTCGTGGTTCCTGGTGGAGCGGAACCGGTGGCGGTCATCGTTGACGGGACGCATTGGTCGTCGTGCGGGCCCGGCAGCATGTCTGGGATCTTCGAGAAAGAGCTTGGTTTCCCGGAGAGGAAGGAGGACGGATGCGCCGAGGCAGTCGGGTGTGTCCAGTTCCATCTGGTCAACCACAGGAGCTACCATGGGGAGGCCATCCACACGACCGCGTCTGGACAACATCGGTCTTGGCCGGGTCGTACATCCTTCACATTCGCCAAATGGCACGTGACGCTGGACTCGCTCCCGGAAGGCCGTGAACGGTTCGATCAGGCGAAGCGTTTGGGCGGCTACGCGTTCACCCACACTGGGATCATGCGGCGGCAGGATAACAAGCTGTTCACTCCCACACAAGCGGAACGGCCACTGGAGTTCCTCTACTGGCTTTTTGCGTTCACGAATGGCGCGCGGTGTGGCTGCGTGCTGCCGGTTGGGCTCCGGCATCTCGGCCGCCCGCTCTGGAAGAAGTGGGGCGCCCACAACATCGCACTGGCGAAATCCAATCCCACCTGGTTTTCCGATCCCGCGCCACAACAGTGCTTTCAGGTCGCTGACGGCTGCTTTAAGGTCTGGAACCAGGAAGAGTCCCGCGAATGGTTCACGCTGGCACTTGGCCTGTACCTGGAGAGCAACTGCCACTCGGGTAGGATTGAAATTGCTCTTGTCACCGCGCAGATCGGTCTGGAGTTGCTTGCGTGGGTCGTACTGATCGAGCAGAGAGCGCTGATTACAGCGGAGAGCTTCGGAAAGCTTCCGGCTGCCGACAAGATCCGGCTCCTGCTCTTCTGGATGCAGGTCCCTCCGGCCATTCCGAAGCAACTTTGCCACCTTCACCACCTTCACGCCTCCCGATCAGCCGCCGACGGCCCCCGGGACGGCCCTCGGGTGGTGACCGACATTCGCAACTCGCTCGTGCATCCGACTCGCGAAAAGCGGAAGCAGATGCAGACGGGCTCCACCTGCCGAGAGTGTTATGACGCCTGGCAGCTAAGCATGTGGTATTTTGAGCTGATCTTGCTCAAGCTGTTCGGTTACAACGGGGGCTACAATAACCGCCTTGGCCGTGAGCGACCGGGGATGATACACGACCACCTGCCCTGGAACGCGTCAGGGAGTGCGTAAAGCGAACCCACTACACACAGGTCTGGGCGGAGATCCAGTTCTGACATCCAGAGTGTCGGAAGTCCATGGCAAATGGAACTGCCGGAGAATCCCGGAGGTGAAGTACCCGGATCGAAATTGAGCCATCGGTTCGTCACCATTCTTGAGAGTGTCAGCCAGGAGACCGGCCCCACCACCGAGAATCCGACAGCCCCGCCCGGCGCACCGACCAAAGGGCGCGCGCCAGCAGTCCGGGACGCGGCCGGACGCACGAGTTCCGTCGCCCATCCGATCCGGTGCTACAATGGACGCGACTACTCCGTATGTCGAAAACCGCGGCCGGAGTCTGATTCCAGGTTGCGGAGAGCCTGCCCCGGAGTTCACGCCCATCACCAGCGAGCTGCCATGTCGAACGCACTTCGCCTCCTCATCGCCCTGACAGCCGCCGTGTGGATCCTCATGGCGCCCCCGGCTCGCTCGGCGCCGAAGCGACTCAAGGTCTTCATCCTCGCCGGGCAGTCCAACATGGAAGGCCAGGCCGTAGCGGACCTGGACGGCAAGGATTGTAACGACGGCAAAGGGACGCTGACCTTCCTGCTCGCCGAACCCTCCCGCGCTGAGCGCTTCCGGCATCTTCGTGGCGGCGATGGGCACTGGGCCAAGCGCGACGATGTCTGGGTGCGCTACCGCCCGGAGCGCGGCGAATTGAAGGCGGGGCCACTGGGCCTCGGCTTCACCCCCTACGCGGGGCGCCATCATTTCGGTCCGGAACTCCAGTTCGGCCACATCGTCGGGGATCGCTTCCCGGAGCAGGTGCTGCTGATCAAAACGGCGTGGGGAGGGAAGAGCCTTTACCGGGACTTCCGTCCCCCGAGTTCCGGCGGTGTGGTGGGACCCTACTACACGAAGATGCTGTCAGAGGTCCGCGAGGCGCTTGCAAACGTGAGGTCGGACTTTCCCTCCTACGCAGGTGGCGGGTATGAACTGGCCGGCTTCGTGTGGTATCAGGGCTGGAACGACGGCGCCGCCGGTCGCGCTGCGGTCGCCGAATACGAGCAGAACCTCGTGAACCTGATCCGTGACGTGCGCAGGGACCTCAAGGTCCCTGGTTTGCCGGTGGTCGTGGGGGAGTTGACGGGTCCGTGGGTGCAGGCGCCGGACGAGTGGGGCGCGCTGCGACAGGCGCAGGCAGCAGCCGCCGCGCGCCCGGAATTCCACGGCAACGTGCGCTTCGTGGAGATGCACCGGTTCGTCCGGAAGCCCGCGGACTCCCCGAATCCCGGCCACGGCCACCACGAATTCGGCAACGCCGAAACCTGCCTCCTGGTCGGTGAGGCCCTCGGGAAGGGGATGACGGCACTGCTCGGCTCACAGCCCGCGTTCACGTGGCGGGAGCGTACCGTCGAGGGCTGGAACGTCGCGATCAGCGAGCGCCTGCTGGCCGATGACGCTGCGGCGACGCAGCGGGCACTCGACCTTCTGGCGGCGCAATTGCAGGAGATCGTCCGGGTGGTGCCGGCCCCGGCGGTGGAGAAGCTCCGAAAAGTCAGGCTGTGGTTCTCGCCCGAGTACCCCGGCACTGGACCGCGGGCGGAGTACCATCCCGGCGCCGACTGGCTCAGAGAGCATGGCCGCGATCCGAACATGGTCAGGGGGGTCGAGTTCACCAACGTGCGGATCTTTCCGGCCGAAATCCGCCGGATGCCGAACTTCGTGCTCCACGAACTCGCCCATGCCTACCACGATCAGGTTCTGGGCACCGATCGCAAAGACCTGCTCGCCGCGTACGAACGCGCCCGCGCAAGCGGGACCTATGACCGGGTTGAGCGCCAGGATGCGGAAGGTCACAAGCATTTCGCCCGGGCGTACGCACTCACGAATGTCCAGGAATACTTCGCCGAGACGACCGAGGCATTCTTCGTCCGCAACGATTTCTACCCCTACACCCGTGATGAACTCCTAAAGCACGATCCCGCGATGGCGCAGCTTCTGGCGAAGGTCTGGCGCGCCCCGCTGGAGGTTGCCCTGCCACGCGTCACCGCACCGCCCGCGGCGCTGCGGGCGCCCGCATTGTATAAGAAGTGCTTCCTGGCGAACGGCTACCCGATCCTCGCCTCGGCGAAGGTCAACGACTACGCGCTGAAGGAAGCCGGCTACCTCGTCAATCTGATGCTGGCGCGGCGCCCCGACGTCCGGCAGGCGATGATCCAGTCCGGCTCCCGTCTCAGCGTGATGGCCTATAACGAGTTCACGACGGAACTGCCCGGCTGGCAGCACCTCCAGCCGAAGGACTTCTGGGATGCCCGCGCCCGCGGGCTGGGCGGCTCCGAAACCGACCCTCTGTGCTCGTGCGCTGAAGAAAACCTGCTCGGGTATCCGGGGGACCCGTACGCCGCCGAGAACATCCTGATCCACGAGTTCGCGCACAACATCCACTTGCGCGGGATGTCCCGCGTCGCTCCCGGCTTCGATGCCCGTGTCCTGGCCGCCCACAACACGGCCAGGAAGGCAGGTCTCTGGCGCGGCAAGTACGCCTCCGTCAACCATCACGAGTACTTCGCCGAGGGCGTGCAGTCCTGGTTCGACAACAACCGCGAGAACGACCACGACCACAACCATGTCAACACGCGCGCCGAGTTGCTGGAGTACGATCCGGCCCTCGCCGCCCTCTGCCGCGAAGTCTTCGGCGACACGGAACTGAAGTACACGAAGCCCGCCACCCGGCTCCGAGACCACCTGGCCGGCTACGATCCCGCCGCCGCACCGACGTTCGTGTGGCCGGCCCGGCTCGAGCGTGCGCGCGCTGCGATCCGCAGGCAGGCGATCGAGCGTAGTCAGGGCACTGCCCCTCCCAGGTCACCCTGACACGCCGCGGGACATCGTCAGGCATCCGGGGTGTCTCGCGGGCTCGCCCGCGAGACCGGCAGGACCTGGGACAGGGAGCAGGAACTTGCGGGCCGGGAAGTAAACTGTAGTCCGCCGTGCGACGAGGCATGTCATCCGGTGTCGGGGCCGACGCCACGGGGTGCGCGCCTGACCCGCTGATGTGAGGAGAGCGAAATGCGATGGACTGTGCGGGCGCTATCTGTATCGGCCGCTCTGGTGCTTTTGGCGCCGGCCGTCCTGGCGGTGAGCAGCCCCAAGA
>SYMT01000425.1 GCA_005805375.1 Actinomycetota bacterium
GGTGGCGTATTTCCCGGTACCGGCAGGGGCCACGTTGTGTGCTTCATCCACGATGAGCAGATCGAAACGGCGGGGGAATTCCGGCTCCCCTGGGGCGGGCAACAGCTCGCGGAAGAGGCGCAGTGGCCGTTCCCGCTTCAGGAAATCCATTGAGGTGATGAGGCGCGGAAAATGCGACCAGGGATTCACATGCAGCCCCCGGGTGCGGCGCAGACGGCGCAGCAGCTCTCTGTCCACGATTCGGAACTCCAGGCCGAACTTGTCCCGCATCTGCTCCCGCCACTGCACCTGCAGCGACGCGGGACAGACCACCACCACCGTGCGCGCCCGGTGCCGGAGCAGTAACTCCTGGACCACCAGACCCGCCTCAATTGTCTTGCCCATGCCCACATCGTCCGCAATGAGGAGGTTGGCGCGGGGCATCCGGAGGGCGCGGATCACCGGATCGAGCTGGTAATCCTCAATCCGGATGCCGCTGCGGAACGGCGCCTGGAGGTGCCGCGTGTTGGCCGAGGCGATGGCGCCCCAGCGCACGGCGTCCAGGAACGTTTCGAGTTGCGCGGGCTCGTCGAAGCCATCCACCTCCGGCAGATCCGTGCGTTCAAAGGCGCGGGCGCCGGGCTCCAGCTCCCAAACGACCCGCAACTCCTCGCCGAAGGCATCGTCCTCCACCGACGACAGGGTGACGAGATGCTGGGCCCGTACGAGTTCGCCCGCCTCCCCGGACGGAGGAAGGGCCCCCGCCTGGACCTCGACGACCGCATACCGGTGCCGACGCACTTCGACCAGTTGCCCGGACTCGGGGGGAGACAGAGTGCTGAGTGTTTTGGTGTTCAAGACAAGCGAGGAAGTGAGGCCGGCGACCGGAACAGTCCATTGGGAAGTAAGACACGGAGGCAGCGCGGAGGTTACGGACGAGGCTTGTTGGGAGGAGGGAAAGAGCGGCCCGGCGAGGGCAGCGGCAGGAGGAACGAAGGAGAAACGAGGAATGAGCCGGGAGAGCGGAGTGAAATTGGTCGGACGGATTCTCTACCGCAGAGGACGCAGAGGAGCGCAGCCGTCCCGGGAACGCCGGCATCTTGCCGGCTCGGCGGCGCTCGTCCCACGTTGCGGGTCCCACACCCCGACGCCTGGAGTTTCCACCGCAGAGGACGCAGAGGATCGCAGAGGGACATCCGACTGGCGCCGGCGCTACTGCCAGCATCCCGGGCGGATTCGCTCGTTCGCCTACCCGAGGGCGCTCGAACTGGCCCGAGCGGGCGCTGCCGAAAGCCGCCCTGATGCGCGCCCGCCACAGACCCCGGGCCACGCACCCCCCCGCCCTGAAGGGGCAGCCTCACACCAGCCTGCGGCATTGCCGGAGGTCACCCCGACGCGCCCGGGCCGGCAAGATGCCGGCGTTCCCAGGAAGGCGCACACCCGGCCGTCCGGCGACGGGTGTCAGTCCGGTGGGACAGGGGAGGTCTCGACACACTTCAACCGACCTACACAGTTCAGGGAGAGAGAATAGAGACGCCCCCCCGCCGGCAGTGCTGCTCCAACACAGGGAGCCACTTTCCGGGGCTCGCCTCCAGGGACTGCACCGCGCCGCAGGGCCAGCGGATCTCCACGCGGCCGGAACCGGAGGCGTCTCCCAGCCCGAAGGCGAGGCGGCGGTCGTGATCGAACAGGTAGCTGCCGCCGGAGCGCACAAACTGCGTCTGCCGGAGTGTCCCGATGCTGACACGAACCCGGGCGCCGACGGCGTCCCGATTGCAGCCGGTGGCGGGTCGCTCCCCGAGGGCGGCTCCCTCCAGCGCGAGCCCCACCCAGTTTCGCCCGTGCGGGCTGTCGTTACGGAGGAGGAGGGCGGAGCCGTTGTTGCAGCCGAGAACGACGTCCGGATCGCCGTCCTGATCCAGGTCCCCGAAGCCCGCCCCGCGCGCGACCTGCCGCTGTGCGAAGAAGGCGCCCGCCGTCTCCGACACGCGCGTTCCCGGTCAAGGTGTTCCCGGAGCCATCGTCGAAGTTGGTGGGGAGGATGCCGCCAGGCCGGAGACACGCCATGCCCTGCCCATTCCCCGGAATGGACCCCTATCTTGAAGATTCGCCCTTCTGGCAGGGATTCCACAACCGGTTCATGACCTACCTTTGCGACACCCTCCAGCCGCTGCTGCCCGAGCCCTATGTCGCCACGCTGGAAGTGCGCATCGTGCTGGAACGCGGAAGTTCTCCGCCCGGGGCGGCGGAACGCATCCCCGACGTCGAGGCGGTGCAGGTCACCCCGGAACGCGGGGGTGTGGCCACACTTCCGCGCACCGCAGCCCGGGCGCCGGCGCCGGGCTATTGGATCGAGGATGCGGCCATCGAGACTCGCGAGGCCCTCATTCACGTACTCCGGCTTCCCAAACAGAGCCTGATCACCAGCCTGGAACTGCTGAGCCCGTCGAACAAGCGCTCCGGTCCCGGACGTACGCAGTATCTCGCGAAGCAGCGCCAGATGCTGGAGGCCGGGGTGAACCTGGTGGAGATAGATCTCCTGCGGGCCGGTCGGCACACGGTGGCGGTCAGTGAGGCACGCTTGCAAGTCCTGCCGAACTACCACTACCTCATCTGCACGTGGAATGCTTCTCGTCCGGAGGGATTTCACGTCCAGCCCTGCACGATGCGGGACCCCCTCCCGGAGATTTCCGTGCCCCTGCATCCGCAAGTGGGCCCCCTACAAGTGGACTTGCAGGCGCTGTTCACCCACACCTTCGGAGCCGGCAGACTGGACCGGCTGCTTTCCCCACTCTACGCGAAGCCACTCCGGCCCCGTCCTGCACCCGGCGAGGGAAAGTGGATCCAGGAATGCCTCGCGGCAGCCGGGAAAAGTGGTCTATAACCGGGTCCTCGGCCCCAACGACGCAGCCCCCGCTGGATCATCCATACCAAAAGGAAAACAATGCGACTCGGAGCACCGACATTTGTCGAGACGCGGGACCCGGACGAACTGGCCCGCGCGCATCGCGAGCAGGGATATCGCGCCGCCTACTGTCCCGGCTGGCTGACGGCGGCGGATACCGCCGGAGTGCACGCCATGCGGGAGGCGTTCGCCCGGCACGATGTGATCATCGCGGAAGTGGGCGCCTGGGGGCACGTGCTGCATCCGGACCCGGAGGTGGCGTGCCGCAACCGCGAGCGGGTGGTGGAACGTCTTGCCCTGGCCGACGAAATCGGCGCGCGGTGCTGTGTGGATTACACCGGCACCTACGGAGAGGGGTGGTACCACCCGAAGAATCTCTCCGAGGAAGCGTTCGACGCAATCGTGCAACTCACACAGGAGATCGTGGACCGAGTGCGCCCCACCCGCACCGTCTTTGCGCTGGAGATGATGCCGTCGGTCCACCCGGAGAATGCCGACGACTATCTGCGCCTGCTGGCCGCCGTGGATCGGCCCGGCCGGTTCGGCGTGCATCTCGATCCCGTCAACCTCATCAACTCTCCCGTCCGCTTCTACGACACCGGCGCCGTGATCCGGGACTGTTTCGCGAAACTGGGACCCCACATCGCCAGTTGTCATGGAAAGGATGTGTGCGTGCGGGACGGCTTCATCATCCACCTGGACGAGTGCCGGCCGGGAACGGGAGTCCTGGACTACCGCACCTTCCTCACGGAGCTGCACCGGCTGCCGCACGAGCCGCCCCTCATGCTGGAACACCTGCCGAACCGCGAGGAGTATCACACCGCGCGGGACTACGTCTGCGGAGTGGCCCGGGAACTCGGGATTCCGGTCTGATTTGCGACGAATGAGTAACCATGTGCCCCGCTCGGTGCGTCTAATCTCTATAGCCCGGAACGCAACCAGGGAGTCATCTCCAATGCAAGCCATCCGTCCCCTCCGCCCGGCCTCCGCCCACATGTGGGCTTGTGTCGGCCTGCTGCTTGCCGCCGGCAGCGCTCAGGCCCAGAACCGGCCCATTCCCGGCCGCGGCCCCACCCCGCCGAACCCCACGCAGACTCCCATCCCCGGGGTCCAGCAGCAGGGGAATTTCCCCGGTCAGTACTACCCGGGCGGCCCGTTCCCGCCGCAGGGCGGGCAGACCAGTATCCGTGTGCTCCCGCCGGAGCCGCTGCTGCCCAATAGCCTGGGGCTGCTCGAGCGCGACTTTCAGTACATGCGCTCGACGGCCCCGCGTCCGAACGAGTTCCTGTACGGCCGGTGGAATCCGCGCTACGAAGTCACTACGACCGTGCCGCGGGTGCAGTTCTACCCGGGCTATGGGTACGGGCAGGGATATGGGTATGGATACGGGCAGGGGTACTACGGCTACGCCGGCTTCTCGCCGTACGGCTTCACCGGCGGCGTCGGGTTCGGCAACCCGAACGTGATCCAGCGGGAAGTGGTGATCGTGCGCGAGGGCGCCTCAGGCCAACCCGGCCAACCCGCACCCCAGGACGAGACCGCACAGGACCCCAACAGCCTGCGCCGGAACGCCCCACCCCGTCGAGAACC
>SYMT01000426.1 GCA_005805375.1 Actinomycetota bacterium
AACTGCGCGCGTCGCCGAGCGCTCGCCGGTGGGGATCACTGTGCTGCCGTCATGGCCTGCTCGATAGCATCACACGCTGTCGCGACTCCTGCCTCTTCCCGTACGCGGCGGCCCACGTCTTCCGCGCAGCGGGCGACCTCGCGGTCCTTCAAGAGTGCTCCCAGTTCGCGGGTGACCCGGCTCGCGGTGTATTTTCCCCGCGGAACGTAGCGCCCCAGACCGAGCCGCACGATGCGGTGCGCGTGGTCCGGCTGATCGTGAGCGAACGGCACCACGAGCATCGGCCGTCCCGCCCGCAGCGCCTGCCCCGTAGTACCGGCGCCTCCCTGATGTACGATAGCGGCGGCGCGAGGAAACACCTCGCTGTGCGGCGCATAGGCGCAGAGGAAAACCCCCGGCGGCAGCGGTTTCGGCAGGCAATGCCAGTCATCCTCTCCCGCCAGAAACACCGCCCGGCAGCCCAGACGCCGGACCACTTCCAGGCTCTCACGATAGAAATCGCTCCCCAGCATCACTGCGGAGGAGCCGAGCGTGAAGACCACCGGCGGCGGTCCGGCATCCAGGAATTCCCGCAGGCCGTCCGGGGCTCCGGCGCCGGGCCCGAAACGGTCGTAGAACGGGAACCCGGTGGCGACCGTGTTCGCGGGCCAATCGGCCTGCGGGGGCCCGAGCAGCGGGGAGAAGAGCGCGAGATTGAGGTGCGGTGAGAACTGCCCGTCGAAGATCGGATTGTCGGCAGGCGGGAGGCCCAGTTCCGCACGCAGATCGTCCACCGGCGCGGCCCACTCCCGCATTCGATCCTTGACAACGCCCATCATGAACCCGCTCACCGCCGCGTTGACACGGAGTAGGCGAGCCATCCGCTCCGCGCCGGGGGGGACGGGAGGGTCAGTGGCGGAGAAGAAGAGCATCGGCTGCAGCACTGCTGCGGCCCAGCGCAAACCCAGTTTCCCGGCTACCAGCGGGCCCGGGTAGGTGATCGGGTGGGAGACGAGGAACTCGGTCTGTTCGGCAGCCGCCAGCAGGTCTTCGTATTGGTCCCGCACCGCAGGCATCAGTACCCGGCGAATGATGTACTCCGAGCCCTTTGCCCCGTCCATGATCTTCGCCATCTCTGCACGGGTGTCGGCCCCTTCAGGCAGGTGCGGGCGGATGGGATGGAACCCGAGCCCCTCCGCCTCCACCTTCGCCCGATAATGGCGATTCGTGGCGATCACAGGCCGATGGCCCCGCGCCGCAAGTTCCAGCCCCAGCGCCAGGAACGGGTGCAGATCTCCAAATGAGCCGAAGGTACACAGGAGAACGCGGCGAGGCGCCACCGATGCGGAGGAACTTCCAGCCGTCCGGCGATCGGCACTCCCCTCGTCAGTACGCATGTTCGGGCCTCCCACCACTTCCGACGCTTGCGAAAGATTTCACAAGCAAAGTATACGCGTCCGGGATGTTGAATGGCGCCTGGCGAACGGCGAGAGGCTCCTGGCCATCGCCGAACGGTGAATCGCAAAGGACGGATCTCCCACCCGCCGGAGCCACGCGCGTCGGCCGGTAATACACGGCGGCCAAGGGCGCAGCGGGAGCGAAAAGTTTCCGTTTCAGGAACGCCGGTCCGGCGACCGACGGTCCGTGCGCCGCGGTGCTGTAATGCACCCCGGGTTCCCCGCTTTCTGCTTCTCGCTGCAGGACAGGATATTCTGAGGGGAGAGGAGGTGCCGATATGCCCTGGTCATTTCAGATCGCACGCGCCTTTGGGATTCCGATACGGCTGCACGTGACGTTCTTGCTGCTGCTCGGATGGATCGCTTTCGCCGGCATCTCGCGCGGAGATCTGACGCAGACGCTGGTGGCGCTCGGCCTCTTCACATGTGTTGTGGCCCACGAGCTCGGACACAGCGTCGTGGCGCAGCGCTATGGGGTCCACGTGGTGGACATCACGCTGCTGCCGATCGGAGGGGTGGCGCGGATGGCCGCCGTTCCGAAAGACCCACATCAGGAATTCTGGATCTCGATTGCCGGACCGCTGGTGAACTTTGCGCTGGCGCCCCTGTTCATGATCTTGCATCAGATCGTCGAGCCCGCATCGGGAGGCCTGCCGTGGATGGCGGTGCTTGCCTCGCCCGGCTGGGTGCTGTTGAAGCTGGCGATGTTGAACCTCAGTCTCGGGCTGTTCAACCTGATTCCGGCCTTCCCGATGGATGGGGGCCGGATTCTCCGCGCTCTGCTGGCGCAGCGGATGCCCTACGAGCGTGCCACCCGCTATGCCACCGGGTTGGGGCAGTTCCTCGCGTTTCTTCTGGCACTGGTTGGACTGCTGCTCCAGTCGTCACCGATGCTGGTCTTCGTCGCGCTCTTCATTTTCATCGGTGCCGGCGAAGAGGGCGTGCGGGTGCAGACCCACGCGGTGATCGAAGGCGCCGCGGTCCGTGAAGCGATGGTCACCACGTATGTCACGCTGCGGCGCGGCGACACCTTGAACACGGCAGTCGAGCTTCTCCTCGCGGGCGCCCAGCAGGATTTCCCGGTGGTCGAGGGGGACGATGTGGTGGGAGTGCTTACGCGGCGGCGGCTGTTAGAGGTGCTGTCGCACCAGGGGAACGACCGGTACGTGAGCGAGGTGATGGAACCCGCGCCGGAGCCGGTAGGGCCGGAGGAACCGCTTGAAGACGTGATGGATCAATTCGGACCGGGTGGGGTGGGGGTCATCCCGGTGGTCGGCCCGGACGGCCTCTGCGGTCTGTTGACCAAGGAGAATGCGGTGGAGTTCATTCTCGTACGCGCCGCTCTGCGGCGCAATCAGGAGCGTACGGCGGCATGAAGCGGCGGTCACAGATTGACGCGGCTTGCCGACTGAGGAACGGCCTTGAGTAGCAACAGTCCCCCTGAAGGTCCTCCGTGCCCTCGGTGCCAGGCGGCACTTCCGCCAAGGAGCGGGCTCTGCGTTGCGTGCGGACACACAGTGGCCGGCACGGAGCTCCAGGGACTGCGGCAACAACTGGAAAGGCAGCGGTCAATCCAGCGCACCCTCGGGTACCTGGGGACCTGGTTTGGGGTCGGGGCCGCTCTCTTCTCCTGTGTCATGCTGTTCGTCGGAGGCAGCAAGCCCGCTTCGCCCGCGGCGAATCTCGCCATCTGCCTTTTCTTCTTCGGCGTTGTTGGGGCGGGTCCCCTCTGGTTCGGATTGAAGGGGCTCAGGAGGGCCGGTGAGCTGGCCCAGCAAATCGCAAATGCCCCGGTACTGGGATCAGGCGGCGCCCAGACGACCGGAGCGATTGTCGAGGCCAACCGACTGGACGCGGAAGTGCGCGCGCTGCTGGCCGCGCTGCCCGCGGCCGGCCGGGGCGAACTTGAGTGGGTCGAGCGCGAACTGGACCAGATCCGCCGCGTGCAGCAGGACCTGGAGCAGCGATTGGTCGTGCTGCGGCGGCTCGAACGCGACAACCGCCCCGAGGACCTCACTGCCCGCAAGCAGGAACTCACCCTGCAGCTTCGCACCACTACCGATGCCGCACTGGCCTCGGTGCTGAGCGACCAGTTGCGGGCTCTGGAAGGGCAGCTCGAAGCCGAGGAGAACGCCCGCGAGTGGCGCGCGCGCCTCGAAGCCAGCCGCGACACAGCCCTTACGTCGCTGCGCCACCTGCGAGCCGAGCTCACCGTCCTGAGCACTGCGACCGGCCCCGGGCGCGGCGCCTCCCTCGGCTCGGGCACCCGGGATCTTCGGGAGCTCAACCAGGAACTCGCCGCATCGCGCGAGGCGCTGGAGGAAGTCCTTCAGTTGCGTGCGGGGTGATCGGATCTTCCGCGGCGTTCAGTTTTCCGGTGGGGTGAAGATCCAGCAGCGATGGGCCTTGCGGTTGCGAAAGTCCTCCGGCACCGTGCGTGCGGTGATCTCTTCGTAACGGCAGGGAAGCAGCGCATCCTCGGCGAGGCGAAACCGGCGGAAGTTCGTCGAGAAGTAGAGCCGACCGGCCGGCGACAAGAGGCGGAGGCAGTCATTGATGAGCGTGGGGTGCTGCTCGCCCACATCGAAAAATCCGCGCATTTTCTTGGAGTTGCTGAATGTCGGGGGGTCGCAAACGATCAGGTCGAAGCGGCGCTTCTCCCGCACCGCCCGCGGGAGCCATTCGAGCACGTCGGCGCGGATCGTCTCATTTACATCTGTTGCCAATTCATTCAGCACAAAGTTGCGTCGTGCGCGGTCCAGGTACGTGTTGGAGATGTCCACGCTGGTGGTGTGGCTTGCGCCGCCTCGCGCGGCGTAGACGCTGAACGACGCAGTGTAACAGAACAGATTGAGAAATCGGCGCCCCGGAGCTTCGGCCTGCACGATCTGCCGGGTGTTCCGGTGGTCCAGGAAGAGCCCGGTGTCCAGATAGTCGGAGAGATTCACCAGGAAACGGTGGCCCTGCTCCGTGACGATGAACTCCTGGTGCTCGTCGGCAACGCGCCGGTACTGGTCCAGGTTCTTTTGGCGCCGGCGTTCTTTGAAGAAGAGAGTTTCGTCCGTGACTTCCAGCCCGGCACGTACTTCTTGTTCGACTTCGGCCAACCAGTGCTCACGGGCTTCGGGGGTCTCGTCTTTCTTGCGCTGAAGCGCCCACACCAGTGCACGCCCGTCGTACCAATCTACGATGAGGGGCTGGTCGGGGATATCTCGTTCGTACAGCCGGTAACACGACACGCCGGTGCGCCGGGCCCACTTCCGCAGGTGCCGGTGCATGCGCTGGAGGCGGTTGGCAAGCATTCCCATCGGACACACCGACCTTGTAGACGTTGCCGGGCCCAGGACAGCCATTATGCCCTGGCGTACGACTCGATCACCTCGATCGCCCCCACCAGATTGCGATTGAACTCCGCCAGATCCTCGGCGGGAATCCAGTACTCCAGGTGGAGTTCGCCTCCGACCTTCTGAACTGCGTACCGGGCGAGAAATGTCCGTTGCACCTGGAATCGGGTGACGTGGCCCGCATAACCGGAGGCGGGGTCCTGCGCGTTCCAATCGCGGGCGATCCGGCGCGCGTACTCAAGATTCAGGACCGGATAAAAGATCGGCTGCCAGTCGAGGCGCGGAGGAAAGGCAGTCCATTCAGTGGCCTCGATCAGGTCCAACTCCGACTGGCCCACCGGCCGGAACAGCTCGATGGGGATGTTGGTATCGTCCAGGTCATCCATGTCTTCCTCATCGAGCGCCGGGAGTGATTTGGATAGGTCGCCGGCTCCGGTGTTCTCTCGCCGGCTCACTTCTCGCTCCCGGTCGCTCGCGCCTCGTCCCCGCCGGTGCTGCCCGCGGCCTCGTCCGCTCCCTACCCGGCCGCCATCTCTCCCAGTTCCTCAGCGCTGTACCGTCCCGGCATTTCCCGGTTGCGGGCCATTTCGCCGGCGATCCGCTGCAGGACCCGATTGAACGGAGTGGGGATTCCGTGGATTCGACCCAGGAGCACGACTTCTCCGTTCAGGAAGTCCGTTTCGATGGTGCCCTGCTGGCGCTGGAGACTCTGCCAACTGGAGCCACGTTTCCGGTTGCCCTCCATCTCGACATTTCGGCCGCGATTCGCCCGGATGCGGGCCTCGAACGTGTCGGAAGCCTCGAACGGGAGGCCCGCGGCCCGGAGACAGGTGCGAGCCTCGTCGCGCACGCGCTCCATGTACGGCCCGGAGTTCCCGCGCCCGTCGGTGATCGCCTCCATCGCATTGCCCAGGTTACCGAGGAACTTGCTGCCCTTGGACGCCATGACCTGTTCATGCAGGTTGGCGCCGTAGCCCGCGGCGCGCACGGCGTCCACGTAGGCAGCGGCGGTGGCATCGGCGCCGGTGGGGTAACAGCCGACGTCCATGTACCCGTGGTTCCCGACGATGGGGTTGTAGACGACACCCGGTTCGAGATAGCTCCCGGGGATGACGATCATCACGCCGTAAACGCGCGCAAAGTAGCGGGCTGCCAGCGGCTCATTGCAGATGCAGTTCTGCACGCAGAAAATCGGCGTGTGATCGGGGTCGGCCCCCGCCGCAATCAGATCGCGGAGGGCCATCTCGGTATCCTGCGCCTTCATGGCGAGGGACACACAGTCGTCTGCGCCCCATTGCAATTCGCCCGGATGACCCGCGGCGGGCACGCGCACGTTCCGCTCCTCGGCGCCGCTCATGAGCGTCAACCCGCGCTGCTGGATTGCCTCGAGATGGGCGCCGCGGGCGATCACCACGGTCGGGAAGCCCGCCTCGTGCAGGTAGGCGCCGAGGGCGGCGCCGATGCCACCCGCGCCGTAAATCACGAATCGCATCCGCCTACCCCGCTTTCCCATCTCGCCACGCGGCGACGCGCGCAGCGAAGGCGTCAATCTCGGCACCGTTGGTCAAAGCGCCCACCTCCAGTGTGTATTCCCGCTCCGTGCGGGGATCCAGGTATTGCAGCCGGCCTGCTTCACGCTCCGTCGCGCGCCCGAGCGGGTAGGAGTTGCAGGGTTCCATCCCGACCACGTAGTTCCGCTGGCCCATCATTTTCCACTGGCAATAGTAGGGGAGTTCATTGCGGTTGAAGCAGACGTAGACGCCGAAGCCGAGCTTTCGGTTGACCACCGCAGTCCCGGTCGTCCCATCCGGTGCTGCGCCGAGTTCGTGGAAGTAGGCCTTCTCGTGGTAGCCGACGATGGGTGGATTGAGGCGACACGCCTGCTCGGCGCCTTCCGCAGCGGCGTCATCGCGGGGAACAATCCGTGTCGCCGGGGAAAGGAGTTCGGCGCCGTCGTCCACCGCCGGAAATCCAATGTTCACGTGGTACAGAAGCTGGTGCTCCACACGGTCATAGCCCGCGTTCTCGACCCGGTCCCGCACCGTGAGGGAGTTGCGCCCGAGGGCGGTGCTGATCTCGCGATGCAGGATGAGGTTCTCGCCGAACACCATGCCTTCCTGGCACTTTCCGCGAATCCACATCCGGTATTCTTCCCCCTCCCAGGCGGCATCCGCCCAGACGTTTTTGGCGGGAGTGTGGGAAATGCGACCGTGCAGGCCGAGATCACGCGCGCCGAGCCGGGCCGGTCCCGCGAGCGGATCGTGGCAGGGGGCGCCGGCCCAGTTCAGGCCGCACGTGACCACCAGCCCGCCGTAGAACGTCCGCACCCAGCTCAGCCCCTCCGGTTCAAAGTACGCCGGATGGGCATCCTCCGTCATCGAGCGCCAGTTCATCGGCATTCCGGACCATTCGGCATGGGAGATGTCGAGACCGCGATCCACCAGCACGGTAAAGGCCAGGCCGGAACCCGTGCGGAACTCGGCTGCCCGCACCCCACGCTCCTTACCGTCCGCCAGTTCCACGAGCCGCACACCGGCAATCTGGAGCATGTCGCCGACCCGCTGTTCCAGTTCCGCCCTCGTCCACTCCTGTCCCCACAGCCGCGCCATCCCTGTGCTCCTCTCCTGGATCAAGTCCAATAAGAGAGTTCGGCATTTCTGGCCGACTGCCTTCATGATTGTAGTGTGCGTGGTGCGAACAGGCTGTAGATGGGGCGGCGGGCGTAAACCCGCCACGGGCGAACTGCTCGGTGGAACAACGGGTAGTGTGTCACATCTCTAATAATGGGTTCCGGTGGGCGCCCTGAGGCTGCCGTCGGACCACTCATTTCAAACTTGACGGACCACCAGCGGACAGAGGTATCTCACCCGCACTGGTCCCGCACCCAATCTCGTAGACGCAGATGCAGCCGGGAGGACGACGATGGCGGATGCAATGGAAACCGGAGCCGTCGCCACGGAATGGACACCGGTATACACCGGGTTCGGAACCGAATTGCACTTGGTGGAACAGGAGTTGGCACTCCGAGAGGTGGTGTTTGTGCGCCTGGAGGGGGGAAGCGCAGGGCCGTACGGGTTCGGCCCGCTCGGTTCGCAGGAACTCTCTGAATACACGCTGGTGGTGCCCGCCGACCAGTACGCGGCACAACGCGAGGACATCGAGGCCGTGCTGGCGTCGGTACAGCTCGACTCAGCAGGAGATCCTGCCGCGCAGGCAGAGGCCGAACAGGACTTCGATGTGCGGGCGTGCCTTGCGTGCCGGTACTTCCTCCACGATTTCTTCTCCTCCTGTCCGGAATGTGGGGCCGAACTGGTCCCCGGTGTGGAACTGCTGCGTCCGGAACAGACTGAGCCGGCCCGTGTGGTGGTCGCGGCGGGGACCGGAGTTGCGATGGAGGCGCTTGACCGGCGTCTTCGTGAGGCCGGGATCGGATCGGACGTGGAAGAGACCCGAACGGGAGCGGTGGTGCTGACCTCTGTTCCGTGGGGAGAGCTGTTGGAACGCACTGCGGAGCTGGAGGCGCTGGTGCGGTACCAATCGGCGGCAAGTGGTGTCGAATAGAGGGCCACTGCGGGCCGAGTGACGAATTGTAGGGCACAGAGGGGGCGGGGGCGTACTCTGTCTTGCGCGCGGGATACTC
>SYMT01000427.1 GCA_005805375.1 Actinomycetota bacterium
CCGGCGTGCGGCTCCTCGCACCCGAGATGGCCGCCCTGGAAACGCAGATCGAGCGTCTCCCGGCACTGGGGAAGTGGTTCGTGACCATCCCGGGAGTGGTCCCCGCCTGACGGGAGGATTAATTCTGCGCGGTTCCCTCAAGAAACCAGGCTACCACGTCACCACCGATATCGTGCTGATCAACCCTTCGCCGACCGGCCCTCACCTGGTGATCCCTACGAAGATCACCACGCGCGAGCGGATCTCACAGCCGTTCGTGCATCAGCGAATCCTGGACGGCGTGTACCCGGGACTGTATCGCTCGATCTTCGTGGGCATGAGCGAAATGCAACGGGACCAGAGCCGAGGCGTGAACGAGATCTGCGTTCCGAATCAGGTCGAGCTGTTGAACATCCACGTGGCGCAGCTGAAAGGGCTCTACTACCTCGATCTGCCCGAGGGCTACCGGAACGTCCCGAAGGTGCATACCGGTTCGGTGTCCACGTTGCTCACGCAGGACCTGCCGAAGCTTCTTTGAAGCGGCTCCCACGACAGCGGCGATTTCAGACGGTGAGATCAAGCGATAATTGGGGCCTCATCGGCGTGCTGGCCGCCCCGTCTTCCTCGGCGAGAAGACCGTCCGTAACGAGCAACGTGCGCCGGATCTCGGCGGCAACGGCTCGCGCGACCGGCGGCGGCACGGCGTTCCCGATTTGGGAGCGAATATCAGCCCTGGTACCACGAAAGACGTAGGTGTCGGGGAAACCCTGAAGCCTCGCGGCCTCTCTCGGGGTGAGTGGACGATCCTGAAGCGGGTGACCGTAGCGACCTCGCGTAAAACTGTCGAAGCCGCCGGTGAGTGTTGGGCACTGCCCATCCCAGCAGAGGCGTCCGTATACATCGGGCCAACCGCCAGAGGTCACGTCCGCGTTTTTGTGACACTCAAGCCGGTAGCGTTGTGGGATGTCCTGCCACCCGCCTCCCTGGGGAACGAAGGAGAAACGCTTGATGTTTATGGCGGTGACGCGGGCCCGCTGGTGGTTGGGATAGTCGGGATGGTCCGTGTAGTTCTCGGGCGGCTCTGGAAGGCCGTCGAGCACCTCGCCCACGGTGAGCCAGCGAACCACCGTAGGTTTCGGGATGCGGAACTTGCTTCTGATGTCCCGTCGCTTGCCGACCACGATATAGCGCACGCGGGTCTGCGCCAGGCCGTAGTCGGCGCTGTTGTAGAAGTGGTCGTAAAGGCTGTAATCGTCGAGCAGGCAGGCGATGCGCTCCAGAAAAGCACGTCCGCGCTTTTGGCCGAACATCGCCACGTTCTCCAGGAGGAAGAAGCGGGGCATAGTCTCGCGAACCAGACGGGCATATTCGATGACGAGTTCGTTACGCTCGTCGCCGGTGTGAGCGCCTCGCTTCTGCTTCGAGAAACCCTGGCAGGGAGGGCCGCCTGCGAAAAGATCGAGTTCGCGGCGGCGAAGGCCCGCGTTCTGGAGAAGGCGCTCCCCGGTCAGGTCTTCCGCTTTGGCGAGGAGGCACGGCTCGCCCAGGTTGTGGCGGTGGGTCTCGACGGCGAAGGGATTGGCATCGAAGGCGAGGAGCAACCGGAATCTGGCCTCCTTCAGCCCCAGCGACATCCCACCGGGGCCGCAGAACCCTTCCACGCACGTGTATTCTACCTGTTCGCGGCGATTTGCTTCGTCAGCCATTCAGCGAGAGTCCCCCGTTTTGTGTCACACTCCCATATGATCAGCACGCGCCAACCCGCACCCTCAAGAGCCTCGCGCTTCTCCCGGTCGCGCTCAACGTTCCGGCTGAGTTTGGTTGTCCAGAAGTCACGGTTACTCTCTGGAACCTTTCCCCGAGGGCAACAGTGTTGGTGCCAGAAACAGCCGTGCACGAAGATGACCAACCGATACTTCGGGAGCACAATGTCAGGTCGGCCTGGGAGGTGCTGGGGGCAAAGGCGGAAACGGAACCCG
The DNA here is from genome assembly GCA_005805375.1 of Actinomycetota bacterium. GTDB lineage: Bacteria > Armatimonadota > SYMT01 > SYMT01 > SYMT01 > SYMT01. The sequence goes on from SYMT01000427.1 coordinate 1,959, forward strand.
AGGCCGTGAAGCGTCCGTCGCACGATCATCTCGGGCCGCGTGTTTCGCGAGCGAACACGAGCCATATTGTGGCTTCGCTCCTCGGGCGTACGAATGTCCGGCACTCCAGGATCTCCTGACACCAAGTCAGGCAGACGATAACCTAAAACAGGTTGTGATGTCAAGGAATGGCAGCAGGAAGAGCGAGCAGCGGCGGTACAATCTCTCTCGGAAAGGTCGTGCGGGATGAATGAAGAGCGGATCGTCTATACTATCGGCTACGGCGGCCACACGGCGGAGCAGTTTGTCGACCTGCTCCGCGAGCACGATGTGCGAATAGTGGTCGACGTCCGCCAGTACCCCGAGCGTGCCAGCATGGGGATCTTCATGCGGGCGAAAACGCCCGAGAAGGGCGTCCAGGGTCTCCTAGCGCGGGCGGGGATCGGCTACATCGCAATGACGGAACTCGGGAATCCGTTCAGATATGAGCGCGACTGGCGATCGCTTTATGAACGGTTTCTGAACGAGGAGGAGGAGCGGCTGCTCTCACCCCTCAAGGACCTGCCTGCGCCGTTGTGCCTTCTCTGCGCCGAGAAGAAGGTTTGCGATTGTCACCGCCAACAGATCGCGGAGCGGCTCGAACACCGCTACGGCTGGAAGCCGATCCACCTAGAAGGCGAGAGAGTTTCTTCTGCCTCTGCTGGGCGTCGGACCCACCTGAGGTAGCATCCTCGCCTCTTGCCCTCTCCAGACCGTCTCGTATCCTGCTCCTGCTAGAGTCACTATGCTGAACAACGTACCGGAGAAGAGCAGGCCCGGCGAGGTGGAACCTGCGGCGGGCTGGAGGCGGCGTCGCTGGGCGGGGAGAGGTGGTGCGCACGCACGAGTTCCCGAAGCTGAAGCCAAATCCCATCGGGCAGTTCCTGGAACGGGAGATGGTCGACCGTTTCGCCGCAAAGCTGCCGGACGGCAAGCCGGCCTACGGGATCCGCCGCTCGCAGCCCTCCGCGACGCCCGAAGCAGTGAGTCACGCTTGATGCGTAAATAGGAAATAGGAAACAGGAGATAGGAGCGATCGAGCGGCAAGCAGCGCAGAGTGCTCGCCGCGAAGGATGGACCACCGATTGCCTCACACTCATCTCTTCCTCCGCCGGTCACCACCAAGCGCGCCGGGCGGGCCACCTATCTCTTCTCTTCTATTTTCGTATTTCCAACCCTCTGCCCCGAGGGTGGCTCCGGCGGAGCCGCCAGGGCGACGGACCAACTGATAGCGGCCCTCCCGCTCTCTCCGCGGGGGGTCGCATGACAGGGAAAGCAACTGCCGCCCAGGGGTACCGGCAGCGCGACCCGCAGGCGCCAGGAATCCGGGCGACGATTCGAGGGCGGGTCCGGCGCCGGCGGTTCCACCGCTTCCACTCGCCGCGCGCCCCGGGCCAATTCGTCCACGGCTCGCTGCTCAAACGCATCCTTCGGCAGGTGATCCCGATTCATCGCCGGAGTGTCCACCGCGAGAAACCGGGACGTGACTCCGCCCCGGCCCGCCACTCGCCGCTGAACGTCACGGAGGACCAGCGCGGCCACAATCGGCTGGCCGTTCCCCGATGGGAAGCGGCGGTGAATCTCGGTCAGCGTCACCTGGTAGATGTCATTCTGGGCGTCCACGATGCGCCGTCCTTCCGCGACCGTGGGCAACTCCCGGTCGTTCTCCCCGCCGATCGCCGGGGGGGAAGTAACTGCTGCCGGGGGTCGGGAGCGGGATTCCGGGCGCGAGGAACGGAGGCGAGAGGCGCCTTGCCCGCCGCGCCGCCGCGGCGCCGCGCGCGGACCCGACTGCTCGCCGCCCGTGACCACGGGGAGCGTCAGAATCGCAGCCGCCAGCAGCGCCAGCCACCCGGGGGAAAGACGCGGGGCGCAGAACCAGGGGGAACGCGCGACGAAGAGAGGGCGACGCGCCCGCCCGGGCGATGGGGGACCAGGCGCGCGGAGAACCACGGCCCGGCAGCGATCCACGGAATCCATTACACCTCTCCGGAGAAGTGAATCGGGAGGAATAGAGACGAGAGTCTGATCCACTCTTTCCTCGCTCCGCACCCGTCTCTCCTCTCTCCTGTTTCGTATCCCACGGCTTGTGAGACAATACCCCGGCTTGCCGGCGATCTGCGGCGAGCGACCCCGGCAGCGTCGTCGGGAGCAGAACGGACCGCGCATGTTTGAAAATGCCGAACTCGGTCATCGCGTTTCCCGGGAGGAGTACGACCGTGAAGCGCCCCTCATCCGGGCCGATCTTCTCGATCTCCAGGAGCAGTTGAAGCTCGCGGACTTCCCAGTCTTGCTCATTGTAGCCGGGGTGGACGGAGCCGGGAAGAGCGAAACCGCCAACCACTTGCTCTGGTGGATGGACGCGCGCGGTATCGAGACGTCCGCCTTCGGAGACCCGACCGACGAAGAGCGCGAGCGACCCCGGTTCTGGCGCTACTGGCGGGCGCTCCCGCAGCACGGTAAGATCGGCATCCTCTTCAATTCCTGGTATTCGGACCCGATGGATGACCGTGTGGACGGACGCATCACAGTGCCGGAGTTGGACCAGGAACTCGAACGCATCGTCGCATTCGAAGAAATGCTGGTGCACGACGGCGCGCTGGTGCTGAAGTTCTGGCTCCACATCACGCGCGACGCGCAGCGGGCCCGCTTGAAAGCCCTCCGCCGAGATCCGCGCCAGAGCTGGCGGGTCACCGATCGGGAGTGGGAAGCCCACAAGCACTATGACGACTACCGGCAGGTGGCGGAGCGCGTCCTGCGCAAGACCAGCCAGGGGGAGACCCCGTGGCATGTGGTGGATGGCAGCAACGAGCGTTTCCGGACCCTCAGCGTCACCCGCATCCTCCGAGACGCCCTGCGCGAACGCCTGGCGGAGTTTGAGCGGCGCCAGGCGGCGGCGCCGCCCCCACCCCCGACGCATCCGATCCCCGCTCCGGTCAATGCCCTCAGCTCCCTGGACCTGACTGTGGCGCTGGAACGCGAAGCCTATCAACAAGAACTGCTCAACTATCAGGGCACCCTGAACCGTCTGATCCGGACTATGCAGCACAAGCGCCGCTCGCTGCTGCTGGTGTTCGAGGGGCCGGATGCCGCCGGAAAGGGCGGCGCGATCCGGCGCCTGACCGCCGCGATGGACGCCCGGGACTACCGGGTAATCTCCATCGCCGCGCCGAACGAGGAAGAACGAGCCCACCCCTACCTGTGGCGGTTCTGGCGACATCTGCCGCAGGTGGGGCGGGTCACTGTCTTCGACCGCTCCTGGTACGGCCGCGTGTTGGTGGAGCGGATCGAGGGTTTTTGCAGCACGGAAGACTGGCGGCGCGCCTATGCCGAAATCAACGATTTCGAGGAACAGTTGCACGAGTTCGGCATTGTGGTCGTCAAGTTCTGGCTCGCCATCGGTCTTGACGAGCAAATGCTGCGCTTCCGGGAACGGGAGGAAACGCCCCACAAACGGTTCAAGATGACCGACGAAGACTGGCGCAATCGCGAAAAGTGGGGCGTCTACGAGGCTGCTGCCTGCGACATGATCGAACGTACCAGCACGGACATCGCCCCCTGGACCCTCGTGGAAGCGAATGACAAACGCTGGGCGCGGGTAAAAGTCCTGCGCACTATCTGTGAGCGACTCCAGCACGCGCTGGAGACACCGGTTTCGGATCCTGAATGACTCCTCAGTTCCCCCTCGGTCCCCGCCGCGAACGTACTGCCCTGCTCTTCCCGGCGCTGGCACTGGCAGCGGCGTTCTTCGCGGGGTGCAGCAGCACCCCGGCGCCAACCACTCCCCCCGATTCTCCCACCCCCTTGGCCGCCACGCAGCCGCCGCCGGGTGCAGGCGCTCCCGCGGACGGGTCTGTCACAGGCACGGCAGTCACCATGCCCGACGCACCGGGACTGCCTCCGGAAGTGGTACCGTCGCGCAAACCGGACCGGAAGCTGAAGGTGGGAGTGTCTCTTCTCACACGGGTGCACGACTTCTACAAGGACATGGAAGCCGCCATGCGCGAGGAGGCAGAGAAGCAGGGAATCACCCTCCTGATCCAGGCAGCCGAAGGCGATGCGGCAGTCGAACAGCGCCAGGTCCAGGCGATGCTCTCCCAGGGGGTGGACGCGCTCATCCTGTGTCCGGTGAATAGCCAGGGCTCCGGGAGCACTGTCCGCCTTGCCAACGATGCCAAAGTGCCGGTGTTTACCGCCGACATCGCCAGCAAATCGGGTGAGGTGGTCTGCCACGTGGCTTCCAACAACGAGCAGGGCGGGGAACTCGTGGGGGAGTTTCTGGCGAAGAAGCTGAACGGGCAGGGGGAGATCGCCATCGTGGATTTCCCCACGGTGACCTCGGTGCAAGAACGAGTGCGTGGGTTCGAGAAGGCGATCGCTCGCTATCCGGGGATCAAGGTGGTCGCTCGCCCCGCGCCCGACATGGCCGTGCAGGCAAAGGTGTTCCCGCTGGCGCAGGACCTGCTTCAGTCCCGCCCTCAACTGAAGGGCATCTTCGCCATCAACGACGACAGCGCCCTGGGAGTGGTGCAGGCCGCATCGGGCCCGGAGTGGAAGGACCTGGTCGTCGTCGGGTTCGACGGCACCACCCGCGCAGTGAACGCCATCCGCACCGGGGGAGTGCTCAAAGCCGACGCCGCGCAGTTCCCCAGGGTGATCGGGCGTGCCGTGGTGAGCGCGGTGGCAAAGCACTCCCTGGGCGAGCCGGTACCGCGATCGGTGCCCATTCCAACCGGGCTCATCTCCGGCCCGTGAGTTTCCTGATTGGCTGAGGAGCACACTGGAGGCGCGCCCGATCGGGACCGCGGATTTCCGCTGTCCCGGATCCCACTATCGCCGCTGTCCCTGGCGCTCTTGCTGGCGGTCCTGGTGCTCGCCTTTTTTACTCCGGGCTTCTTTACCGTTCGCAACCTGCGCAATGTGGGAACGCAGGTGCCGGTCAACGCCATCCTGGCCGCCGGCATGACCGTAGTCATTCTCACCGGCGGCATAGACCTCTCAGTCGGCTCGGTGCACGCGCTCTGCGGTGTGACGGCGGCACTGATACTCACACAGCCGGCTCTCGCGCTCTCGATGGGCCCCTGGGCAGTCCCGCTCGCAGTACTGACAGCCGTTCTGTTGGGCGCACTTCTCGGAGCCTGCAACGGCGCCGTCGTTGCGTGGATCCGCATCCCCCCGTTCATCGTAACCCTGGCCCTGCTGCGCATCGCCCGGGGCGTGGCAAAGCACCTCACCAACGGCGTACCCATCGGCACTCAGGGACCGGAAGTGACGGGGTGGGAGCAGATCAACGCAAACTGGTCCCAGTTCCGGCCCCTGGGGCTCGGCTACCTGGCGGAACTGGTTCCATTCTCGTTCCTGGTGGCGCTGGTGGTTGGCGCGTGCCTCGCGCTCTTGCTGGGACGCACTCGTTTCGGCCGGCAGGTCTATGCCATTGGCAGCAACGAGACCGCCGCGCGGCTCTCCGGAGTCCCGGTTGCCCGCGTGAAGCTGCTCGCCTACATCCTGATGGGATTGCTGGCCGGCCTCTCCGGGGCGATCGAGTCGGCCGCTCTACAGAGCGGGTCGCCGGTAACGGGCGAAGGGTACGAACTCAATGCGATCGCGGCTGTGGTGGTGGGCGGCACCCGGCTTACCGGGGGGCAGGGGAGCATTCTGGGCACCTATGTGGGAGCAATCCTGGTCATCGGCGTGATGAACAACGCACTGAATCTTCTGCTCGTGCCCCCGTTCTGGCAGGAAGTCGCCAGTGGCGCCATCATCCTGGTGGTGGCCCTCGTGGATCGGCTGACACGCGCATAGCCCTCGGACCGGACCGGCCGGTTTCGTTGCGGCGACTGGGTGGCATGCAACCTGCTCACCTGCACTCTTCAATTTTGCTCCGCCGTTTTTTGTGAAAATCGGCGCAGGAAATCCGCTCCGCACTGTGCAATGAGCAAAGGATGCTGTCACTACCCGAGCGCCCTTTCACGAGGGTGCTTCTGAGGGAACGATCCATGCTCACTCAATCGCATCGCCGCGCGTTCACCCTGATCGAGCTACTTGTCGTCATAGCGATCATTGCCATCTTGGCAGCGATCCTCTTCCCGGTCTTCGCACAGGCGCGCTCAAAAGCACGTGGAGCCATGTGCACCAGCAACATCCGGCAATTGGGCGCCGCGATGATGATGTACGTGCAGGACTACGACGAGAAGTACGCTCCGGCATTCCTCTACACCACCATTCCGGCCTGTGAGGCGGCCGCCACCGGCTGCTGGTACCGGGGCGGGGGCGGAGAGCCTCCGGTCATTTTCTGGCCGCAACTTTTCGCCACCTACATCTCGGGCATCCAGGGCAACGGCGGGATCATCGCCTGCCCGGAAGGAGATCCCAGCCGGATCAGCCCCACGCTTCGACCTTTCACGGGCCACTACGGCGCGAACGATCAACTCTTGCTGCACTTCAACCTGGCGCGGACGGAGTCCCTGGCCACCGTGCAGGACTCAGCCGGCACACTCGCCTTCGGCGACGCCAGTGGCTACTACACCGGGCACGGCACCTGGAGCAGTGTGGCGGCAGCGTTCTGGTATGGGCCCGGCACCCAGCAGTACCTCAACCGTCCCTGCCCGGGCATGCCGGAATGGCGGTGCACCGATTACGCCCGGGGCCGGCACTTCGGCGGCGTAAACTGGGCGTTCGCAGACGGCCACGTGAAGTGGCAGCGTTCCGAAAAACTGCTCAACCGCGCGCTCTGGACCCTCGCCTCCGACTGACCCGAGCCGGAGCGGCAACACACGACAGGGGTCTCCGCATCCGACTTCGGAGGCCCCCGATCAGGACTCCGAATTGGAGTTCCGAGACTTCACATCGAGTCACTGAATTCATTCCGGGGAGGCAGAGCGCGCCCCTACCAGTCCCGGGTGTTCCAGAGGCCGGCGGTCTCCCGCACCGTCCGTTTGACGCCCTCCACGACATTTCGGAACGACGCCAGATCCATCGCACGATTCGGCACAGTAGCGTTCAGCATGATCCGGGCATTCTCCCGATTGTAGCTGAAAGCCATGCCGAGCAGCGCGTCGTTGCGCGAGAGCAGCGCCAGGAGTGGGGCGGAGTTCACGCGCGTGAGATCCCCCACCGGGGCGAGGTGTGCCAGGCACACGACCCAGTCCCCCGAGGCGCTCAAACCCAGGTCCAGCGCGTATCCGTAACCCGGTTCCTCTACTTTGAGGCGTTGAAACTGCCCGTTTGGCGTGGGCTGGTACCCCAGGGCGCGCAGGGACCCGACCAGAGTGGCCGCCGTGAGCGCGCCGGAACCCAACCGCGGCGGCGCTGCCTGTCGTCCGGCCTGCGTGGATCGCGCCGGCGACGTTTTCCGTGTCGTGCGACCTCCCGCCGCGACCGGAGCGAGACTCAGCGAGAACAGGGTCGCTGCCCCGAGCGCCGCAAAAAAGTACTTTCTGACACCTTTCAAGTGTCGTCCCCTTTCCACCCCTGAGATTAAATGAGCCGTCGTCCGGAAGACCCCGTCCACATCATACTCATGCCCGAAACCATTGTTTCCACTACACCCCTCCGAGACACTCCTGTCCGCACTTCCGATCCTCTGGAGCATGCGTCCGACTGCCTGCTGCGGTCCGGCCGCCGCCTGTCTCGGGGCGAACTGCACAACTCCGGCGAAGTACTGACGCTCCTCCGCGACGCAGCCCTGTCCATCGAACAGGCTTTACGTCCAGGAAAAGAGTAGCCCGGCCGGGGGTCATCCGGCTCCCCGGCCTAGCAGCGCGTGCCCGAGCCACGTGCCGAGGCCGAAGACCAGCAGGCTCAGCACGATCAACAGGACGGATGCGATGCCGCGGGACCAGGGCAGCAGAGTCGCGCTGGCGAAGCGTGCTTCTTGCTGGAGTGTCAGCATCCCGGATACACGGGCCAGTTCGGAGGTTTGTTCCTGGCTTGCTGTCTGAAGGGCGGCTTCCTGACTCTGACACAACCCGGCGAGTTCAGCGCGAAGGGCACGCACTTCCTGTTCGGTCCCGGTCACGTGCGAACGAGTTGCCTGAAGTCCCTTGGCGAGGGCGTCAATCCGCCCGGTAAGCATGCGAGACTCGTGCTCCAACCGGGCGAGGATTTCCCCTTCGGCCGAGGTGGCGCGGTCGTTGGCGCCGGCCAACCACTCTTCCGCCTGCACCAACGCGGCAGCAGTCGCCGCGTCGGCCTGTTGCCGCACAGACTCCAGGCCGAGTTCCAGTGCGACGGACGACGCCCGCCGCACCGCGTCGAGTCCCGCGGTCAGTTCCAGGTGGTGCGTTTCGCTCACTGTGGCCAATTCGTCACGCAGCCGTTCCGCCTCCCCCACCCGCGCGCGGTTCAGGTCGTTTTCCAGGCGGGCGCCGAGAGAAGACTGCGCCTCCGCCAGCAGGGCGAGTTCAGTTCGGCAGGTGTTCAGGTCCGCGTCCAGCGCCTGCAAACGGGATTCCGCCGCCTGGGTGGTTGCCTTGATCGCTGCCTGCCACGCCGCGGGGCCTTGCTGTGGTTCCACAGCGTTCTGCTGCATCACCCGCTTCGCCGTGACTACCTGTTCGATGGCCAGCACAAAGTGGCGGTGGAGGATGCGTTTGGTCTCGTCCGGCCCTTCCCCGGCGGCAGCCATCTGCGCGGCCTTGATGACCGCGTTTCGGATATCGCCGCCGGCGATCTCGTAGCGCTCTGCGAGTTCCCGAAAGTTCACGTCCTTCCCCAGCGGTGTCCGGCTGGGGTGCAGTTGTGCCTTCCAGATCCGTTCGCGCTCGGGCGGTCCGGGCATGCGGAACAGGATGTGCGTGCGGATGCGTCGCTCGAACGCCGGGTCGAAGTTCGACGCCATGTTGGTGGCGAAGATCACCACGCCTTCGTGCTCTTCGAGCTCCTTGAGGAGAATGTTGACCGCCTGATTCGCCTCTCGCTCGTAGCCGGCCTGCACATTGCTGAAGCGGCGCGCGGCGATGCTGTCGGCTTCATCGAAAAACAGGACGGCGTTTTGTGTCTGTGCCTCGCGAAACACGGTGCGAATGTTCTTGCCGGTCTCGCCGGCCCAGCAACTCTCCAACTCGGCATAGCGCACCCGAAGCAGCTTGCGCCCAAGGGTATAGGCGACGGCTTCGGCACAGATCGTCTTGCCCGTACCGGGGGGGCCGGCAAAATTGAAGGCCAGCCCCACCCCGGTCGGATGACGCTCGCCCAGCCCCCAGGTTTGGAAAATCAGGCCGTGCTTGCGGATCTGCGTGAGCGCCTCGTAGAGTTGCTGACGCGTCTCATCCGGCAGCACGACGTCGTTAAACGTCCGCCGGGGCGTCAGCAACTCCACCAGCGAATTCGGTTTCTTATCCAGCCCCAGAATGTCCCGCCACATCATCCGCCCCCCGCTACCTGGCGCACGGCGTCGAGTGCTCGCTCCAGCTCCGCTTCAGTGTTGAAGTAACCGGGACTCAGGCGCACCGTCCCAGAGGGAAACGTGCCGAGCGCCACGTGGGCCCAGGGGGCGCAGTGCAGCCCGGCGCGGCACTGCACGCCGAACGCCTCATCCAGCACGGCAGCCAGATCCGTCGGCGCCCAACCGCCCAGCGTAAAGCTCACCACGGCAGCACGCTCCGGTCCCGGTGGAGGCCCGTGGCGATGTACACCGTCAATCTTCCCCAATCCTTCCCACAACAGCGCCGTCCATTCCTGCTCGCGGGCGTGGATGACCTCACGTCCCACGCGTTCGACCCAGGTGACGCCCGCGTCCAGTCCCACAATACCCGGAGTGTTCAGTGTTCCGCTCTCGAACCGTTCGGGCAGACGGTCGGGTTGACGGTCCATTTCGGACTGCGAACCGGTACCCCCTTCGATCAGCGGTTCCAGCACGATCTCCGGCCCGACCCAGAGGGCCCCAATTCCCGGCGGCCCGAACAACCCCTTGTGCCCCGGAATCGCAAGGAGCGAACAGTGCGCGACGTCCACGGGGAGCGCGCCGGCGGTCTGCGCAGCATCCACGAGCAGGGGCACCCCGAGGGCGCGACATGCAGCGCCGACTTCCGCCAGCGGGAGCACCTCTCCCGTGACATTGCTCGCATGCGGGATTACCGCCAGCGCCGGCGCTTCTTCCAGGGCTCGCAGGTACGCATCGCAATCGAAGCGGGCGGCAGGACAGGGCACCCGCACCAGGCGCACCCCTTTTGCCTCCAGCGACCGGAGGGGCCGGGCCACCGCGTTGTGCTCCAGGTGGGTCGCCACTACTGTGTCGCCGGGGTGGAGCAACCCCTTCAGCGCCAGATTCAGCGCCGCAGTGCAGCCCGAAGTCCAGATCACCCGACGGGCATCGGCGGCCCCCAGAAACCGCGCCACTTTCTGCCTGGCCTGCATCACGGCACGGGCCGCATGGGCCGCCGCCGTGTACCCTCCACGCCCCGGGCTGGCGCCGCACTCACGCAAAAAGCGGTCCATCCCCTGATAGACTTCGTCCGGCTTCGGGAAACTGGTCGCGGCGTTGTCCAGGTAGGTTGGAGAGGGTTGTGGACGCATCGTGACCTCATGTTAACTCGGCCGGGCCCGTTCCCGTCCTCGAAAGATGGCGGTTACGGGTAGGGGGCAGGAGAGAGGAGATAGAGAGAGATAGGGGATGGTAGATGGCGTTGGCCCTGGACGAGAGCCTCGTGGGACCACTTGCTGCGCCCAGCGAGCATCCGGTGTGGCCGAATTCCGTGGGAGCAGTCGCCAGTCGCCAGTCGCCAGGGAGCGAGGAGCGCGGCCCCGCGATCTCCGATCTCCTATCCACTACTTGCTCTTTCCTCATCCGTCGTTCGCCATCATCGCAAGGAGTGAAGCCCGTCATGGGGGACTGTCCACACATGCACGGTCCGCTCCGGCAACCGCCGGGGGGGCGCGTTGTGTTTCTGGATCGGGACGGGGTGCTGATCGAGGACACCGGGTACCCCGATGACCCGGAGGCGCTGGTGCTGCTGCCCGGGGTGGGCGAAGGGCTGCGGCGTCTCGCGGCGGCCGGATGGGGATTGGTGGTGGTGACGAACCAGTCCGGCGCGGCGCGCGGGTATTTCACGCTGGAGCGCCTGGCGGCGGTACATGATCGGCTTGAGCAGTTGGTGGAGGCCGAGGGAGTGCAGTTCAACGGAATCTTCTTCTGTCCACATCACCCCGCGGGGAGCGTGGCGGTGCTTGCCCGGCCCTGTGCGTGCCGCAAGCCGGAGCCGGGAATGCTCCGTGCCGCCGCCCGGATGCTCGACCTGCAGTTGCCCCGGTGCTGGATCGTCGGGGACCGTGATAGTGACATCCTGGCGGGCCTGGCGGCGGGAGTGCCCGGGCTCCTCGTCGGGAGTGAAACGGGGGTCAACCCCGGCGCGCGGGACCGGCTGGAGGGGCTACTCGATGCAGCCGATCTGATTTGCCGGGAAGCCCAGGGGCCGTAATGGCAGCGCTCCGGCGACCGGGACGGACGGCTCCCGGCGTGCATGCGCAATCATCCTCTCGTGGATGCGAAGGGGAAGCAGGAGACGGGTCGTCCGGACGGAGAACTGCTCCGCGGGACATCACCGAGAGGAATTATGCTGAATCACGCCGCACGACCAATGACGGTCACGCTTGCGCTCATCTCATCGCTCACCCTCGTGTTCATCGCACTTCCCGGGCGCGGCGATCCTGATTCCGCTCCGACAGCGGCACAGGTGGAGTTTTTTGAGACGCACATTCGGCCGGTGCTGGCAACCCGGTGCTATCGCTGCCACAACTCCACCCGCTCCACGCAGGGGGGCCTCGCGCTCGATTCCCGCGCCGGTCTGCGCGCGGGGGGCGCCCGCGGGCCCGTGGTGAACCCCGGCAAACCCGGGCAGAGCCGGTTGCTGTCCGTGCTGCGGCACGCACTCCCGGGGCTGGAGATGCCCCGTGGAGAGGCGAAACTCGCACCGGGAGTGATCGCCCAATTCGAGAAGTGGGTCGCCATGGGCGCACCGGATCCGCGCGACAAAGCTCCGGCCCCGGCGGCGCTTGCGACCCCACCGGATGCCGCCTCATCGTGGCCGGCCGTGTTTGCGGCGCGCCGAAAGTGGTGGAGCTTTGCGCCGCTCCGGAATCCGGCGGTTCCCCCGGTGCGGACTTCGGCGTGGTCTTCCCATCCTGTGGACCGCTTCCTCCTCGCGAAACTGGAGCAGCGCGGACTGGCGCCGGCGGCCCCCGCGGACCGCCGGACACTCTTGCGCCGGGTCACATTTGCCCTCCGTGGCCTTCCTCCTACCCCGGCGGAAATGGAGGCATTTCTCGCGGATCGCTCTCCTTCGGCCTACGAGCAGGTAGTGGATCGGCTGCTCGCCGCGCCCGCCTTCGGGGAGCGCTGGGCGCGCCACTGGATGGATCTGGTCCGCTATGCGGAGTCGCACGGCAGCCAGGGCGATCCGGTGCTGCCGATGGCCTGGCAGTACCGGGACTACCTCATCCGTGCGTTCAACACAGACGTCCCGTACGACCAGTTGATGCGGGAACACCTGGCCGGCGACCTCCTCCCCCACCCCCGCTTGAACCCCACCGAGAAGTGGAATGAGTCCATCCTCGGGACCGCGCAACTGCGGATGGGAGAACTGGGTTACATCCCGGTGGACGCCCTGGAAGACCAGGTCAAGGTGGTGGATAACCAGATCGACGTCTTCTCAAAAACGTTTCTCGGCCTGACGGTCTCCTGTGCGCGCTGCCACAACCACAAGTTCGATCCGATCAGCCAGGAGGACTTCTATGCCCTCTACGGCGTCTTCGCAAGCTGCCGCCCCGGGCAGGTGGTGGTGGACGCACCGGATGTCCTGACGAAGAACCGCGGAGAACTCGCGGAGCGCAAACAGACTCTCCGCGGAGAACTGGCGAAGGCGTGGCTCGCATCCGCTTCGACTCTCGGGGCACGCCTTGATGAGCAGGCGCGACGCACGACCGAGATTGCGGCCCTTCAGGCCCAGGCCGCGCGGGCCGCGCAGGCCGTCGCCGCCACCGAGAAGCGGGGCCGGACCGCGGTGCTGCGGGCACGGGCGGAAGTCCCCGGCTCGCCGCGGGCCGCGCCGGGCTCAGCGGCG
>SYMT01000428.1 GCA_005805375.1 Actinomycetota bacterium
CCGGTACCACAGTAGAAACCCACCTGCTTCTCGGGGACAATGCCCGCCGAAGCCCACCGGCGCGCGATGTCGTGATAGTCGCGCACTGTCCCATCGGGATTACGCAGGTGCTCCATCTGGCTCACATCGCTGCCGCCCCCACCCCACACAGCGCCCGGGATCCGCCCTTTCTGCTTTAAGTCCGCGTACCCGGTGATCTCCCCCACATACTCCTTCCAGGAGCGTACGTCCGCCAGCACTGAGTTCGGTCCAGCCAGTAGCCGGCGGGCGTTCGCGATGCCGGTGACCAGAGACGGCTGATCCGGTACCCGGGCGCCGAAATCACGCGCCGCTGTTGCCCGGACGCTCCCGTGCTCCAGCGCCCTCCCGTGCCGGGTCCACGCCGCGAGCCCCCCGTTCAGGACCCGCACGTCTCGCACCCCGGCGTACATCAGCACCACCGCAGCACGGAAGGCAGGCATTGGGTCGCGACCGTACAGGACGGTCGGCGTAGCGCTGGTAATGCCGAGAGCAGTCAACGCGCGGGTCAGGTCGGCCGCCGGAATCACACTCCAGAGGGGTCCGACTTCGAATCGTTCGCTATCAAAATAAACGGCGCCGGGGACGTGCCCTTTCGCGTACTCCGCCTCCTTACGCCAACCCACCTCGTAAATTCGCACCGCCGAATTCTCCTGGACGGCTCGTGCCAACCAGGCGGCAGGAACGAGGCGATCCCAGCGCGCCAACCGGTCCACCGGCAACTTCGGGTCGGCGCTCCACGCGGCGAAACCGCCTCTAAGGACGTGCAATCGCTCCGGCGCCACGCGGAATCGCCGCCGCAGTAAGGCAGCAGCTTGCTCCCCTTCTGCCGTGTCCCGGCCATACACCAGTAGCGGGCGAGTCCCCAACACCCCCCGCGGCGTGAGACGCTCCCGAATACCCTTCCGATCCTGCTCCAGCCAGGCCGTCGCGAAGTTTGCCGCACCCGGCACGTGTCCCCCACGCGCCTCACCTCCCAGTGCCCACCCATTGAATGCATCAGGATCGCGTGCATCCACAATGACCCATCGCGGATCGCGCACCCGCTCCCGAGCGTCCGCCGGATCAAGCACCTGCGGAGACGCAGTCTGGCTGACGGCACCTACCGCCAGTGCACACAAGACCGCAACCGGAGCAGCCGTGTAGGGCCAGGCAACGTTACGTTTCATGCGCTCGAGTTCTGATTGCGAGTCCGGTGATGCGGCGACGCACGTACCCGGATATCGCCGGGCATCCAGTACGCGGCCGCCCTCGCCCTACCGGTCGGGATCGGCCGCGAACCGGAACGGCTTTCCGCCCAGCACCTGATCGGAGGTGATCGTGGGACAGACGAACTTTTCGATGTGCTCGACGATGAGGTCGGTGCCTCGAAAGTGGTTCACGAACGGGCGGGCGCGGGAATTATACATTGTGTCGGTCAGGTCGCGCACAAGCACGACGTTCTTCCCATAGCGGGCGAGATTGCGGAGCCCGAAGGGCCGGCCGAGCACACACATGTTTGTGTGGACACCGAGAAGCATGGCATTGCGGATGCCACGTGCCTCAAACAGATTCCAGATTTCCGTGCCGGAGTCGCTGATGGCGTCCCGATCGTCAATACGCAGGAGGTCGGTCTGCCGGGTCCAGGGACTGCCTCCGTCACACTTCGGCTCGTCGTCGCAGCCGCCATCCGACTGATCGAGCGGATATTCACCCTGCTCCTCGGCCGGGATACGATAGCACCACTGACCGATCTCCTTCGGGTGGCTGGCGGCGGGGGCATTTCGGGCGGCCAGGCGGGCGGAAGTCCCGTCGTAGGCCGCCATGCAGGAACTGGCGGCGTGGATAATGAACACGCCGCGCTCTCGCGCCGTCTCCAGGAAGCGATTCATCCGGGGGGCGACCTCACCAACACGCTGTGTGGCGCCCCGGCACCAGTGCTGGTTCCACATGTCACAAACGATGATCGCCGTCTGCGACGGGGCCCATTCCTGCCGGCGCTCCGTCGCCCGGAACGCCCCACCGGGCTCGGCCTGCCGGGAGCGAAGCGTCAGTTTCAGCATTCGTTTCTTCCCCTGCTGCGCCGCTGCCCCGGCTCCCACCGCCCCGATCAGCGCGAGGCCGCGCAGCATTGTTCTTCGTTCCATCTTGTGTGCTCTCAGCTTCCTGATTCGCTTTTCAGACGACTGCCTCTGTGCTGCCTGCACGGCGCCCCGGGTCCAGCCACCATTCGCCTCCCCGGAGCAGCTCAGGCGGCGAACGGGAACTCTCCCCCATCTACCCGGATGATCTGGCCGCTCACGTACTGCGCTTCAGGGGAGGCCAGGAACGCGACCAAGGCCGCGACCTCGCCAGGCCGACCATAGCGCATGAGGGTCCCCTCTTCGACCAGGCGCTCCTCGTCCACCCGGTGGATGGTGAGAAACCGCTGCGTAACCGTGCCGCCGGGAGAAACGCAATTGACGGCCACATTGTGCGGCCGGAGTTGGGCGGCCAGGCAGCGGGTCCAGTGATGCACCGCCGCCTTCGCCACGGCATAGATCGAACCACTGTCACGCCCGTAGGTGCCTGCCGTGCTCCCGATGTTGATGATGCGGCCCTGTTTGCGGGCAATCATCTCGTCCGCCACCGCCTGGCAGCAAAGAATGGAGGTGAGAAGGTTGCGATCCAGCACGGCGCGAATGTCCGGCAGAGGGATGTGCAGGCAATCATCGGGATCGGGCCGTCCCCCCTTCCCGACGCCGGTGCCTCCCGCGCCGATATCGCCCCCCGCACAATTCACCAGAATATCAATACGCCCACACCGCTCCCGAATCTCACCAACTATGCGGGCGATTTCCGCTTCGTTCATCAGGTCGCCCCACACCGAGATGGCAGTTCCTTTCGCAACTGTCGCCACATCAGCGGCCACCTGTTCCATCGACTCACCTTCGCCAAACGTACGCGGGGAGTCGAACCGGGTGCCGTGCACGGCCACCGTGGCGCCCTCGGCACAGAGCCGCTCCGCCAGCACCCTCCCGATCCCGCGCGACGACCCGGTGATCCACGCCACCTGTCCCGCCAGCCGCTTCTGCTCCGCCATCCGCCTCATCTCCTCTCGTCCGCTGATCCAACGGTAGAGTGTCTGCCGTCCAGAAGGTTGTTTCCTTCCTGCACACCAGAGGCCATCGTGTGGGACATTCGAGATACTGTGGCGCCGGACCTTTCGAGTGCCGTTGGACTGTCTATCCAGCGGCCAGACGCGCGAGTTCCTTCTCGAAGTCGGCCAGCGTGCCTGCCTGTGCTACTGCAAGCAACAGCCGGTCCAGTGCCTCCGGAGCCTCGACCGCCGCCAGGCGCACCTCCAGTGGTTCCGGCAGCGGTGCGAACCGTTGCTCGAGCAGCTTCAAGAGCGTACGCAGCATCACCTGCTGCGTGAGCTCGTCCCGAATCAATGGCGTGAGTTCGTCCCGGATCAATGGTACGAGTTCCGCACGCAGCTCCTGGCTCAGTTGGGGCCGCAGCTCCTCCCGC
>SYMT01000429.1 GCA_005805375.1 Actinomycetota bacterium
ACGAGATGATCTTTGAAGAATTCAAGGGCACCGGGAACTGGGAGGTGCACCTGGATCGCGGCTTGCAAGAGCGGCGCATCTTCCCCGCCATAGATATCAAGAAGTCCGGCACTCGCCACGACGAACTGCTCCACGACGAGGCAACGCTCCGCCAGATCTGGAAACTGCACCGGGCGCTGGCCGCGCTCGACACTGTCGCGGCCACCCAACTGCTCATTGACCGCCTCTCCGGCACGCGCAGCAACGAAGAGTTTCTCCGCATCGTGGAGAAGACGCTGAAGGGCGTGGGGCCCTGAGCAGGACCTGGAGGCGGCGCGCGCGCGACGGCAGGGCTTGACGCCGCTTCCGGCGAAATGTAGTTTGTGCGGTGACCCGTGATGAAGACGCTGGAGGGGCGAGCCCGTGGCCGGAGCCGATCCAAGACAGGTGTTTGTTAAGGCAGTCCGAGACAGCGCCGCCGAAATCCAAGCCACCTGCAACACATTGCGTTCCCAGGCGGGCAGTCCGGCTGCGACGGCTGATGGCGTGCATCAACTCGATCAGTTGGTGGCGAAGTTGAAGGTTCTGGCTGATGATCTGGCCCACGTCTCGCCTTCGGGGCAGGGTCGGGTCCCGGCTGGACCGGCCGAGTTGTCCCGCGCAGCACAGGATCACTCCGATGCGGCAGGAGAACATGCATCTGCATCGGCGTACCTGCTGCTCTTCTACGCCGCCGAGTGCAGCTTGAAGTCAGTGTCCCTTCTCCGCAACCGGAAGAACCGGCTGGAACAGTTACCCGTCGAGTACCAGGGGCTGGTGAGGGACCGCGGGCATGATCTCGGGGAGTGGGCCAAACGCCTTCGGATCCTACCCCAACGCCTGCCGGACTGGAAGGCGTTCCACGCGGCGAGAAATAGGAGAGACAGTTGGCCCCCGGATCGCGTGCATCAGGCGTGGCGGTACGGCGTGCAGGTGGATCCCGTTGATGAGCAACGACTGGTCAAGCTGCTGCGCGAGTTTCGGACGTTGCTAAGAGAAGAGGAACGACGACGATGATTCCGGGCGACGTACGCCTCTACACCTGGGTGGATGTGGATGAAGTGCTCCGGCGGCGCGCCAGGACGGACTGGCCCGAGTGGCTCCTGTGGGGCCGTGCCTATTGGGATGGGCTGACGCTGGGGGTGCTGCCGGGCAGGGCGAGTCACGTCGCACCGTGGCTGCACGACTGCTTTGAGCCCCGCTACCGGGCGGAAAACGGGGTGAGTGGCGCGGCTGGGACGATCATTCTCGAAGAAATCCCGGGGGCACCTCGTCCGTTTCCAGTCTGGATTGAGGAGACGGACGAGCCGGAGATCCCCCCGCGGCCGGCCCCGACCCTGGCTCGCAGTACTTATGTGCTGCGGGAGACCGAGAGCGACCCCCCGGCGCCGCTGCCCGCGGAGCTGCCGCCGGTGTTCGCCTTCCATTCCTTCAAAGGCGGGGTCGGGCGCACAATACATGCGGTAGCTTTCGCCCTCTTGCTGGCGCAAAAGCGGAAGCGGGTGCTGCTGGTGGATGGTGACCTCGAGGCGCCGGGGATCACGGGTTTGGTGCGTTCACGGATCCCCGACCCGGCGATTGCTCTGGCCGACGTCCTGGCACTGGTGCATGGGGACGAGTCCGCCGACGCTCGGGAGGCCATTCGCCTGGCGGCTGCGCAGTTGCGAGCCCAGATCCTGGATGACATCTGCGTGCTGCCCGCCATTCGCAACGACAGCCAGGCTGCCGCGCTGGAGATCCGTCCGGAGCATCTCTCGCGCGGGGCATCTGACCCGTACGTCCTGACTCGGGTCCTGGCCGAACTGGGAGGTGCGGTGCATGCCGACGCGGTGATTGTGGACTTGCGGGCCGGGCTCTGCGAACTCTCGGCAGGGTTGCTCCTGGACCCGCGCGTCCAACGGGTGCTCGTGACTACCCTTGCCGGGCAGTCGCTGTCGGGTACGAGAGTTGTGCTCAAGCTGCTGGCGTCCGCCGCTCCGTCGCTCCGGGACGGGGATCCCATCCCGCGGGTACTGCTCACCCAGGTGACGGATGAACAACGGGCCTCCGAGGCCTTCGCGACCGCCCAGGACGAGCTCAACGCGGCGGTCGCCGAGGTGATCCAGGGTGCTGTCAGTTCCGACAACAACGCCATCTCCACATCGTTTGATCAGCGCTTGCTTGCTCTTCCGGAGGAGTGGCAAACGGCACGGCTGCGCATCGAGCAGTTCGACGTGGGTGCTTCCCTCGCGGTGCTAGTTGATGCCTTGCCGGTGCGAAGTTCTGTCGAGCCACAACCGAGCATGTCTCTGCGGGAACGACGCACACGTCTGCGAGACCGTGCAAAGGCGCTCATCTATGCGGAAGCAGGAGGCGGGGAGGGTTTTCTCCCGACCACGTCGTTGCGCAACCTGGCCGCGGAGCACCAGAATCGCGTGCCGGTGGTGGTCATGGTTGGAGCTAAGGGGGCAGGGAAAACCTACACATTCCTCCAACTGGCCCGACTCAAGACGTGGGACGCGTTTGTGCAGCAGGCGACCGACGCGGGCGCGAGCCACGCGGGTGGATTGTCTCAGACGCCGGTGTTTCCGCTGCTCCTGCCGCAGTCGTTGAACGACGGCACTGAGCATCTATTGCGGGATATCCGAGCTGCTGTGGCTGGCACAGTGCTGCACACCACACCGCAGGCTCCGAGCGAGGCACGGGCCCGCATCCGGAAGTGGCTGAACGAGGACCTGGACCAAACGCAGTGGCGCCAGTGCTGGCTGAATCTCTTCGCCTGGAGCCTCGGCTTCCGCGTGGGTGACGATGAGGCTGCCGCCCACTTGTTCCGCTTCTTGCGTGAGACAGGACAGCAACTCATTCTGTTGATGGATGGGCTGGAAGACCTGCTGCAGGACATCGCAGACGACGCGCGCCAGCAGCAAGCTTTGCGTGCCTTGCTGCAAGAGGTCCCGGAGCGCCTGCGCCAGGAACCGGGGAGGCCCCTGGGCATGGTGCTGTTCGTGCGGCGGGATCTGATTCTCTCGGCCGTACGCCAGAATTCGGGGCAATTCTTGCAACGCTATGACCCGTATGAACTCCGCTGGAACCGGGAGGAGGCACTGCGACTTGTTCTCTGGATCGCGGAGCATGTCGACGGACCGCGGGTGAGTCCGGCCGAACTGGCTGGCCTGAACGAAGAGGCGCTCGCCGAGCGGCTGATCCCCCTCTGGGGACGCAAGCTGGGGGGTGAGAATTCCCGTGAGGCACGCGCCGCAGACTGGGTGCTGTCCGCGCTCTCGGATCTGCGCGGACAGATCCAGGCGCGCGATCTTGTGCGCCTCCTGCATCTCGCTGCCGGGCACTCGGTCCAGGATCGCGGGTGGGGTGACCGGGTGCTGACTCCGCAGGCCATTCGGAACGCACTCCCGGAGTGCAGCAAAGAAAAAATCAGCGAAGTACGACAGGAGCACGCCGCGCTGGGAGAGGTCCTGCAGAGGTTGGAGCGCGCGCCAAAAGCGCAGCGTACCGCCCCGTTCGCCCCTGAAGACCTGAAGCTGAGCCATCAGGATCTGGAGTTGCTCACCCTGAACGGCGTCGTGCTCCGCGACGGGGACCGCTATTACCTGGCGGAGATCTACCGTCCGGGACTCGATTTTGCCCTACCCGGGCGCGGCCGAGCCCGGGTGATGTGGCTGGCGCGTCGTGCCGGGCAGCCCGCTTGACGAGTCGCGTGCACCCGGTACTTTCCGCCGGCGGATACGCATGACCATCCGGCGCTTCACTCCGGCAGACGCCGCCGCAGTCGTGTCGCTGTTTCGGAACACCGTGCGCCGGGTGAACCTCGGGGACTACACTCCGGAGCAGGTACGGGCCTGGGCGCCTGATGAGATTTCGGTCGGCGAATGGGCGGCATCCATGCAGGGGCGCTTTGCCGTGGTGGCTGAGTCCGGCGGCATCCTCGTGGGCTTTGCCGACCTGGCGCCCGATGGGCATCTGGACCGGCTGTACGTGCATGCCGACCGCCAGCGCGAAGGGATCGGGCGGGCGCTTCTTGCTGCCGTGGTGGCCGAGGCGGAACGCCGCGGTGGCGCCGAACTGCACGTGGAAGCGAGCATCACCGCCCTGCCGTTCTTCCGGGCGCACGGGTTTGTGGTCGTGACCCGGCAGACGGTGGTCACCCGTGGCGTGGCGTTCGTGAACTACCGGATGGTGCGGGCGTTTGACGGGACGTAGGGGCAACACCCTGTGATTGCCCCGGCGAGGCCGGCGGGACGCCGACGTTC
>SYMT01000430.1 GCA_005805375.1 Actinomycetota bacterium
CCCCACACCCCACACCCCACACCCTGTGCCTATGCCCAGCAGATCTTCCCCTGGATGGTCGCGCGTCGGGCGCCGGTAGCTGAGGGGACGTTGGAGGGCCGGCCGCGCAGCGTCTCGTAGCCCAGGATGGCGAAGGCGATGGCTTCCTTCGCGCTTCCGTTGATACCGTGATCCTCGTGCAGCGCCACCCGGGCAGGAGCGAGCGCCGCACGGACGCGGCGCACCAGTTCCGGGTTGCGCGTGCCACCGCCGCCGAGGATCACTTCGTCCACGGGTCCCAGCCACCGCCGGTAGCCGAGCGCGATGGTCTCGGCCGTGAACTGCGTGACCGTGGCGACGAGGTTCGCGCCCCGCAGTCCGGAGTCCCAGAGCGCTGAGAGGCGGTCCCAGTTGTACCATTCACGCCCGCAACTTTTCGGCGGGGGGCGCTGGAGGTAATCATCTTCCAGCAGGAGGTGCAGCCAGCGTTCCTCCACCACCCCACGGCGGGCAAGTTTCCCGTCCACGTCGTACTTCCTGCTGCCCTGGGTGCTCATTTCGACGGCTGCATCTATCCAGCAGTTGCCGGGGCCGGTGTCGAACGCCAGAATGCGGTCCGGGGCACAGCCTGCCGGCAGGTAGGTGACGTTGCCGATGCCGCCGAGGTTCTGGATCGCCCGGTTCACCTGAGGATCGGCAAAGAGCAGGTAGTCCACATACGGTACCAGCGGCGCCCCCTCGCCCCCCAGAGCGATGTCCTGCTGCCGGAAGTCGGACACCACCGGCACGCCCAACCGCACCGCGATCCGGGCCGCCTCGCCGAGCTGAAAGGTGCCGCGTGCGTTCAGGCGCTGCAAGGGAGGCTGCTTACGGCTGGAGGGGGCCACCATCTGGGGGTCCGGTTCGTGCCAGAGCGTCTGGCCGTGGCAGGCGACGAATGCCAATGAGGGCAGAGCAGCCCGGGTCCAGACCTGCTCGGCCACGTCGGCGTACATGTCTCCCAGGGCCGCGTGCAAGAGGCAGAGGGTGCGGACCCCTGCCTGGTTCTCGAAGCAAGAAAAGATCGTCTCCCGGATGGCCTCGGGATAGGGAAACGTCTCATGGGCGAGCAGTTCGGCGCGCACGTGGCTCGCGTCCGGGTGCAGCCGGACCAGCGCGGCGTCTACACCGTCGGCGGACGTGCCGGACATCAGGCCGATCGCTACCAGGGGAGCGTCGGGTGTAGCGTGTAGGGTGTAGGGTGTGGGGTGTGGGGTGTGGGGCATGGGGCGTGGGGTGAGTGAGGAGACGGCCGAACCGGACTCTAACTGCGAAAATCCGGGACCGGCACCGGCGCGCTGTGCTGCAGTGCGGATTCGTGGGCGCAGAGGCCGGGGAGGCTCATGTCCAGTGCTGCGTACACATCAATGGGGGAGGGGAGGCCCTCGGAGATGGCGTCGAGGAAGGAGCGGATCATGGCATACTCCGCGGTGCCGTGCCCTCCCGCCAGGGCGTGTCGGGGAGCGTTCCGATGCTGGATACCGAGCGGAAGGGTCATCATCCCGGTCAGTTCGGGCACGTCGTCGAAGTAGGCGATCGTTTCGTCCTTCTGGCGCGGACGTTCGAGGCAACCCCGGGTGCCGTAGACCGTGTAGGCATGAAACGCGGGCTGCCGGGCCACGCCGAAGGCACAGAGGATGCGGATCGGCACGCCGCGGTCGGTCTGGAACAGGCCCACGCCGAGGTCCAGAGTGCCCAACTCCGGGGAGAGGCGGCTTCCGGAGTTCATGCCCACCGCCGTCACACAGCGTCCGCCGATTACCTTCAGAATCGGGCCGAGGCTGTGTGTGCAGTAGACGATGGGGGGCAGGGCGGCGCGCCAGGTGGGGGCGCCGTCCGGTTCGCGCAGCATTCCGCGGCAGTCGTGGACGTACTCCGCTTCCGCGTACGTCGGCTCTCCGAGACGACCGCCCGCGACCAGCGTGTGCCAGCTTTCCACAAAGGCCCAGTAGCAGCAGTTTTCTGCCAGCATGTACAGCCCGGGAGCTGCTTCAGCCGCCCGCACGAGGCTCTCGGCCTCGGCGAGTTGCGCCACGGCAGGGACCTCACAGAGAACATGCGCGCCTGCCTCCAGCGCGGCGATGGAGTGTGCCGCGTGGCACGGCATCGGCGTTGCCACGACCACGAGATCCAGCCCGGCACTCAAGAACTTCCGATAATCGCTGAATGCAGCGGGGATCCGGTGTTCCCGGGCCACGGCCTGCAGGCGATTGGCGTCCGTATCGCAGACGGCGGCGAGGGTCGCCCGGGGTTCGTGGGCCAGGACGCGGAGCAGAGCTGCCCCGCGTCGCAGTCCCGCAATCCCCACCCGAAGCGGCCGGGGGGAGGGGGAGGAGGTCATGCGGCCGGGGCCCGCAACTCGCGCAGTCCGAGTGCGGCAAGACGGGTGGAGATCATGTCGTAGGCGATTTTCGCCTTGTCCTCGCGCCAGAACGAGAAGGTCTCCACACTGATGCAGCCGGTGTAGCCGACGCGACCGAGCGCGCGGGCAAAGTCATCGAAGGGGAACTCATCGCCGGGTTCGCCCGGCACCAGAAAATGGTTGAAGGGGAACTTGCCGATCACTCCCTTGAGGTGGCAGTGGATGGTGAGGGCGCCGACTCGCTCGACTGCCGCGGCGACATCGCTGCCCAGAATGTAGTAGTTCGTGATGTCGCAGAGGGATTTCAGGTTGGGAAGGCCCACCTGCTCGATGATGAGCCGGGTCTTGTCGGGGGTGTCCAGCACCATGTTCTCGTGGTTGTGGATGGTGAGATTGACGCCGCGCTCTCCCGCATAGTGCAGGATCGGTTTGGCGACCTCGACGATCTTGCGCCAGGCGCTCGCGCAACTGTCCGGGAAGCGGCCGGGGAGAAAGTTCACCGTCGGCGCCTGAAGGGCGACGGCGATGTCCACCAGCTTCGTATAGAACTCGTAGCTGTCCGCTTCCTGCGCGTACTGCGGGAGCGCCTTCACCCCGTAGGGATTGATGGCGGCAGCGCGGAGCCCGTTCTTCGCCAGCACCTCGGCGGCGGCATCCAACTGGCGGTCGAGCGGCTCGCTGGTGCGGATGTGCGCGGTCGGCCCGCACACGATCTCCACGGCGTCGTAGCCGAGGGAGCCGAGGTGCTGGGCGACCCAGGCAAACGGCTTGTCCTGCATCCCGCCCGAGTGGAAGGAAATTCCGATCATGGTCACGTTACTCCTGTGTGTGTGGTGAGTCGTCAGAAGGTTCGCCCTGGACTTCTCGCGAACCTGCGGGTGTGGGGTGTGGGGTGTGGGGAGTCGGGTGTCGGGTGTGGGGGGGCGGAGGTCGTTCTCGAAGTCGAGCTCGTCCTCCTCGATGGCGAACTCGTCCATGCCCCCAACTGATCCCACCCGACCCCCGGCCCTGACACCCGAC
>SYMT01000431.1 GCA_005805375.1 Actinomycetota bacterium
GCGCACGACGAGGCCGCGCAGCGGGCGGCGGCGGAAGCGCGGGTTGCCGAGGGAGAACAGCGCCTGCGCGAACTGGAACGCCAGATGGCGGAAATGCGCGCCCGGATGGGACAGTCCGAGGTGTAGGTAGCGCGATCTCCTGGGGCCCGACTGCGCTCAGATCCCGATCACCCCGCTCTCCCTCACTTTCACATTTCTACCAGAGGCAGTGACATGTTCACCGGGATTGTCGAGTTAGCGGGCGTGGTCACACAGATCGAGGTCCGGGCGGATGGCGCTCGCCTCGTGGTCAACGCCGCGAGCATCGCTGCGGGCGTGCGGGTCGGTGACAGCATCGCCGTGAATGGCTGCTGCCTCACCGCCGTGGACGTGGATGGCGTCCGGCTCGCTTTTGACGCCGTGACCGAGACACTTCGTCGCACAAGTCTCGGGACGCTCGCTCCGGGGGCCCGGGTAAATCTGGAGCGACCTGTTCGCGCAGACGGGCGCCTGGATGGGCACCTGGTGCAGGGACACGTGGACGGCACTGCGGAACTCGCGTCCCGTGTGGAAGAGGGGAACTCGCACCGGTTCCGGTTTCGCGTGTCGCCCCCGATGCTGCGTTACGTGGTGGAAAAGGGCTCCATCGCTGTGGATGGGGTGAGCCTGACGGTGGCGGGTGTGGGAGACGACTGGTTCGAAGTGGTTCTCATTCCGCATACGCTCGCGGTTACCAATCTGGGCGAGCGGGTGCCGGGCGACAGGGTGAACCTCGAGGTGGATATTCTGGCGAAGTATGTGGAACGGCTGCTCGGTTTTCTGCCGCGTGGCGAATGAGGAGCACCCGATGACCTTCTGCACTGTAGAAACGGCGGTCGCCGAGATCCGCGCCGGCAAGATGCTGGTAGTGGTGGACAGCGAAGACCGGGAGAACGAAGGCGACCTCGTGATGGCTGCGGAGTTCGTGACTCCGGAAGCGATCAACTTCATGGAGACCCACGCGCGCGGGTGGATTTGCGTTCCGATGGAGGGTCCGCGCCTCGATGCCCTGGAATTGCCCTTGATGGTGGGGCAAAACACGGCTCGCCTCGGCACCGCCTTCACGGTCACGGTGGATGCCCGCCAGGGGACCACCACCGGAATTTCCGCGCGCGAGCAGGCGCACACGATTCGCCTGCTCGCGGACCCCCGGACGCAGGCGCCGGACCTGCTGCGTCCCGGCCACGTGCGTCCCCTGCGCGCGGCGCGGGGCGGTGTCCTGATGCGCGCGGGACACACCGAGGCGGCGGTGGATCTGGCACAACTCGCCGGACTCCATCCGACCGGTGTGATCTGTGAGATCAAAAAACCCGACGGCGAAATGGCGCGCCTGCCCGATTTGCAGGAATTCTGCGCCGTGCACGACCTGCGAATTCTCACCATCGCCGACCTCATCGCCCATCGGCGGCGCACCGAGAGCCTGGTGCGCCGCGAGGCTTCCGCACGCCTTCCCACCCGCTACGGCGAATTCACCGCGCATGCATACGAGACCACCGTGGATTCCAAGCCATATCTCGCGCTCGTGATGGGCTCGGTGGATCCCGGTCAGCCCACGCTCGTGCGCGTGCACAGCGGCTGCATGACCGGCGATATCCTCGGCTCCCGGCGGTGTGACTGCGGCGCCCAACTGGATCGGGCGCTCGAGCGCATTGCCCGCGAGGGAAGCGGGGTGCTGCTCTATCTGCAGGGACACGAAGGGCGCGGCATCGGTTTGACGAACAAAATCCGGGCCTATGCGCTGCAGGACCAGGGACTGGACACGGTCGAGGCGAATCAGCATCTCGGCTATCCGCCGGACATGCGCGACTACGGCATCGGTTCACAGATACTGTACGATCTGGGTGTGCGCTCCATGCGCCTGATGTCCAACAACCCGCGCAAGCGGTCCGCCCTGCACGGCTACGGTCTCTCGGTCGTGGAGGTGGTGCCGCTCGCCGGTGAGGTCAACGAGGACAATCAGCGCTATCTGGAAACGAAACGGGACAAACTGGGACACGACTTGCCGGACCAACTGGAGCCGGAACGAAACCGAGGATAACCGGATGGGAAGAGTGGCGGTCGGTCGCCCGACGGCCACCGGCATGCGCCTGGGGTGCAGGCAGTTTCCCGTACGGATGTCCCTGCTCTTTGCTGACTTCCCGGCTGGCCGTCTGGTGCACCGCCCCCCACTCCTCACCAGTGCCGCAGCGCGAGGAGCGCTTCCGTCGGTTCCGTGGAGAGTGTGCCTGGAATGCGGACTAATCGTCGGTCCCCCTGCGCCCGTCTGCCTGGGCAAGCAGCCGTGCGACCCACTCCGCTTCCTCCAGCGTCAGCGGCGGGGGCGGAACCCGGCCCCGGTAGTCCACGCGGCGGTCATAGGCCGCCCGGCTGTACACTGAGTCCACCGCGGCCTGCAGATCAAGCGGCACATCCGGGTCCGGCTCAAGCAACGGAACGGGAACTACCGGCAGTGGCGCCCACAGTGGAATCGGCCAGACTTCTACGATCGGCCGCCGTTCGGACCGGCTCAGCCCCACATAATAGGGCGCGTCCGGAACCGGTCGTGCAAGTGGTGGCCGCAGTCCGCCGCGCAGCAGATCCACTTCAATCAGATGCACCCATGATTGGAGCAGTATTTCCCGCTTTCGCAGGTAGTCCCCGTGCGCGCGCGCTCCCGGCTGCTTGTTCCATGGAGAGAGGATCTCGATTGCGGTTACCAGTCCGCCGGCGCGCACCTCTCGAATCTCCACCCGAAGAATTCTGCGTTCCACCGGCATCGGGATGGCGCTGAGCACCGGTGGGGGACTTGTGGGTACCGGCAATGCTCCGCCGACCGGGCGCCGAACCGATCCCGTGACGATGGAAACGTCCGGCTCGAAGCGCTGCTTGCCGCTGCTCCCGTCCGCTCCATTGGAGCTGATGCCCACTTCCTCAAAGGCCCGGTAGGCTCCGAGTTCGGCGTAGTACCGCAGTCCCAACTTCGGATTGAGCTGAGCCTGCATCTCCGGGGCAAGCGCCAGATGAAAGTCTTGCCAGTACGCAGGTGCCTCGAGATACGGGTCCATTCCGGGAAAGGGTGAGGGCATGGAGGTATCTCGAGAGGGCGATGACGGAGGCCCGGCTTCCCGCTCGCTCCTGAGGGGAGAACGACCGGCGAGCTATGGGTATCATACCCCGAGAAGCAACGTTCAGACATTCCTATTCAACGGTAACTCGGAATGGTGTTGACGGGTGACCCGGTGGGCTAGCCTGGGCGATCGCTGCCGCGACGGGGATCCGGAGAGCGCCGCAGAACAGACGCGCATCCTGCCCCGTCCCGACCTGGCTCCCCCACTCCTCCGGGTCTGAGCTGAGCACCCGGTCTTCGTCTTGCCGCGGCTGGATACGGCGTGGGTCGAAACGTCGGCGCCCGGAGATGACCCCGGTTGGGGATGTCCACCTCTACTTTGCCCTGCGAAACGACGGGCGGCGGCAGCGGCGGGTTTCGAGTTGTAGCCAACTACAAGGGCATGGAGGACGCGGCATGGGTTTGACGAACAAGTTCCTGGTCCATGCGCTGCAGGAACAGGGACTGAACACGGTCGAGCCGAATGAGGGTGGAGGTGGCGCCGTTGACCGGCGACGTCAACTCGGACAGTCAGCGCTATCTGGAAACAAGACGGGACAAACTGGGACGCGACTTGCCGGACCAACTGGAGCCGGAACGAAACCGAGGATAACCGGATGGGAAGAGTGGTGG
Source organism: Actinomycetota bacterium (assembly GCA_005805375.1). GTDB lineage: Bacteria > Armatimonadota > SYMT01 > SYMT01 > SYMT01 > SYMT01. Next base: position 3,737 of record SYMT01000431.1, read on the forward strand.
TCGGTCGCCTGACGGCAACCGGCATGCGCCTGGGGGTAGTGGTGGCGCGGTTCAATGATTTCATCACGCGGGCGCTGCTCCAGGGAGCCGAGGAAGCGTGGGAGCGACACGGCGGCGATGCCGCTGCAGTGGATGTGGCCTGGGTGCCCGGGTCGTTCGAGATCCCCGTCGTGGCCGGCGCGCTGGTCCGCAGCGGAAAGTACGATGCTGTCGTGTGTCTGGGGGCGCTCATTCGCGGTGCAACCCCGCATTTCGATCACCTGGCCTCCTCGGTTACCGGCGCTCTCCAGTCGCTGGCCGTCGAGCATGGCGTACCGGTCATCAACGGTGTGTTGACCACGGAAACGGTGGAACAGGCGATCGAACGCGCCGGCGTCAAGGCCGGCAACAAGGGGTATGACGCGGTGGTGACCGCTGTGGACATGATATCCGTGCTCCGGCAACTCGCGGAGGAGCCGGCAGGATGAAGCTGGCATTCGTTGGATATGGGAGCATCGCGGCTTCCCACGCTCGCTCGCTGCGAGACGCACCCGGCGTGGAGGTCACGTGGGTGGTGGGGCGCGATCCAGCCACCACCGAAGCATTTGCGCGCGAGTGGGAGATCCCCCACTGGACGCTCGATCTGGACGCCGCGCTCGCTTCCGATGTGGACGGGGTGATCATCACGTCGCCGAGCGACCTGCACGCCGCCCAGACACTGGCGTGCCTCCGGGCCGGAAAGCATGTGCTGCCGGAGATTCCGCTGGCCACCTCCCTTGCGGACGCCGAGGCCGTGGCTGAGGCCGCGCGCGGGGGTGCGCTCCGGGTGCAGGTCGCGCACACTCAGCGCTACTACCCCGGTTTGGTGGAACTGCGGCGGCGGGTGGAGGCGGGGAAACTGCGCCCCCATCACCTCGTCTTCCGGTGGTTCTTCCTTCGCCGCGAGAATGTGAACTGGAAGGGCCGCCGGCGCACGTGGACCGACAACCTTTTGTGGCATCACGGCGGGCATGTGGTGGACGCGGCCCTCTGGGTGCTCGGGCAGGAGCCCGACCTGGAGAGCGTTCGGGCACAGTTCGGGCCGCCGCACCCGGAATTGGGGATCCCACTCGATCTGGATGTGCAATTCCGCGCGGGGGGTGTGCTGGTCAACGTGGCGATGTCCTACAACAGCCCGTGGCCGCGCCACGAGTACCTCGTGATCGGCGAGGAAGGCTGCCTGGAGTACCGGGACGGCAAACTCTGGGGACCGGAGGGACTGGTTCACGATCCGGCGCCCGCCGACGCGATTCTTGACCAGGATCTGGAGTGGTTCGCGGCTATCCGGGAGGGGCGCAGCCCTGCGGCCTCCCCCGATGCGGTGCTGCCGGCGATGCGAGTGCTCGGCGCCGCGCAGGCACAGTTGGCGGCAGGCGCGTAGATCAGTTCTTTCAACAAGGAGACACAGATGATTCGGATGGGTCTGATCGGCTGCGGCGGAAACATGCGCGGCCACATTCGCCGGCTACTCACGATCCCGGAGGTGGAGATCGTGGCGGTGGTGGAGCCGAGCGCCGACAACGTGAAGGTAGCGCGCGAGACATTTCCGTCGCTGGAAGGTGTCGCCGTCTACTCCGACCACGGGGAAATGCTGAAGGCGGCAAAACCCGACGCAGTCGAGATTTCTACGCCGCACACGCTGCACTTCCGCCAGATCATGGATGCGCTTGACGCCGGGGCCCACGTCCTGTGCGAAAAGCCGATGACCTGCACCAGCGATGAAGCCCGCCAGGTGTGTGATCGGACCGCGGCGACGGGGAAGACGATGATGGTGAGCTATCAGCGGCATCAGCAGGCGCTGTACCGCTGGATGCGGGGCTTCATCGCGGCCCAGGAACTGGGCAACTTGCAACTGGTGACGGCGCAGCAGTACCAGAGTTGGTACGAGGGCCGGGTGGCCGGGAAGGGGTGGCGGCACCTGGCGCACTTGAGCGGCGGCGGGCAGTTGAACGACTCCGGCAGCCACATGGTGGACATCCTCCTGCACGTGACCCAGTTGAAGCCGAAAACGATCTCGGCCTTCCAGCAGAATCTGGAACTGGAAGTGGATGTGAACATGGCGATCAACGTGCAGTTTGAGGGCGGCGCCATGGGTGCGATCACGATTGTGGGCCAGGCGCCCGGGATCGGCGGTTACGTCTACGAAGATGTGACCATCACCGGGGATCGGGCAGGGCTCTACTACCGGACCATGGGGACCCCGGAGCCCCGCAAGCCGGTGCTTGAACTGCGTCGCCGGGGCAATACGGAGCCGGAACCCGCACTTCCCGGGCTCCCCGAGGGGAGCGATCCGGATCACGCCTTCGTGGATGTCATTCTGGGGCGTGCCGACAACGAAGCGCCCCCGCTCTGCGGACTGCGCACGATCCAACTGAGCGAAGCCGCCTGGCAGAGCGCAGCGGCAGGCGGCGCGCCCGTCGAAGTGCGGGACTGAGGCGTTCTGCCCTGCGCCGGCAGTAAGGGAACGGAACGACGGCAGGGGGTGGGCCAGCCGGTAGCTTGCCGGGCTCCCAGCGGAAGCCGTGCCGGGCGCCCTCTGCGGAGACAACCATGCTCATTCGTCCTCAGGAACTGTCCGCCGGTTGGCACGTGCGCATCGTCCGACGACGCAGCGCCCCCAACTCACCGGCGGCTCTCCCGGAGCCGCGGATGGGGGCGCTGGGACGTCTGTGGTCCTGGGGTTCGGGGCTGGAGGAGTCGCGGTCGGCGGCACTCCTGTCCGCGGCCGGTCCGTCGCTCCAGGTTACCTGGTGGGGAATCATTGGATTCATCGGCGGAGTGTGCTGGCTGATGGCCTTCGCCGCAGTGGCGGAGAAGTCTGCGCCACCGGGAATCCTGCTCCTGCCGCCCCTGCTCACGCTTCCCGCCGGCATCGCAGCGGGAAATCTGCTGTTCCGGAGTCTCAGCCGGCGGCCGATCCTCGCCGTGGAACTCGATGCAATGATCGCCGCAGTTGCAGATCCGGTTGAAAAGGAGTTCCTGGGTCTGCTGCGGGATCTCACGCAGCAGACCCTTCCGCCGGAGATGGAGCGCAGCCTGCGAGAGTCTGTCGTCGCACTTGGGGAGGCCGTCGAGAGCCTGCCGGAGCCCCCGGGGGAGCCACTCGACGATGCGACGCTCATGGCGGAGGTGACCCGCCTCCGCGAGGTTGCGGCGACAGAGTCTGATCCGGTTACCGCACAATCATTGCAGCGACGGGCGCAGGCATTGCTGGATCAGCGGCAGGCGCAACTGCAGCACGGGGTGCGGGAGCGGCGGACGCGGGCCATTCGCGAGGAGATCCGCACTCAGATCGGCGGCCTGCGCAGGGCGCTGTCCGGGGCCTCCGCTGCGGATGCCGGCGTCGGCACGCTGGAAACGGCGGCATCGGCCGCCCGCCAGGCTGCTCTCGATGCCGGCGCCTATGTGCATGCCCGGTCCGAGTTGGAGGAGAGTCTCAGCGCGCCGCTCCCACCCAGCGATTCCGAAGACGCGCAGGTGGTGCGATTGCGGCCGGGGCAGTAGGCTCACAGCAGTACATCTGCCGTTGGGTCCGACGGCGCCGGATTCGCCGGGTGCATGGTGGAGTGGCGACCCATCCTGCGCCGAAACCTGAAACCCCGCGCCCCCTCCGATTGACAAAGAGTCTGGAAGTCGTGCGAATAGAGTGGGAGGCGGGGTGAGTAGCCGAATGACACGCGGAGTGGGCCGCCGGGGGCAGGCCGGATGGTGGGCAGCCGGAGCGGCGGTCTGGACGCTGGGCTGTGTGGCCAGTGCCGCGCCCCCACGAAGCACCGTTGGGCGCGCAGCATCGCCGCCCGCGGTGACGTTCGAACACGATGTTCGGCCCATCCTCAAGACGTACTGCTTTGATTGCCATGGGTCCGAGGAGACGCTGCGCGGGAAACTGGATGTGCGCCTGAAGCGGTTCTTGCTGCGGGGCGGGCAAGCCGGCCCCGCCATCGTGCCCGGCCGGCCGGCCGACAGCCTGCTCCTGAAGCGTCTGCGAACCGGAGCGATGCCGCCCACCGAAAAGAAGGTGCCGCCGGAGCAGATCGCCGTGGTGGAACGCTGGATTGCGTCCGGCGCCGCAGGGTTACGCCAGGAGCCGGAGAAGCTGCCTGCGGGGATGGACATTTCGCCCGAAGATCGGGCCTACTGGTTCTATCAGCCGCTGCGTCGCCCGGTTCCCGGTGCGTTTCGTCCGGCCGACCGCGTGCGGACCCCGATTGATGCCTTCGTGCTGGCCCGCCTCCGGGAAAAGGGGATTGCCTTCGCCCCGGACGCCGACCGCCTCACGTTGCTCCGCCGCTCCGCCTTTGACCTGACCGGTCTCCCCCCGCAGCCGGGCGATGTGGCGGACTTCCTGGCGGACGGACGCCCCGACGCCTACGAACGAATGGTGGATCGCCTGCTGGCGTCGCCGCACTACGGCGAGCGCTGGGGCCGTCACTGGCTGGATGTGGCCGGGTACGCCGATTCGGACGGCAACGGCAACGATGACACGCCCCGCCCGCATGCCTATCGCTACCGCGACTACGTGATCCGCGCGCTGAACGCGGACCGGCCGCTCGATCAATTCGTTACGGAGCAACTGGCCGGCGACGAACTGGTGCCTCGTCCGTGGAAGAACCTGACACCGGAGCAACTCGATACGCTGGCCGCCACCGGGTTTCTGCGCATGGCGGTGGACGCGACAGCCGGTGGGGAAACCGAACCGGCCGCCAACCAGGTGGTGACGGACACGGTGAAGATCGTCAGCTCGAGCCTGGTCGGGCTCACCGTTGGCTGCGCGCAGTGCCACGACCACAAGTACGATCCGATCTCCCACGAGGACTACTACCGGTTCCGCGCGATCTTCGAGCCGGCCCTGAGCCCCGCGCGTTGGAAGCGGCCGAACGAGCGCCTGTTGTCGCTCTATACCGACGCGGATCGGGCTCGGGCCGCCGAGGTAGACGCCGCGGTGCAAAAGCTTCAGGCCGCGTTCAACGAGAAGCAGGCTGCGAAAGTCGCGGAGGCGTTTGAGAAGGAGCTCCTGAAGCATCCGGAGGACCAGCGAGAACGGCTTCGTGCGGCCATGCTCACGCCGGCGGGCAAGCGGACCCCGGAGCAGAAGCAGATTGCCGCTTCCAATCCGAGCCTGAACATCTCGCCGGGAGTGCTGTATCAGTACGACCCGAAGGCGGCCGAGGAACTGAACAAGGAGCAGGCGACGATCAACGCCCGGCGTGCCCAGCGTCCGCCCGAACAATTCGTGAGTATCCTCACCGAAGATCCGGACGTGGCGCCCGCGACACACCTGTTCTACCGGGGCGACTACCGCCAGCCCAAGCAGGCGGTCTCACCGGGCGACCTCACCATTGCGGCGCCGGAAGGGGGGCGTCTGGACATTCCCGCCGACGATCCGAAGCTTCCCACCACCGGGCGGCGCCTGGCGTGGGCGCGGACGCTCACGTCGGGTCGCCATCCGCTTTTCAACCGGGTGATGGCGAATCGGATCTGGCTGCATCACTTCGGGCGCGGCATTGTGGATACCCCCGGCGATTTCGGCAAGCTGGGTTTGAGACCGTCGCACGCCGATCTCCTGGATTGGCTGGCGGAGGAACTGCCGCGCCGGCGCTGGAGTCTCAAGCAGATGCACCGCCTCATCATGACCTCGACCGTCTACCGCCAGTCGGCCGTCGTAGCGGCGCCGGTGCGCGCCGTAGATGCCGATGGGGCGCTGTACAGCCGGTACCCGGTCCGCCGGCTCGACGCCGAGAGCCTGCGGGATCGCATCCTCACCACCGTGGGGCGTCTGGATCGCACCCAGTTCGGTCCTCCCATTGCCGTCGCGGAGGACATCGTGGGGCAGGTGGAAGTCGCCAACGACACGCCCCGGCGGAGTATCTACCTCCAGACGCGGCGGACCCGCCCCGTTTCCTTCCTGACCGCGTTCGATGCGCCGGTCATGACGGTGAACTGTGACCGGCGGCAGCCGACCACCGGGGCGCCCCAGGCGTTGATGCTCATGAACTCCGACTTCATCCTGAAGCAGGCGGGCTACTTTGCGGAGCGCCTCCGCAAGGAAACGCCCGGGGACCTTCCGCAGCAGGTCTCCCGTGCGTGGCAACTTGCCTACACGCGGCTCGTGCGCCACGACGAATTAGAGGCGGCGCTCCGCTTTGTCCGGAGCCAGCAAGACCGCCAGTTGTCCGCCGCCGGCGCGCAAAAGCCGGACGACCTCGCGAAGGCGGAACTGGCCGCCCTCACTCATCTCTGCCAGCAGCTTCTGAGTTCCAACGAGTTCCTCTATGCAGATTGAACGTCCGATCCCGACGCGCCGCCAGTTCCTCTCCCGGTCCGCTTTTGGGATCGGGAGCTTTGCGCTCGCGCACCTGCTCTCGCAGGACTCCCTGCTGGCTGCCCCCGCCAAGCCGGCAGAGAACCTGCCGCTGAATCTGACGCCGCGCTTTCCGCAGCGCCCCGGCAGCGCCAACGCGATGATTTCGCTCTTCATGCATGGCGGGCCGTCCCACGTGGACCTGCTGGACCCCAAACCGGACTTGCAGGCCGGCCATGGCAAGGAGTACGGCGGCGACGTCCACTACAGCTTCGTGAACCGGGCGAGCAAGAAACTCTTCGGCTCCCCGTTCCAGTTCGCGAAGCATGGCCAGTGCGGCACCGATGTGTCCGAGTTGCTGCCGCACGTGGCGGGCATCGTGGACGATCTGTGCGTTGTGCGTTCGATGCACACCGGACACAACGGGCATGAGGTCTCGATTCGCTACTTCCACGGCGGGATTGCGGGCGTCACCGGCCGGCCGACCCTCGGCGCCTGGGTCGTCTACGCCCTCGGCAGCGCCTCGCAGGACCTGCCGGCGTACATGGTGCTGTCCGACCCGGGGGGCCACCCCGTGGACGGCACGGTGAACTGGTCGAGCGGCTTCATGCCGCCGCTGTATCAGGGCACGGTGCTGCGGCCACAAGAACCGCGCATCCTGAATCTGGATGCACCCGCGCATCTCCGTGGCGCCGCGCAGGCTGAGAACCTCGCCTTCCTGCGCGACCTGAACCGCCGGCATCTGGAGGCACACCCCGGCGAAGCCGACCTGGAGACCCGCATCGCCAGCTACGAACTGGCTGCACGGATGCAGGTGGCGGCCAAGGAAGCACTGGACGTCTCGCAGGAGCCGGAGTATGTGCGCAAAATGTACGGCCTCGATCAGGATCACACGCGCGAATACGGCACACGCTGTTTGCTGGCCCGGCGACTGGTGGAGCGCGGAGTGCGCTTCGTGCAGCTCTTCCTGGGGGGGCAGCCCTGGGACAACCACAGCAACATTCGCAAGTCGCTCCCGGACATCTGCCGCCGCACGGACCAGCCCGCTGCCGCCCTCGTGCAGGATCTGAAGCAGCGCGGCCTGCTGGATACGACCCTGGTCCACTGGGGGGGCGAGATCGGCCGGCTGCCGGTGACCGAGGGGGCGCTCGACGGCACAGCCGGCCGCGACCACAACGGGCAGGGCTTCTCGATCTGGCTGGCCGGCGGCGGCATCAAGCCGGGCATGACGTTCGGCCAGACCGACGAGGTAGGGCATCGCGCCGCGGTGGATGTGGTCACCCCGAACGATTACCAGGCGACCATTCTGCACCTGCTCGGGCTGGATCACGAGACGCTGGCGTACCACGCCAACGGGCGGGCGCAGCGCCTCACCGACGGCCGTCCGGCGCGCATCGTCCGCGAGATCCTCACCCATCCGCCGGCTTCCGTTTCGCCCGGATCGGCGGAGCCTGCCTCGCGTCCTGCGTAAGTCTTGCGTCGGCTGAATACCTTCCACTCCATGCGTACTTCACCTGCTCCTGGCCGCCCGTTTTCCGCTTCCGAGGGACCCACCGGCCGGACGCGGCGTCACCGGCGCCGCGTTCCGTACCTGTTGGTCCTGGGGGGCGTTGTCCCGGTGCTTCTCCTGGCCGGCGTCCGTCCGCGGGTTGCCACCGCGGCTCCGTCGCCGGGCGCCCGGCCGGGGGCGCAGCTCGCGGCATTGTTGGACCGCCCGCGGGTCGCGCCGGAGCCGAAGTCCGAAACGACGCCGGACGGTGAGTTCACGGTCGAGCGGGGATCCTTTCGCAGCGAGGCCCAGGAGCGAGTCCCGTTTCTGCTGATGAAGCCGGCCGGATCGCGGGGCCGCCTGGCCACCGTCATCGTGCTGCACGGAACCGGGGGCAACAAAGAGCGCATGGCGGATACGCTCCGGGATCTGGCCGGGCGAGGGCTACTCGCAGTTGCGATTGACGGGCGCTACTTCGGCGAGCGTGTGCCGGGCGGCGCGCAGGGCAGTGAGCAGTACCAGGCGGCGATCTTGCGGGCCTGGCGGGAGCCCGACCGGGCGAAGCAGGGCCATCCGTTCTTCTATGACACGGTGTATGATGTCTGGCGGCTCCTCGATTGTCTCGAAACCCGGCCGGATGTGGACGCGAAGCGGATCGGCTGTATCGGCTTCAGCAAGGGGGGAATCGAGACCTGGCTCGCGGCGGCGGCGGATTCGCGGATTCGGGTGGCAGTGCCCTGCATCGCGGTCCAGAGTTTCCGGTGGAGCCTGGAGCACGACGAATGGCAGGGAAGGGCGCGCACCATCCAGAAGGTTCACGATGAGGTGGCACGCGAAATCGGCGAGCCGGGTGTGAATCAGACTGTCTGTCGCCGGCTCTGGAACAAGATTCTGCCGGGGATTCTGGATGAGTTCGATGGCCCGTCCCTGATCCCGACCATCGCGCCCCGTCCCCTGCTGATTGTGAGCGGGGAAAAAGACCCGAACTGTCCGCTGGGAGGCGCCGAACTGGCCTTCCAGGCTGCCCGGCGGGCTTATGCACAGGCCGGGGCGGCGGACCGGCTGGTGATCAACGTCGCGGCCGGGGTGGCGCACCAGGTGACCGAAGCGCAGCGCCGGATGGCGTATGACTGGTTGGTACGCTGGCTGAAATAGGTGCGTCCGTCTGTCACGCTGCCGCGGGGGGCGCTCCACATGACTTGCGGACGGTGAACGTGGGAGGGAGCACTACATGGGGCTCCTCGATCGGCATCCCCTCGATCTGCGCCAATAGCAGGTCTATCGCGGCGACTCCCATGCTGTAGATCGGCATGTGGACGCTGGTGAGCGGGGGGTCCCGTTCGGCGGCAAACCACGTGTCGTCGTATCCCACCAGCGCCAGATCGTCCGGGACCCGCACTCGATGGGTGCGGCACGCGCGCAGCACCCCCTCGGCGATGAAGTCATTGGCCGCGAAGAGAGCGGTGGGTCGGTTGCTTGCGGGGAGCGCCAGCAGAGCGCTTGCACCGGACTCTCCTGCCTGGACGGTGAACGCTCCAGGTATCTCCCATTCGGGCCGTGCCTCCGCCCCCGCCTCCGCGAGAGCGACGCGATAGCCGTGCAGCCGTTGTGCTGTCGAGGAGATAGCCGGATCCCCGAGGATGTGCGCGATTCGCCGATGGCCCAGGCCGAAAAGATGTCTGACGGCGAGTTGGGCCCCCAGAAAATCGTCGCAGTTGACGGTGTAAGGCGCTTCCCATTTACGATCAAAAACCACGGCAACCACGGGGAAGCCCGTCTCCCGGCAACGGGGCATCACGGGGCTATTCCGCGCGGGCAGAATGAGTGCAAGCCCGTCCGCGCGGCGACTTAGGGAACCGCGCAGAATTAATCCTCCCGTCAGGCGGGGACCACTCCCGGGATGGTCACGAACCACTTCCCCAGTGCCGGGAGACGCTCGATCTGCGTTTCCAGGGCGGCCATCTCGGGTGCGAGGAGCCGCACGC
>SYMT01000432.1 GCA_005805375.1 Actinomycetota bacterium
GATGCCGCAGGCTGGTGTGAGGCTGCCCTTTCAGGGCGGGGTGGTGCGGTGCCTGAGGCCGGCGGGTGCGCGCCGGGCCGGGGTACCGCGGCGTCCGTTTGGGCCGGCGCCGGCGCCAGGGAGCGGGGCCGGGCGGCGACTGTAGGGAGCTGATCCGCCCAGGGCACCCACCAGGCCAGCAGGAAGCGCACGGGCCTCGCCCTGAAAGGGCAATCTACCCCAGCCTGCGGCATCGCCGTAGGTCGTCTATTCCCCCGCGACGGCGCTGTCGCCTCCGTCCGTCGCCGCGAGCTGATTCGCCACTCCCGCCATCACTTCGGCGAGGAGCGCCGACGCCGCTGTCCCCAGGACCGCCGCCGCGGCGACCATGCCGCACCAGCGCAGCACCTGGCGTCTCTTTGCATCGGGTTGATCTGTGCGTGTTGGTTCCATGGGTGTGTATTCAATGCCTGCGCAATTCTTTCCTCTTCTCTGCCCGGTGATTTTCGCCGGACTGCCACCTGATTTTTGGCCTCCGCTCCGCTGAATTCTCGGGACCGTCACCCGCAGTCCCGGTCCTGTTGCCCTCATCTCGTGTCAGAATTGGTTGCACTTTCACCTGCTGGTCGTCTTCGACAATGTGGGTGAGGAGTTGATGGCGGCGGGCAGAGCCGGGCTGGCTGCGACCGGCAATCGGAGTTGCCGGACTCCACATGGCGGCGTGCGTCGTGATGAGCGGGGCTGTGGCATCGGGTGTGAGCGCGTCGTTCCCTGGGTGTTCACCCGGGCCGGCGGGTCGGGGAATCCCGTACCATTCGATCGTCGCTCCCAGGCGGAGTTCGGAGACGCCACATCCGCTTCCCTTCCGCAGGCGCCGCATCCCGACACAATTACGCCCGTTGCCCCAGGAAGTCCGGCACTCGCTCATCTTCCCCGCCGGCCCGGCAGGAGATGCGGCCCTGCCGGGGGAACTGTGTGCTGATTTCCAGGCACCTCTCACGCTTTCACAATGCTTCGTCCCGGAGACCGAATTGGTCCGTACACCCTCGCCGAGAAGCTCGGTGGGGGGGCCCAGGGTTCCGTGTTTGCCGCCGTCCATGACGAGCGGCCCGGTGAGCGTGTCGCCGTCAAGTTCCTGGAACGGACATTCGTAGCGGCGGACAGACTACGCGAGTTCCAGGTCGCAGACCGGCTGCCGGATCACTCGAACCTGGTTCCCGTCCGGGCCGCCGGCACAGACGGCGATTGGCATTACCTGGAGAGCGAACTGGTAGTGGGGCCAACCCTCAAGGAGAGGCTCGGAGGCGCCAATCAAGGCAAGCCGCTCCCCAAGGAAGCTGTGTATGAGCTGATCGTGGGTCTTCTTGATGGCCTGAAGGCCGCCCACCCACGAATTGTCCACCGAGACCTGAAGCCCGCGAACATCATGTTGTCGAAGAAGGGGCCGAGGATTCTTGACTTCGGTGTCGCTCGCATCCAGAGTCTGGTAACTCCCACCAGTAACCAGCACGGTCTGGTGGGGACCATCGCCTACGCAGCGCCGGAACAGTTCAATGCAAAGAAGTTCGGCGCCGTGGGTCCGTGGACCGACCTGTGGGCGGTCGGCGTCATCTGTCATGAAGCATTGGCGGGTCGGCATCCGTTTCCTGGGGAACCACCGGAGATGATGTACCGCATCACCGAAGGCTCTCCAGAGTCCCTCCCCGCCTTGGTGCCTGCGCCGCTCCGGCAATTCGTCGCCCGGGCCCTCAGTCGGGCTCCCGCGGACCGCTTCCAGACTGCCGCTGACATGCGCGTGGCCTTCATCACCGCGATGGCGGAGCGCGGTGCGGATCTGCGCGCCGGCCTGGAACTGACCTGGTTGCTTGCCCAGAAGGGAGGCGAATATCGCGTCGCTGCCGGCGGGCACGAGCATTCGGTGCGGGTACAACCGGAAACGACGGAGGACTGCGTCATCACTGTTTCGGGTGCGGGCGCCCCTGGGCGATTTGGTGGCGGCGCGGGCGATCTGGTGGTCTCCCTGAAGGTCGGTCCGCGTCCGGTCCGGGGCGCCGACCGCACGGCTGTCGCCGAACTGACGGCTCTGCAGGCCCGGGAGGGTGGTCGTTATCCGGTCGAAGTGGGTGCGGAAACGCACTGGGTGGATGTTCCGCCCGGGGCTGCCGATGACTCGCCCCACAGGGTGCCCGGGCAGGGCGGGCCCGGACAGCACGGCGGATCCCCGGGTGATCTGGTGGTACGGATTCGCATTCCGGTCCCCACTGCGAGCAACCCCGCTGCTGTGCCCGCGCCGCCGGTAGCCGTATCCTCCGCCCCCGGCGCAACCTCCCCGCGGGCCACCCCACCGGCAGCGTCGCCTGCTGGCCGAAACCCGCCGCCGGTGAGACGGGCTGCTCCCATCGTGCGGCCCGGAGCGCCGTGCCTCCTCTCGGCCTGGAACCCGTTCTGGCCGGCACAGCTACTCGGCTGGACTCTCTGGCGTCCCGACCTGTACAAGAACTACTGTGAACAGTGGAAGGTAGGGACGCCAGAGCGCAGCGGTGTCGAGCATCGTGCTGGATGGCTGTCACTGCTGCTGCTCATGGCGCCGATGTGGGCATTGTGGGTGATTGCCGGCGTATGGAAGCCCGGAGCGCTCCCGACTGCTCCGCCGCTGCCTGAATGGGCCCAGTTTCTGCGAACGTTCTGGATGCTGGTCCCGTTGCTGCCGCTCTTGCTGACTCTCGCATGCATGTTCGCAGCATCCAGGTTCGGTTCGCGTTCCGAAGTGACATTGTGGCTGGCTCTCGCGTTCGGCGTGGCGTTCGGCGTGGCGTTCGGCGTGGCGGTCGGCGTGGCGTTCGGCGTGGCGTTCGGCGTGGCGGGCGGCGTGGCGTTCCTCGAGGCGTTCCTCGTGGCGTTCGTCGGGGTGTTCGGCGTGGCGGCCGACGTGCGAGAAAGCATTGAGAACGGGACGCCGAGTGCGGCGGGGCGGGGGTCATTTGTGGCGCTGGTGGGAGCGTGGGGTGTGCTGGTGTGGCAGGTGGGGGTGAAGCTGGCGCCGCTGTTCATGGCCCTGCCGCGGTGATGGAGCGCCAGAGTGGCACAGACCGTCTGGCGCCCCGGAGGGTGTGGCTGTGGGCTGCGCAGCGCGAAGCACCTCAGCCGGGTAGTCCATCGGAGCCGGCTGAGTGATCGCGCCCCGCGGCGTGGGTCCTGCACGCTTCGGGAAAGGGAAAATGGTCGGTTGGCGGCGCTGCGTGCCGGGGCGATTTGCGCGTTGCTACGGCGCGGGCGGGGCGTGCTGGGTGTTCTAGTAGTCTGGCAACGCAGATTTGACCTGTTCGGTCGGCACACTGAGGTCACCCTGGAACCGTTTAAATCTGCTTTGACAGACTCCTCGCAGCCTATCGGATGAGCCACTACGGTGCGTCCAAAACCGCACGCGACGGGCGAGAATCCCCTGTTTCGGAGCGTCCCCGTGCCCCAGAGAGCCCAGAAATGGCGCCGATGAGCACTTTCTGACAGGCTGCGAGTAGTCTGTCAATGTAGATTTGACCTGTTTGGTGGGCACCCTGTGGTCGCCCTAGAACCACTCAAATCTGCGTTGCCAGACTACTAGGTAACAAGGGAATACGCTTATTGGTGAAAAGGCGATACACCAGCGGGCCCCGCGATAGTTTGCTAGTTGGCGCTCATCCGCCCGGCCGCGAGGGATTAAAATCACCTCGCTGGGGGGGCGTCCTACCGGACGGGCGCGCACAGAGAGGCCCGGGATTGCCACCGCAGAGCGTCGGGACCCGAGGGGACCTCGGACAAATTCCTACAAGAAACTTGGCCGGATACTGTTGTGTTTCTCACAGTCCTGGGGCAAGTTACTTGGGAGGACGCAGAGGTGCGGCCCGCTGGCGCCAATGCGTTCTCTGGAATCGGGCAGGCCAAGATGCCCAGAAACCACGAAGAAGCCCGACCGGCACCCGGTGAACCCCTATCTACGGGGATCACCACCCAGCCGGGCCGCCTTTCTCCCCGACTACGGAGGCCCCCGGCGCGAAAAACGCAATCCAGAAAATCTGCTCTTATCCGTGAGCACCCTATGCCGAACCGCCGCCCCGTAGCCTTCGACCGACCTGAGTCCGTAGGACTGTCCTCCGCAGTAGCGCCGTCGGTTTGCCGCGGCGCGGGCGGGTGGACGAGAACAAAGTAGCAAACTATTGCCGGCCTGGTGTATCGCCCTTATCTGCGCTCACCCTATGCCGAACCGCCGCCCCGTAGTCTTCGACCGACCTGAGTCCGCAGGACTTTCCTCCGCAGTAGCGCCGTTGGTTAACCGCGGTGCGAGCGGGCGGACGAGCACGAAGTAGCAAACGATGACCGACTCGGAGTATCGCCTTTTTCAGCAAAAAGCGGGCACGGATTTTCACCTTTTCCATGCTGGGCGAGCCAGACGGTGCAGTGTGCCGTCAGGTCGGGCCAGCAGGCGGCGAAATCGGCGGCGAATCCATCCGGATCGCGGTCGAAGTCGTCAATGGCTGCTTCGATGGTGTTGGGGTGGCGCACGCGCCGTCCTACGCGGCGGAGGGCGTGTGCGAGCCCGGTGCGTTCCTGGAGGTGCTCGAGCCACCCGTCCGCCTCCATCCGGGCGATGAGTCCCGCGGCGTCGGGCAGGAAGAGCAGCGGGTGGCGGTGCAGCGCCGCGAAGGCAGACCCTATGAACGTCGCGAGTGAGGCGGGGTGGTACGCGCTCCAGTCGCGGGCGAGCAGGTGATCGTAGATGATGTCCACGATCGGTCCGGCGTAGCGGCGATTGGGGCCCGAGATGCGCCGGCGGCTCTCACGAGCGGCTGGATGCGCGTCGCTGTATGCATCCACGGCACGGTGCAGCCGGATGCCCCGCTGCACCCCTGCGGGGTACGCCTCCAGCGACCGCCCGCGCACGAAGTCTCCCAGCACCGCGCCCACCAGTAGGCCGTCGTCGCCCGCGGCCAGGGAAAAGTGTGCCAGGTAGTTCATGGTGGTGGGTTCGATCCGGTCGGGGGTTGTGGGTGGGAGCGCGCCGGGGACCCCGCATGATAGACTCGCCTGGGGTTCGACGGCAGGCGTGTCGTGGTACCCGGTGGGGAAATTCCGCCTGGCGCGGCGTCACCGGGTGCTCTGTCCGCGTGTCGAGGGGGAGCCGCGGGGGCGGGCCGGCGGGACGCCGGCGTTCCCGGGGGGCCGAAATTGGTGGGTGCGGGCCGGCGGGGCGCCGGCGTTCCCGGGGGGCCGCACCCGGTACCGGCGGGCCGGCGGGGCGCCGGCGTTCCTGGGGGTGGGGACGAAGTCGCTGTGTGGGGAGGCGGTGCTTCCGGCGTGTAGGGGGGATTCAGGCGAGAATCGAGAGAGGGGTTCTATGTGCATCCGGTGCCGCAGAGGTTTTACGTTGATCGAGCTCCTGGTGGTCGTGGGGGTCATTGCCATCCTCGCCGGGATGCTGCTGCCGGTGTTTGCGCAGGCGCGGGAGAAGGCGCGGCAGACGACCTGCATGAGTCACCTGCGCCAGATCGGCGCCGCGATCGCGATGTACCGGTCGGATTTTGATGCGTATCCCCCGGTCAAGGCCGGCGACATCCCCTGGCTCGAACATGCGCCCGCCCTGCCCGGATTGCTGGACGCCTACCTCAGGGTGGGGCAGCGGCTCCAGTGTCCCTCGCGCAAGGTCGCCGCTGCGCGTTACACGATGAACCGGTGGAACGGAACCCATTGGGGCCGCACGGAGACGTCTCCGCAAGGACAGCCGGACGCGGCGGTGTCTCGTCCGAGCAGCACCCTGATTGTGTGGGAGCACCAGGTCTCGGCCGCGGACTGCATCCTGGGACAGGAAGGGGGCGATCCGCAGCGGCCGGACGCGGCGGCCGGCGGCTCCCACTGGGACTCGGCGCACCACGGAGGATTCAACGCGCTCTGGTGTGATGGACGGGTCAAGCGGATGCGCTACACGGACCTGTTCCGCACGTACTTCACCATTGAGGAAGATCCGGAATAGGAGACCGCGATGATGGCAAGGAGGGCAATGTGGACGGTGATCCTGGCGTGCGCCCTGGGGGCGGCGGGAGCGGCCGCGCCCAGGTCAACCACACTGACAGTCGGGGGTGCACAGCGTCGTGCGATTCTGAATGCGGTGCGTACGCCCGTGGAGAAGGAATTGAAGCAGAAGGTCCGGTTTCGGGTGGATCATCTCCGCTCCGATGGAGAGTGGGCCTTCTTCTTCGGCGCGCCGCAGTCGGCCGGTGGGCGCGCGCCGGACTATCGGAAAACTCGCTATCGGGAGGCCGTCGCGGCGGGAGCGTTCGACAATGGGGTTTCGGCGCTGCTGCGAAAACGGGGCGGCCGGTGGCGGTTGCTGACGTACGTGCTGGGGGCGACGGACGTACCGTGGGAGGGCTGGCCGAAGCGCTACGGCGCCCCCCGGCGTCTCTTTCCGTGAACCGGGCGTGCCGTGCGGTGCAAAGGTCGGCGCGCAGGAAACTCGTGGCGTTTCCGCTCTCCGGCTGGCGAAGGAATGCGCGCCGGACTCCGCGAACCATGCCGCGTCGAATTCGGGTCGCGACCGCGATCCACGAGGAGAGGGGAACGATGTCCGTCGCACCGTTTGCGATCGGGATTTGTAGCTGGTCACTTCAGGTCACCAGCGTGCCGGAGTTGCGGAAGCTCCTGGATGAGCTCGGCGTGAATGTCATCCAGATCGCCTGCGGCGACCCGGTACACGCCTCCTGGGACGAGGGGGAAGCGATGCCGGAGGCGGCCCGCGCCGCGGGGTTCGAGGCGACGGCCGCGATGCTCGGATTTCCGGGTGAGGACTATACCACCCCGCAGACGATCAGGGAAACCGGCGGCTTCGGCAATCCTGCGACGCGTGCCGGGCGGTTGGATCACCTCAACTGGGCACTGGATCGCACCCGGAAACTGGGCCTCGATCTGCTCATGCTGCATGGGGGCTTCCTGCCGGAACCGGAGGACGCCGACCGCAAGCCGTTTCTCGACACCCTGGGTGAGGCGGCGGCGCGCGCGCGGGCGCAGGGCGTGACGCTCGGTCTCGAAACGGGTCAGGAAACCGCCGACCTGCTGCGCCGCACGCTCGATGACCTGCAGTGCGACAATGTGAAGGTGAACTTCGACCCGGCAAACATGCTGCTGTACGACATGGGCGATCCGATCCGCGCGGTCGAAATCCTTGGGCCCGACATCTGCAGTGTTCACTGCAAGGATGCAAATCGCCCCACCACGAAGGGAGCCTGGGGGGAGGAAGTGCCCCTGGGCCAGGGCCAGGTGGGCATGGCGCAGTTCGTGCGCACCCTGAAACGCGTGGGCTACACCGGGCCGCTGGTGATCGAGCGCGAGGTGGGGAACCAGGCCGACCGGATGCGCGACTGTGCCCACGGAATCCAGGTCCTCCGGGACATCGTGGCGGGCCTCTGAGCCGCCGGCTGTTCGCTATTCCGCCATGCCCGAAGAAACGGTGACGGTCTATCAGTTCGTCGGGGGGGATGGTCCGTTTTCCCTCCTGGTGGATGCATTCTACCGGGGGGTCGAACAGGACCCGTTGCTCCGGCCGATGTATCCCGAGGATCTGGGTCCGGCCCGGGAGCGTCTGTTCCTGTTCCTGACGCAGTTCTTCGGGGGCCCGCGGCGGTATGAAGCACAGCGCGGCCATCCCCGGCTGCGCATGCGCCATCTGCCGTTTCCGATCGGCACGGAAGCACGAGACGCCTGGCTGCGGCACATGGGCGCGGCAGTCGAGGAAGTTGCCATCAGCGAGCCGGCCCGCACGATGATGTTGCAGTACTTCGCCAACACCGCCAACTTCATGATGAACCAGACCCCGGAAACGCCGTGAAGTTCGTGGAGTTGGCATAAGACGCGGCTCCCCCGTCGGGAGGGCGCATCCGCTCGATGGCGGATTCCACGCCCTCCCCCGCTCCAACTCTCCGTCAGGACATCCGACACCCTCATGAATCGCCCTCCAGACTCGTTTACATCACTCCATCCCGGTCCGCTGCGGGAGTTCGTCGCTGCGGTCTTCCAGGCTGTGGGAATGTCTGCGGAGCGCAGTGCGCTCCTGGCAGGCCTGCTGACCACGAATGACCTGCGCGGCGTTTTCAGCCACGGCACCCGCCAGACACGCGCCTATGTGAGCCATTTCAAGAAGGGGGAATTGACCCCGACCCCCGAGGTGCGGGTAGTCCAGGAAACGCCGTCCACGCTCCTCGTAGACGGGGGAGGCGGGTTGGGCTACTTTCCGGCACACCACGCCGCGACCTGGCTGGGCCCCGCGGCAAAGCGGCAGGGGATCGCCTGTGCGGTGACTCGAAACCACGGGCACTTCGGCGCCGCCGGCATCTACTCACGCATTCCGCTTCAGCACGGCCTGTTCGCCTATGTCACGTCGGGGCACCAGTTGCACCTGCAGCCAGGGCAGACCGTGTTGACCGCCGGAGGAGGATCGCCGCATTCCTTTGCGCTCCCCACGGGCGACGAGCCTCCGTTCGTGCTCGACTTCGGCGCGATGCACGACATGTATCCGGGATCGGCCCACGTGGATACGATTGCACAGTTGGCGCCCGGGAGTGTGTTTCGCAGCATCGGCATGGGGGGCGTGTGCCAGGCGCTGGGCGGATTTCTCGCCGGGGTGCCGGCGGATCCGGCGCGGGCTCGGCGCGAATGGTCCGGGGCAAACCAGGGGTCCTTCATGGTCGCCGTGGATCTGAACCTGTTCCTGCCGATCGAGCAGTTCCGCACGGAAATGGACGAGTACTCGCGCCAGGTCCGGCAGTTGGCGCCGCTCGTCGGGTTCGATCAGGCGGTGCTGGCGGGAGGCATGGAGTTTCAACGCGAGCAAGAGTTCGCCAAGAAGGGGATCCCGATCAGTCCCCAGCACGAAGAGCTGCTGCGCGGGCTGGCTGCCGAGTTCGGTCTCGCGGCGCCCCTCTAAAGGAATCGGTAATTTGGCACGCATCAATACCAACTACCAGAAGCTGAAGAGCAGCTACCTCTTCAGCGAGATCGCCCGGCGGGTGCGCGAATTCACGGCAGCCCATCCGGATGCTCCCGTGATTCGTCTCGGCATCGGCGACGTTACGCTCCCACTGGCCCCCGCCATCATTGAAGCGATGCACGCAGCGGTGGATGAGATGGGGGACGCCTCCACGTTTCGCGGCTACGGTCCGGAAACCGGCTATTCCTTCCTCACCGAAACAGTCGCGGCTCACGACTACGGCGCCCGGGGCGTGAGGATCGAGCCGGATGAAATCTTTGTGTCGGACGGCGCCAAGTGTGACACCGGCAACATCCAGGAGATCTTCTCCGGCGAAAGCGTTGTCTGCCTGATGGATCCGGTCTATCCCGCGTATGTGGACGGCAACGTCATGGCGGGACGTTCAGGGCCCGCGGGGGACGACGGGCGGTACGCGGGGTTCGTCTATCTCCCCTGCACTGCCGAGAACGACTTCACCCCGGCGCTGCCGACGGCCCGGGTAGACCTCATTTACCTGTGCTATCCGAACAACCCTACCGGCGCCGTCATCACACGCACGGCCCTGCAGCGATGGGTGGATTACGCACGCGCCCACGAGGCCATCATCCTCTTTGATGCAGCCTACGAAGCGTACATCCAGGACCCGGACCTCCCGCACTCCATCTTCGAGATCGAGGGCGCGCGGGAGTGCGCGGTGGAGTTCCGCAGTTTCTCGAAGACGGCCGGATTCACGGGGACACGCTGCGCGTTCACCGTGGTTCCGAAGGACCTGATGGGCCGGGACGCAGAGGACCAGCCGGTCTCGCTGCACTCCCTCTGGTTTCGACGCCAGAGCACCAAATTCAACGGCGTTTCATACCCCATTCAGAAGGCGGCCGCGGCCGCGTACACCGACGCCGGCCGGCAGCAGATCGGGGATGCCGTCCGTTACTACATGAACAACGCCCGGATCATTCGCGAGGGACTGACGGCTGCGGGCCTGACGGTCTATGGTGGCCTGCACGCACCGTATCTCTGGGTTCGGACGCCCGGGGGGCTGTCGTCATGGGAGTTCTTCGACAAGCTGTTGCACGAGGCGAACGTGGTGGGAACGCCCGGATCCGGGTTTGGCCCGAGTGGTGAAGGCTACTTCCGCCTGACCGCCTTCGGCAGTCGCGAGCAGACGGAAGCGGCGGTGGAGCGGATCCGCACCCGACTGGCTCTCTAGGGGGGGCGCCGTAATGGACTTCACCTGGGATCACTTCCTGGCGCACACCATGCGGCAGGAGAGCCTCGGTATTACGCTCGATACCAGCCGTTTCAGTTTCCCCGAAGACTACCTGACGACACACGGCCCCGGAGTAGCGGCAGCACTGGCGGCGATGGAGCAACTCGAGGGGGGGTCCATCGCCAACCCCGACGAGGGGCGCCAGGTCGGACACTACTGGCTGCGCGCGCCGGAACTCGCCCCCGCCGGGCGCCGGGGCCCGATTGCGGCCACGCTGGAGCAGATTCGCGCGTTCGCCTCTGGAGTGCATGCCGGCGCGATTCGCCCGACCGGCGCGGATCGGTTCCGCAACGTGCTCGTAATCGGCATCGGCGGCTCCGCCCTGGGTCCGCAGCTTCTGGCAGGCGCGCTCGGGTCCTCCGGGATGCGGCTCGCTCCGTTTTTCATGGATAACACGGATCCGGCCGGGATTCAGTCCGTGCTCGGGCAGGTGGAAGCGTGCGGCCTGAACGAGACGCTGGTGGTAGTGGCCTCCAAGTCCGGCGGGACGATTGAAACCTGGAACGGGATGTGTGAGACCGAAGCCCGGTTCCGCGCGCGGGGCCTGGACTTTCCATCGCACGCGGTGGCGATTACGGAAGGGCGCGGGCGCCTCCACGAACGCGTGCAGACGCACGGATGGAGGGACTGGTTTCCCCTCTGGGACTGGGTGGGGGGACGGACGTCGGTGACTTCTGCCGTAGGGATTCTCCCTGCGGCGCTGTTGGGTCTCGACTGGGAGGGGTTCCTGCGCGGGGCCCGGGAAATGGACGCGATGACGCGCGGGCGGGATCTCCGTCACAATCCGGCAGCGCGCCTCGCCGTCGCGTGGTACGACGCGGGCGCCGGCCGCGGAAACCGGGACATGGTCATCCTGCCCTATTCCGACCGCCTGCGGCTGCTGGCGCCCTATCTCCAGCAGTTGGTGATGGAGTCGCTGGGCAAGCGCGAGGACCTGCAAGGGCACGTAGTCCATCAAGGGCTGGTCGTGTACGGGGCGCGTGGAAGCACGGACCAGCACTCGTACCTGCAGCAACTCCTGGACGGACCGGACAACTTCTTCCTGACGTTCGTCGAGGTACTGGAGAACGAGGGGGCGTCACCGCTGGCGGTGCAGGATGAATGCACGAGCGGCGACTGCCTGGCGGCGTTTCTGCTGGGGACGAGGAAGGCGCTTGCGGAGCGTGGGCGAAAGACCCTGCTGCTCAGTCTTGATCGGCTGGATGCGGTTTCGCTCGGCGCCGTCGTCGCGCTGTATGAGCGGGCGGTGGGCCTGTATGCACAGTTGATCGGGATCAATGCGTATCATCAGCCCGCCGTGGAAGCGATGAAGACGGGTGCGACCGCACTGCGGACTCTGCAGCAGCGGATGCTGGAACAGATGAAGTCCGTCACAGGACCGGTGCGAGCAGCCCAACTCGCGGCAGCACTGGAAACGACCGATAGTGAGGGTGGCGCGGAAGCCGTGTATCTGCTGCTGCGCCGGCTCGCCGCGAACCCGGCACGCGGCATCGTGCGGATCGCCGGGGTAAGTCCCGACGCAGATAGCTTCGAATATCGCGCGCCGCAGGGTGCGGGGGCAAACAAATGACATCGCTCACGTTTCATGGAGCCACGGATACCGTCACCGGCTCCCGGCACCTGCTTGAGGTAGACGGAAAGCAAGTCCTGGTGGACTGCGGCCTGTTTCAGGGCCCGCGCGCCATCCGGGCCCGCAACTGGCAGCCGTTTCCTGTTCCGCCCAAATCCCTCGACGCAGTGGTTCTGACCCATGCCCATCTGGACCACACGGGTTATCTTCCGTGCCTGGTGAAGCGGGGCTACCGCGGACCCATTCACTGCACCCGGGCAACCCTTGACCTCCTGGGGATCATGCTGCTGGATGCGGCACGGCTGCAGGTGGAAGAGGCGGAATATGCGAATCGGAAGGGATGCTCCCGCCACCAGCCGGCGCTCCCGCTGTATGACGAAGAGGACGCGCGGAAGGTCCTGGGTCTGCTGGAAGGTCACGACTACGGCGAGACATTTGAGCCGGAAGCCGGAATGCGAATGCACTACTTGCGCGCCGGGCACATCCTCGGGTCAGCGTTCATCATGACCGAAGTGGAGTCCACGCGGATCCTGTTCGGGGGCGATCTCGGGCGGTACGGGCAGAGCATCATCCCCGATCCGACTCCGGTGTCCCGGGCTGACTATCTGCTGATCGAATCCACGTACGGGAATCGGGACCATCAGGGCGTAGATGTCCACGCCGAGTTGGAGCGCATCGTCCGGCGCGCGGCACGGGATCGGGGCTGGGTGCTCATCCCGTCGTTCGCCATAGGTCGCGCGCAGGAGGTGTTGTATCTCCTGGAAGACCTCCGGCGGTCGGGACGGATCCCTGCGGTCCCGATCTATCTGGACAGCCCGATGGCCACGAGCGCGGTACCCCTGTTTGTGCGCCACACGCAGGATCACGACCTGGAGATGACCGCGCTCATGGACTCCGATCGCTGCCCGTTCGAGAGCCCCAATCTCACGTTCGTTCATACCCGAGACGATTCGAAGCGCCTCAATGACGTGGAAGGTCCTGCCATACTGATTGCTGGGAGCGGGATGGCCAACGGCGGCAGGATCCGCCACCACCTGATCGTCCGCGCACCGGATCCGCGGAATGTGGTCCTCTTCGTCGGCTATCAGGGTGAGGGTACTCCGGGGCGGGCACTGCTGGATGGTGCGCCGACATTTCGGGCGTTCGGTTGGGAAGTTCCGGTCAGGGCCCGCATTGAGCGATTGGACGCACTCTCCGCACACGCAGACCGCGGCGAGATGATGCGGTGGCTGAGTGGGTTCGAAACGCCGCCGCAGCGCACGTTCCTGGTTCACGGCGAACCGGATGCGCGGGCCGCACTTTCCGCCCGCATTCAGGCAGAGTTGGGATGGAACGTGCATTCGCCCGCGTTGGGCGAGACCGTGGACCTGAATTAAGGAAGGGATTCATACAGCAGTCGCAGAATTGATGCGGCGTGCGAGCAGCGGAAACTCGCAATGGAGCACGGGAAGTGGATGCGGACTCGGTGGATCATAGCCCTGGCAGGCGCGTGCGTACTCGCTGCCCTGTGGCCTGAATCGGGACGCACCCAGGCGCAAAAATGGGCAGGTTGCGGAGACCCGACCCCGGAAGAGCAGCACTTCCTCGAGTGTTTGAATGCGGCTCGAGCCGACCCCGCCGGCGCACAGACGCGCCTGAAGACCGATCTCACGGCGGGCGGCAAGTTTCAAATGACGCCCAGGCACCCGCTGGTCATGAACTGCCTGCTCACCGAGGCTGCACGGCGCCACAGCAGGGCGATGAACGACCAGGCGTTCTTTGGGCACCTGAATCCCGAGGGCCAGGGCCCCGGAGTGCGTCTCCGTGCGGCCGGGTACAAGTGGCGTGGGTACAGCGAGAATCTGGCCGCCGCTGCGACCACGCCGATGGAAGCGCTGGCCAACCTGCTCATTGACGAGGGAATTCCCGATCTCGGGCACCGCGTCAGTCTACTCGGGCTTACCGAACAGACGCGTCCCATGGATGAGGTGGGCATCGGCATCCACACCGGGAGTGGGCCGTATAAGAAATACTATACGATCGAACTCGCCACCGATCCGGACCCGGGGGTCTTCCTCACCGGGGTGGTCTACCGGGACACAAACAAGAACAACCTGTACGATCCCGGCGAGGGATTGCCCAGCATCAAGGTTGAAGTCACGGCAGAGGGAGTTACTGCCGTGACGAACCGCGCCGGGGGCTATGGCATTCCCATTGACCTCCCCGGCTCACTGGTCGTCACGGCTTCCGGTGCGGGAATGGCCGGTCCGATGCAGAAGGCCATCAACCTCACCAACACGAACGCGAAGCTCGATTTCACGACGCGCTAGCGAGGCTGTTCAGACCGCCGCGAGCTGTTCTTCCGAGCGGAGCCGGGGCCGCCCACCGATATGTCGGTCCTCCCAGCGCGTTGGGTCGTGCGATACGCCATTGCGAGACGTCGCCGCGGCGCGGATCGCTTCGGCGACAGCGCAGCCGCCTTCCGCAACGGCCGGATCGCGTCCCGCTGCCTGCCCTGTTCCTGGCGACTCCACCCGAGGTTGTAATAGATCGTGGCGCGCATGGGGGCGGATGCCTTTTGTTTCAGCGCGCTCCGGAGCACGCGCTCAGCAGCGATAAATCTGCCCTGATTGAGCAGCCTTTCGGCCCGCCTGTTCAGGGCAGCCACCGGGCGGGCTTCGTCTCCGGCGCCCGCTGCGCCCCGCAGTTCCTGCGAAGCAGCCGTCGCGTGCTTCTCGTCGGGGCGCGCGGTCTTGCCCGCACGATTCGCCGCCTCTGCTGTGGCCTTCCCGTTGAAGTGGCGGACCGCGGCGGCGATTCGCCGGCGAGGGTTGAATTCCCGGGGCAGGTTTCGTGCGGCACGCGCGAACGTTACCCGTGCTTCATCCGCATCACCCCCGCCCAAGAGGCTGCACGCGAGGTTGTACAGTAGAAATCCGTACGTGGGCTGATTCGGAAGTTGTGCAATCCCCCGGCGAAATGCGTTCTCCGCTGCCCGGTACTGCCCGCGGCGCAGCAACCGCTCTCCCTCTGCATTCCGTTCGGCGGCGCGCCGATCGGCCCGGCGCGCGCCGATGCGGCCGAGCGCCGAGACGGGCCTCACCATCCCGCCGTGGAACGGCCGTCCCGCTGCCGGGGCTGCCTTCGTCCGGAGACCGTCAGGCTCACTGCTCCGCGCCGTTCGGACGGATTCAGCCCTCTCCGTGCGGGACGACGTGTCTCGGGCACGCCCCGGAGAATCCCCCCGCTTGGTGGGCCGGGAGCGCGAACTCTCATGCCTGCCGGGTGCAGCGGCCACCAAACGAACCTTCTGCTCTGCGCCGCCGGTTCGAGTTCGTCGCCCTCGATCTCGTTCGGGGGTACGGCTTCGTCCGGTGGTCGCGGCGATCTGTGCCGGGCGACCGCTTCGCTGTCGTTCCGCCGGGCCGTCCGGTTGCCGGCGGCGCCGTCGCGTGCTCCCGGCAGGGATGGGCGCCGAACCTGTCGTCGTGGCAAGGAGGCGTCGAGTGGCTGGTGGAGCCGCCGGCGCGTCACGCGATGTCACCACGCGCTGCGTCTCCCCGCGCCGCCGCTCCGGTTCACCCGTGCGGCGCTGAGCTGCCTCGTGATCCCGGCCCGGGTCCGCCAATCGTACCCGGCGTTCCCGAGAACGGGAGCTTTGCCGGCGTGCGCTCGCCGGCAGCATCTCGCTCGTCGGCGGAGTTGCCTCCGCTGAGGAGCCGCGGCGGCGCCCGGCAGGTCGTCGTTTCTCCGTGCGGTCTGGTGTGGCGCTGTCGGCCCGCGCCAGACGGCCGCCCTTCCACGAGCGCGTCACAGGTCGCTCCGATGTCTTGGGACGCGGCGGTGTTCCGGATGAGGCTACCACGGCCTCCGCCGGAGCGGAGGCTGCGTTGGGACGGGATGCCGGACTATCTCGAAGGGTCCGCGGTTTGCGTCGCCGGGGGTTTTGAGCGTGCCTGCGTCCGGATGCCGCTGCGGGCGCGGCTGAACGGATGACGGGAGCGGGCGGCACCGACGGTTGGGGCCGCCGGGCTGCCGGGAGAGTGCGAATAGTAACGATGGGGCGATGGCCGTCCTGCGCCGCCAACGGTGTTACCACGGCGGATGCGAGGCCGAAGAGGAAGAGCGGGATGCTCCTGGATGCCAGAATCTCGAGACGATGCGGACTACCGTACCACCGTGCTGCCATTGTGTGCCCCCCGGCCAGGCCGGGCTGTTCGCTTGAAGTGAGATACCGGAACGTCGAGCGATCCCTGTGGGCAGGAGCAGTTGGCCCGGAGGCTGCAGCCTACCGCACCGTCACGAAGTCGTGGTGGTTCAAGAGAACCAGCACCAAATTCTCACGCGCCCTCAAAGTTGCGTCGGCAGCAGGCCGAGAGACGTCGCCAAGATCGCTGGTGGCGGCGGCTCCCCCGGGCCCCGATGTACGGTGGCGCTCCGTCTGATGCGACAGGAATGCTATGCACTCCCGCTTCTCCTCGACGGTCGCCGGACGAGCCAACACCGCGAGGAACGCGTCAGCGACAAAGCGCCCCGGATCCGGTCCCGATCGGGCGACGAGGCGGCGCGCGAGAAGCCGGGACTGGTTCAGGGCAAGCTCACTGTTCGCGAGCGCCAGGGCCTGCTGTGGTACTATTGTCGGCTTCCGGGCATAACATTCCGTTACGCTGGGCCCATCAAAAGTCGTCGTGAAGACCATCTCTTTTTCCGCGGCGTGCCGGAAGTAGAGAGTGCGGCGGGGGATCCGCAGCCCCTGGGCCTGGTCCAGGTCCGGACCACCGCGAGTCAAGTCGAGCCGGCCACAGACGTAGAGCACGTTGTCGCGCACGACTTCTGCGTCCATGCGGCGTGAGTTCGCGCGCCAGAGGGTCCGGTTGTCGGGATCCCGCGCGAGCGACTGCGAGTCAGGGGTAGACGCGAGCCGATACGTCCGGCTGGTGACGATGAGCCGGTGCAGGCGCTTCAGGCTCCATCCATTCGCCATCAGGTCGGCGGCGAGCCAGTCGAGCAGAGCCGGGTGAGTCGGGGGCATCCCACTCCGCCCGAGGTCCGCCACGCTGGGCACGAGTCCTTCGCCGAAGTGGCGCATCCAGATCTGATTCACCGCGACGCGGGCCGTCAGGGGGTTCTCCCGCGCCGTCAGCCACCGCGCGAACGCGAGCCGTCTTCCGGTGCTTTGCGGTGGGTTCGTATTCTTCCAGCGCGGCTGGTACGAGGTGGTGACCGGCTTTTGGGTCTCCGCCGTCGCCGTATCCAGCGCCTTGCGGGCGGTCGCGACGGCGCTCTCCGCTTTCTTGCGTGCCGTTTCGCCGTGAGCCGCCGAAAGCGCCAACTCGGCCTCGGCCAGCCCTGCGGTCGCCTCCGCCACACCCTGACGTCGCTGCTCTCGAACGGCTGCCATTGCTGCCGTTCTCCACGCCGCCGTGTCCTGGCTCCCGGCGTCCTCAAGGTCTTCGACTGCGAGTGTGGCGAGCAGTGCTGCCTCGGCTGCCTCCGCCGCGTCCAGCCGCCGCCGGATTGCATCTACTTTCATGGGATCGGCGCACGCCGCCAGCGCCTTCCGTGCCTCTTGCACGTTGCGGGCGGCGTCGGCGCGCAGTGCGGCGAGAACGTGTGGCGCGCGCTCCGGCGTGCGGGCGAGGCGCGAGAGCGGGACGGGAGCTACCCGAAACTCTCCTCCCAGGGCCTCGGGTACACCGGCCGATACCGGCTGATCCTTGTTTGGTTGCCGTTCATCACCGCGAATGTAGACATAAGTGGGTGCGTCCGGCTTCGCATCGTACGCGCGCGGGAGGCCGTCCCGGGCTCGATCCGCTTCTCCGGGCACCCAATCGGTGCGCACCTGATGCGGCTCGAATACAGCACGCAACTGATAGTATTCATGCTGTGTGATCGGGTCGTAACGGTGATCGTGACATCGCGCGCAACCCACAGTCAGGCCGAGGAACGCCTGGCCCGTATGATCTACCGTGTCCTGAAGCCACTTCTCCCGGCTGAGCAACTTGAAGTTGCGTACCAGGTAGCCCGTCGCCGCCAGTGTGTCGGGATTCTCCGGTTCCAGCTCATCGCCCGCCAGCATCTCCATGAGCATCCGGTCGTATCCCTTGTCCTCGTTCAACGAGCGGACGATCCAGTCCCGCCAGCGCCAGATGTGAGGCTGGCTGTCGCGGACCTGTGCGCCGAAGCCCGTCCAATCGGAATAGCGCCACACATCCATCCAATGGCGACCCCAGCGTTCCCCATAGCGCGGGTCTGCGAGCAAGCGATCCACCACCGTGCCGTAAGCGTCGGGCGAGCGGTCAGCGACAAACACGCGGAGCTCATCCGGGGTGGGGGAGAGGCCGATCAGATCCAGGTACACCCGGCGCAGGAGCACTTCGCGCGTGGCTGTGGGGCGCGGTTTGACGCCGGCGCGAGCCTGCTCGTGGGCGATGAATGCGTCTACCGGGTTGCGCTGCCATTCCGGACCGCGCCCGGTAGGGGGCGTGGGCCTCACGACCGGCTCGAACGGACGCCAGCGGTAAGCTGCCTGGAACTTGCGAAACTGTAGCTGTACAGCCGTGGCTCGAGCCAGTGCCCGACCATCCGGGCGGACCGCGGATTCGCCCGGAGGCGAACCCAACAGCAATTCTCGCTCATTCGCTACTCCGTCTCCGTCGCTGTCCTCGCCTGCGATGGATCGCGCGCGAGTGATCAGGTCGGTGCGGCGGCCGGAGGTGCGCAGCTCCGCGACAGCTTCAGCCAGCCGGCGTCCGTACGAATTGTGCGGAAAGTCAGCGAGAGTCTCGCCGAGCCGACCTGATTGGGTTGGCCGGTGGCATGTGAAGCAGTTCGCAAGCCGGGAAGGCAGAAATGCCCCATACTCTTCCTGGAGAGCTTTCAGATGCTGGGGCCGCGCTACCGCAGGTTGGACCGCCAGCAGAACCAGAAGGACGCTCCAGGTTCGCCATCCGGGAAGACACCGGTTCCGCCGCTGATCGTCGTTTCGTTCCGCCATCGGTTTCCTCTTCATCCGCACGCGCGTCGTAGCGCCGCCGTTTGAGAGTCCTCGGGGAAACCGCAGTTGCAGCGATTCGTCGCAGAGTACGCGGTGTGGGCGGGTCGCGCGGGGCGGGCCCCCGTCTGGCTCTGAAGGGAGTTTTCCGAACGCAAGTCCGGAACCGCCGGGATCGGGCCGGGGTCCGCTCTATTGTTGGAAACCTGGGGTACGGCGCCGGCCATCGCGCCGGAGCCGGGCATTGACCGCGGGACTCTGAGGGGACATTGGTCCCGGGGTGCGTGACAACTGTGGGGAGACCTGGAACGATGGGGACTCAACTCATGACGAAGTGCTGGTTTCGTGGTCCGATCAGCCGTCCCAGAGTGATGTGGTGGCTGGTCGTCACATTTCTGGCGGCGCGCAGCGGCGCAGCCACGCAGCCCGGTCGTGCGGGGCTGCAATGCGCGGGGGGCTCCTGCGCGCTTCCGGCGCTCCTGGTAGCTTCTCTCACAGCGACGCAGTCCTCCGCGGCGGCAGAACTCTCCCTCGTGCTCGAGGATTTCGAAAGCCCGGCCCTCGGAGGTCTCCCGCTGGGATGGAACGTCACCCGCAGCGCGGGAGTGGCTGCCGGGGCAGGGGTGGAGCGAAAGGAACCGACCGGCATCGGGGGCACTAAGGCATTGAAGTTCGACTACACCTTCCCGGCGGGGGGAGGCGCGGCATGGGTGCACACTGGTCCTGGATCGCAGTCTCTGCCCGGAGGCCTCGGGGGCCTTTCCGCCTGGATTCGGGGTGACTCGAGCGGAAACACGCTCTCGATGCGCTGTGTGGATCGTGATGGCGAACAGTTTGAGATCCCGGTGCGAGTGGACTGGTCCGGTTGGAAGCGGGTGGACTTCGCCTTGTCGGGCGCCGTGGTGACCGGCGGCGGCGCGAAGAATGGTGTGCCGGACGTCCCATTCACCTTTCAGGGGATCCGTCTCGCTCGAGCCGCAGGCGCAGTCCCGCGCGGCGAGATCCTGCTCGATCTGGTCACGGCGGAGTGCCGCTATTCGCGTCTGGCCACGCTCTATGATCCGGCCTCCGGGGTGCGGCCGGAACTCTGGAAGGCCACCATGACCCGCAGCCGTGTCGCCCGCGCGTCGGCCGGGTCGGTGGTGCGGGCGGGCCGACCCGCCCCGGCCCTGCAATTGGAATGGGAACACGAAGGGGCGCCGGGTGCGGCGGTCGAGTTCACACGGAATCTGGATCTGGGGCCGGACGCGCCGGGAGGAACACTGATCGCTGAAGTATTCGGGGACGGGTCGCAGGCATGGCTGCAATTCCTGCTGCGCGATGCCCGCGGACGACGCCTCGGGGGCCGTTCCGCCGGGTTCCTGGTGGATTGGTCCGGGTGGCGCACGGTGTACGTGGACATGCGCACTCTGTTCGGCGCCGCCGCCGCTGTCCCGGCTGCGTTTGAAGGCATCGCAGTGGTCCCCGTTTCCACCTCCGACGCACTGCCGGGAGTGGAGACCAGCCGCCGTGGCGAACTCTACCTGGGACGCGTGCTTTATGGCAGCAACCGGTGACGGGAGTGCAGGTGCAGCGCATCTATGCCGGGCTACTGAATTGCCGGTAGCCTGAAACAGAGAAGCGCCAGAGCGATTGGACAGAAGAGAGCCGCTGCGTACAAACCCACCGTCCAGGACGCCACACGCAGCGGCCACTCGTGCCGGGTGCGCCCCGCCAATGCTGCTGCGCAGCCGATCCTGAGCCAAACCGCGATTGGGATCGCGACCATCGTGACCAGCGACCCAATCCAGTCCGCGATCGCGTCCAGCCACCGGATGCCCGCGAGCATCGCGTGAAACACGGCCCGAAAATGGATGTTGAAGACCGCGTGGAAGTGCGGGAGTAGCCACGCCTGTAACGAGCCTGGTGTGGGTGGGTCAAGGTTGTCGCGGAGCAGCACACCCACCGACCCGATCTGGGAGAGCCAGTACAGCGCCACACCGCCCAGCACCGCACCGATCGTGGCGTGTACCCGGAACAACTGAACGACATCCGCCTCGGGATCCGGCCATTCGTTGGATGCACGCTCCGCGAGGTCCAGCGCCCCACACGCCGGTTGGGGGCCGCCACTGATAGGTGGCGCCTCGAAATCGGGGGGGAGCGAGGGTGGCGCAGCGAGCCTTGCGGGAATCGGGGTCCCGTCCACGGCGGGCGGATACGGAGTCAGGCGTGGCGCAGCGGCAACGCCGGGGTGGACGGCCTGCCTCGTCCCCATGGTTCCCGTGGCCGGACTTGCCGGTGTTCCTTGCGAACCGGTACGGGTCCTCCAGGTCGGTTGCTGCAGGCGATCATACGAGTGCCTCGTGAGGGACGCGTCCACTTTCAGGGGTCGCAGGCGTCTTCCCGTCGGCATTGCTGGTCTGTTCCACGCGATCCGGCAAACGGGGCCCGCAACACCACCCCTGCGCCGGGTAGTCCTGCCGCATCCAGTGTGAGATAGCGGCTGGACCACGGGGCCAGCAATTGGGGGTACCTGCGGACGCGGGATGGGACCGTGAAATGAGGGTCACCGGGCCTACAGCAATTATCGGCAGGCTGCCTCACTCTACCGTACACGAACTTGCCGATGCGGAGTGGGGCGTTTTGGGAGGCTGGCCCACCCGAACCATGCGTGGTTCGAGTGGGCCGACGGGAGAGAGCCCCTAGTTTGCGCTTGCTACAAGCGCGGCGGGCGGGGCGACAGGCAGGGAATCGAGGTCGGCCTTGCGGAAGATGATCTTGCCGCTGTCCACATCCGCGAGGATGGTGTCC
>SYMT01000049.1 GCA_005805375.1 Actinomycetota bacterium
CACAGCGCGTAGAGTCGCACCGATGCTTCCTGGTTCCGCAGTGCCTGGGCCAGCTCGGACTCCTTTCGGGTCGGCCGGAGGGTCTCATCCAGGGCGCGCAGCAGCGGGAAACGCTCCGGCCTCCGGGTGCGCAGTGCGGTTGCCGCCGCTGCCAGCCGGAAGAGCCGATCGGCGTTGTAGTAATTCAGGATGCGGTGTGTCGGCGGGATGTCCAGGGTATCAAAGATCAGGCGTCGCCCCCCGACGAGGGCATCAATCTCCGCCGCGCGCAGTTTTGGGCCGGCATCTCCGAGCGCGGGGCGCTTCCGGGCGAGTTTGCGCAGCATCAGGACGCGATCACGCGGCCGTCCCCGTTCCGGAAGCGTTACCCACAGCAATCCCGGAGAGGGCCCGCCGGCGGTCTCCTGGCTGCGCAGCATCAGTTCCTGATCCACGTCGGCTCCGGCGAGCACGACCAGATCGAGAGGCAGCGCTCCCGGCTCATAAGGCACTGCGAGCGCTCTTTCGTCTCCGTGGAGCGTGTTCGGATCCAGTGCGTGCAGCGCCACCTCGGAACCGAGACTGTGCGCCAGCACGTGGAGTTTCGCGTGCGGAAAGCGCGCGTGGGCGTCCAGCAGCACCTGGCGGGCGCCACGCAATCCTACCGCGCGGGCGAGTGGGACGTCCCGTTTGTACGGGTGCGGGATCGCATTGCGGAATCCCAGCGTCTGAAAGAAATAGTGCAGCAGTGTCTGCGGAATCCAGGTGCGCTGTGGTCCGGCATCTGAGGGCCAGTGCAGACTGAGTACCCCGGCCCGCTCCCCCTGGCGCCGAAATCCTTCCTGAAGCGCCAGAGCGATCTCCCGGCTTTCCCGGCGATTGGTCGCGGCCGACGTATCCCACCCGTGGACCAGCATCACCACGTGTTGCGGGTCGGGAACCTGCTGTGCCAGCGCCTCCAGCGCAGCACCGCGGACCGCAGGCGCCGCGCCGCCGGACCGATCGGCCGAGAGCACCACGACCGGTTCCGCCGGAGCTTGCGCGGCTCCGGGCGCCGCCGGACCCAAAAGCAAAGAGGATGCCAGGAGCAGCAGCCCGAATACAACGACACCGACTCCGGGCCCTCCGCCGGGGACCGCTGCCGTTCCGGCCGCCTGTTGCACAGCAGCGGAAGTGAACGCCTCCTCGCCGCTCGGCGTCTCCCTCGGTTCAAGCATATGCACACTTCCCTTCCATTTCCGTACGCACCGCTCGTCTACGCCGAGCCCCTGTCCGTGGGAAACAGTATCCGGTTGGACAGCCGCCAGGCCGCCGCCCTTCAGTTCCGCCAGATCAATCTTAGCGAGGCGTTCACCCTGGGTGACAGTACCGGCCGCTGGTTTCGGGCCAGCCTGCGGCAGACCGGGGACCGCGGGGGCGAGGCCCTGGTCTACGAGGAAATGCCGCACCCTCCCGAATCGCCACTCGCGCTGACGCTGGTCTGCGCGGTCCTGGCGCGACAGCGCATGATGTTTGTGGTGCAGAAGGCCACCGAACTGGGAGCCACCTGGATTTTTCCTGTGCTGACGGAACGGTCGGTGGCAGAGGAGGGGCTGGAGCACGAAAAGGCGCACGCCTGGCCGAATCAGGTGCTCCGCGCCTGCAAGCAGTGCCGCCGGGCCAGTGTGCCCCTCCTCTCCGAGCCGCTGCCGTTGGCGGCGGCGCTCCGGAGTCCGCCGTGGCGGCAGGCGGAGGCGCGCTGGTACCTGGACGACCGGGCGGGTCAGGCGCAGCCCATGATCGCGGGCCCTGCCTCTGCGGGGCTCGCGGTCGGGCCGGAGGGCGGGTGGGCGCCCGCAGAGCAGGCGCTGCTGGGGACGGCCGGAGCATGCCCGGTAGTGCTGGGCGGCCGGGTCCTGCGCGCCGAAACTGCGATGGTGGCCGGGATGGTGCTCGTCCAACACCACCTCGGAGATCTGTAGCGGCCCCACCCCAAAAAATCACGATCACGAACGGCGCGCGGAACGTCACAATGATCAGAAGAGTTCACGCGGATCTGTAAACTTGCTTCCGCCAGGGAGGACTTTTCCTGATTGCGTCCGAACGCTCCGGCAACTGTGCTCCACGGTGAGCACTGGAGGGCCCTTCTGTGACCGCACGCCCGCCGAACCGGGTATCCGGTTCCCTCGCTCTCGGCCTGCTGCTGGCCGCGGGCGCGTTTGCTCCCTTCCGCGTGACTGCTGCCCCCAGGGCCGCGCTTCGTCCCGTACTCCAGGACACGACCCCCCAGGGAGACGCGGGCGCGAAGCCGGACAAGAATCAGGGGGTTCCGGGTGATCCTACCCCCGCGCCCCGTCCCGTTCTTACCCCTGGGGTGGTCCGGACCGCAACCGAAGAGGAAAAGAAGGCCGCCGCCGCCGCGATCGAAGCCCAGCTCAAGGCGTTCCGCAGCGACGACTATGCCGCCGCGATGCGCTACCAGAGCGGTGGCGTGCGGCGCGAGTTCGGGTCCGTCACCGACTTCCGTCAGATGATGCGGCGGCAGTTTCCCCAGTTCGTGAACTACCGGGAGGTCGAATTCCGGGAGGCGCGCGCCAGCCAGGACGGAAACGTGGTCGAGGTGAAGATCGTGCTCACTGGCATGGATCGCGTGATTGTGCGCGCGACCTACGCGATGGTGCGCGAGCAGAACGAATATCGCGTCCTCGTCGTCACTCCTGTGCGGTCCCCGAACCCGCGCGACTTCACGTAGCCGGCGGAACAGCAGGGGCGGCAGCACGCTGCACCCCTGCCGGAACCGGGTCCTGGGGGCGGTAGGTCGCCCGTCACAGCAGTGGCGCGCGTTCTCCGAGCGCCACTGCTGCGACGGGCCCGGGCGTCCGCCCGCCCCTGTTCGGCCCGGCCCGGGCGCGCGCAGGAAATGTGGAAACTCCGGCGTCGCCGGGGCATCCCAATGAAGAGGGAACGACGGCGAATCGGGGATCGCCGGCTGGAAGGGGTATTCGATGCTGACAATTGGGGGCGGTCCATCAAGCCGGAACTGCGCGGGCGCTTCGCGGCGTTCCGTGCTCAAGGCAGGGGTCCTGGGTTTGGGAGGCCTTACTCTGGCGGACCGGTTTCGCCTTGAGGCCGCTGGAGCGGCGGAGCGGAAGAAAACCGCCTGCATTGTCGTCTGGCTCGACGGCGGCCCGCCCCAGCACGAAACCTACGACCCGAAGCCCGATGCGCCGCCGGAGTATCGGGGCGCCTACAAGCCGATCGAGACCAATGTGTCTGGCCTGCGCCTCTGCGAACTGATGTCTCGTCAGGCGAAACTGGCGGACAAGATGGCGTTCGTCCGCTCCGTCCATCACAATAACGGCGATCACTTTGCCGGTGCGCACATCATGCTGACCGGCCGGTGGGGAGCCACGGGCTCCGATACTACTCCGCGCGCGCCCTCCGCGGGTAGCTTCGTCGCCCGCACCCGCGGCGCCAATCACCCGGACCTGCCCGCCTACGTCGGCGTCCCGAATATCCACTCGGTCGGCATCAGCCCCGGCTACCACAGCGCCAACTTCCTGGGCGCCGAGTACGACCCCTTCTTCCCCTATGCTGCCGGAGGTGACGGCGCCAAGCCGGGCACCCCGACGATGTTCAAGCAGTCGGCCGACCTGACTCGCCTCTCCCGCCGGAGCGATCTGCTGAAACGCTTCGACAACACCTGTCGGCGCGTCGGCGAGAGCCCGCAGGTCGAGCGGCTCGATACGTTTACCCAGAAGGCCTTCAACACGCTTCTCCGACCCGCCGTGCGCGAGGCCTTCGATCTGGATCGGGAGCCGGAGGCGATGGTGAAACGCTACGGCGATCACCAGTGGGGCCGCTACGCGCTGATGGCCCGCCGGCTGGTGGAGCGCGGCGTCACATTTGTGACCGTCAACTTCGGCGGCTGGGACATGCACGACAATATCGCCGCCGTCGTCAAGGGCCCAGCCGAGCGGATGGACGAAGCCGTGGGGGGGCTGGTCGGAGACCTGGCCGAGCGCGGCATGCTGGACGAGGTGCTCGTGGTGGTGATGGGCGAGTTCGGCCGCACGCCGCGCCTCAACACAAACGGCGTGCCGGGCCAGACGGGCCTTCCCGGCCGCGACCACTGGGGACAGGTCATGTCGGTGGCGATGGCCGGCGGTGGCCTGCGGATGGGGCAGGCGGTCGGCGCTTCCAATGCCCTGGGCGAGTACCCCGCGCAGAATCCCTACAAGCCGGGGGATGTGCTGGCCACCGTCTATCACGTGCTGGGCATCAACCCGGACACGAACTACGATGACCGCGTGGGACGCCCGTGGCCCATCCTGCCGCCGGGCTACGAACTCATCCGCGAACTCGTGTAGCCTGAATGAACACAGCTACAGTTCACGGCTGCCCGGTGCCGGACGCGCTGCTCGGTGAGTTGCGGGAGAGCGGCGCCGTACGAGCGGATCCGGCCGCGGTTGCGGCGCGGGTGGGGGAAGACGGCTACCTTTTCGTGCGTGCGGCCGTGGGGCCTGAATTGGCGCTGGCGGCGCGCAGCGAGATTCTGGCGCGGCTCGCCGAGGTGGACGAGATTGAGGAGCCCGCGGTGGAGGGCATCTTCAGCGAGCGAAGCCGCCGCCGCGAGTTGATGCCCGACCTGGGAGCGTTCTGGAAGTCCGTGTCGGAGGGCGCTGCACTGCGGCGGGTAACCCACGGTCCGGAGCTGCGCGCGCTCCTCTCCACCATCATCGGTGAACCCGCGCACCCCCACGATTATCTCTTCCTCCGCGTCGGCACACCCGGCAAGGCGACCGATCTGCACTTCGATATGCCGTTCTTTTGCCGGGGCTCGCAGCGGGTACACACCCTCTGGATTGCGCTCGGGGAAGTGCGGCTCGATCAGGGCCCGCTGATGGTGCTGGAAGGCTCGCATCGCTTCGAGGACCTGATCGCCCCGATACGCGGTATTGATTACGATTCAAAGGGTTCGCCCCGCGTCGCTGCCCGCGAAGATGCCGTCACGATGGCCGGGAAGCGCGGGGTGCGTCTGCTCACGACCTCCTTCCAGCCGGGGGACGCGATTGTGTTCAGCATGACGTTGATGCACGGTTCGCTGGACCACCATGGCGCCGACCGCCGCGTGCGGCTCTCCTGCGACGTGCGGTTCCAACCGGAAGCGGACCCCACCGATCCGCGCTACTTCGGTCCCAATCCCACCGGTACGACCGGAGTCGGCTACGGCGAACTGAACGGGGCGAAGCCGCTCACGGAACCGTGGCACGTGCGGTAGGGACCGCTCTCTCGCCGGGAGGCGCCGCCGCCCGACCCGTGTGGCCGGAACGTCGGCGGCGATCGAGGAGCCACGGCCAGTGCCGCGGCCCTACTGGCGGCTGATGTTCTCGGCGAACTCTTCGAGCGCCGGAAGTGCGCGCCGGAGCTCCCGCCACGTTTGCTGCGGCGTGAGGTCTGCGTAACCATGGACCAGCACGTTGCGAAATCCGGCGAGACGTTCCATCGTTCGCGCCAGAGACTCCTGAATGATCCCTTC
Organism: Actinomycetota bacterium; assembly: GCA_005805375.1. Classification (GTDB taxonomy): domain Bacteria; phylum Armatimonadota; class SYMT01; order SYMT01; family SYMT01; genus SYMT01. The sequence continues at coordinate 5,498 of SYMT01000049.1, forward strand.
GCGGTGCAGAGCCGAAAAGATATCCCGGTAACGTCCCGGCTCCTCTCGCTTGAGGTGGCCGAGTGCGCTATCTCCCAGATCGGGGCAGCACTGGGGAGAGTTGCAGCCCCCGCTGCACCGCAGCATCTTCTGCGCCGAAAGGCTCGATGGCGGCCGGGTCGAGCGCGCTGCGACGGCGCAGATGGGCGAGGTAGCTGTTCAATGTGGCGAGCAGTGTCCGGTCACGATCCGTGAGTGGCACGTACAGCCTCCACAAAACTGCGCCGGACCCGCTCGAAAGAGCGCTCCAGACGCGGCAATAGGTCGCGGTATTCCATTCGGGCGCGACAGGCGTAGTCGTGGGCTCGATCGTAGCTGCGCGCGAAGACGATGGTCTCGATCCGAAAGATGTCAAAGAGCAGTCCGGGATCCAGGTTCGGCTGCAGCACTACCACATCTGCCGGCAATCCGAGCAGGTCTTCGACGCAGGCCGTCATGTCAACACCCAGACAGATCGAGTCCTCCAGGGAAGCGCCCTCCCGGAGAAGCACCGCCAGGTCCACGTCGCTTCCGGGGCGTGCTTGTCCGCGCGCCAGCGAACCAAACAAAAACACGGCGTCTACGTCGGGGTAGGCTTCCGCCAGACGCGCCGCCACAGTTTTTAGTTCGCCGGGAGTGCAGGCGGGAGTGATCCGGGAACCACGCCGTGCTTCCTCCCGGCGCAAAGATGCCGAACTCATACACGCTCCGATCTCATCAGGCCCGAAGGCGGCTGCGGATATCTTACCATGCCCCCTCGCTGAAGCGTGGCCGGGTGCAGCGAAGGCCGGCAGGAAAAACGAGGCGCCCGGACCACAATGGTCCGGGCGCCTCGTGCGTGAGCCGGCGCGATAGCCGCCCCTGTCTACGGGAAGACCGGGGTAATCTGATCAATCGAGCGCAGGAACGCGATGAGATCCGCGCGTTGGTCCGCGTTCGTCACGAAGTGATGCCGCGTGCCGCCGAACGAGTCCTGCGAGCCGTTCAGCACGTCCTGCAGCGTCTGGGCAAGCCCGGAGTAGTAGTACGGCGCGGTCTCGTGCACGCTGAGGAGCGACGGGATGTTGAACCCGTTGGCCCCCAGCGGGTTGATCGCCTGGCTGATGTCCGCGGCGTTCGACCGGATCTCGTTGACCCTGCCGCCGCCCAGCGTAAACGTGCCGACGTTCAGCAGTACGTTCGTGCCCTGCGCCACGGTCTGGCGGATCTCCGCACCGATGACTCGCTGGTTGCCCAGCCCGATGCCGACCTCCGGAGAGGGCGGGGTCACGAAGTCCACAATGGACCGAGTCCAGAGCGGGCCGCCGTGGCACGTCGCGCAACTGGCTCCGGCGACGACAAGGCCGGTTTGTCCGAACAACGTCCGCCCGCGCCCTGCGGCTGCATTCGTGGCGGCCACCGGCGCCCGGGCCGGGCGCACGGCCAGGCGGATCCATTCGGAGATCGCGTCCTGATCGAACGAGCGACCGGTATTCGGCGCGACCAGGAAGTTATTCACTCCCGGCGGAGTGGAGACTCCCAGACTGATGCGCGCCGCCGCCAGGTTGGCCCGGGTGGCCCACGTGCCGCTCGGGGTACCGAGGGGGCCCGCCACCGGTCCGTTATTGCCGACCGTGTATTCCAGCACTGAGGTCTGCGCTGCGCCGGTCCCGTCCACCCCCCCGATCACGTAGATCTGGTTGGTGCTGACCGAGCTGCCGATGCCGAAGCGGGCGCGCGGCGCAGGCAGGGAGGTGTGCGGGGTCGCCACCACACTGACCGCCTGGGCGAGGTACTCTTCCACCGTGTCGAGCACAGCGCCGGCTGCGTTCTGTCCCCCGATGATGAAGACGCGATTCCCGACGCCGCGCAGGGCCGTCGCGATGCCGTGATTGCGCCGAAGTGTGAGCCCGGCCGGATTGAAGGCAGACCACGTACCCGGCCCGGTCGGGTCGGCCAGGTACCGCTGGATCGGGGAGGGGTTGGTTACCGACGGGGCCGATTCAGAGCCGGTGTTGCCGGAAACCACGTGGATGAGCTGCAGGGGCTCGGCGGTGTTCACCCCACCAGCCACGGTGGTGCCGAATTGCGCCACCGGCGTCGGGAGGCTCGCCACCGTCCGCCAGGTGTCGGTGGCAGGGTTGTATTCCTGCACCGTGTTGATCGGGGGGATCAAGGGGTCGGCCGAGGGGTAGCCGCCGATGGCGTAGATCCGGAAGCCGGCGCTGGTGCGCACCGATGCTGCTCCGAGGGAGTGCCGGTTGGTGAAGCCGACGGCGCTGCGCCGCACCAGCGTGTTGGTGCGCGGGTTAAACTCCAACACGGCGTCGGCGGGGTCTACCAGAGTGCCGGCGCCGGTGCGGCCCCCAATGATGAAGACCCGATCGTCCGACACCGAGGCGATGCCAAAGTCACGGCGGCCGCCTGGGAGTGTCGGGAGCGCGGAGCCGGTGAGGTCGTTTGCCGTCCCGACCGTTCCAGTCGCCTGCTGGAACTGCTCAATGGCTGCCGAGTCGCCGGCCGCCGTCTGTCCCCCCACCGCGAAGAAGAGCCGGTCGTCGTCAATGAGCCCCCGGCCGCCGAACACGCCGCGGGTGTTCAGTTCGAAGTCGTGGTTCTCATCGCGCACCGCGCTCCAATTGAGCAGGCGTTGGTGAGGCCCTGCGGGCGTCGGCCGGACGAACATCCCGTCGAGGTTGATCGTCTGGCGCGGGCCTCCGTCAAACATCCAGGTGATGTTGTCGGCGCGTCCGTTCGGGTGGCAGGTGATACACCCGCCCCAGCCTTCGCTGGACATCCGGGTCTGCGGGCCGCGCCCGGTGAAGAACAGTTCGGCTCCCCGGAGCGCGGTGGCTGCGAGGCTGCCCGGGGCGGGCAGCGCCGTCGAGAGCGCGGTGCCGATCAATGCCGGCGCCAGCGGGTTGGCGATGCTGTAGGTGGAGATCGAGCGGCTGATGTAGTTGGACACGAATACCCGCTGCCCCGTGGCATCCATGACCAGACCGCGCGGCGCCTTGCCGGGGATCTGTCCTTTGGGTACGGTCTCCAGGTCCACGCGCACGAGGTTGCTGGGACCGGCGACGAGCGGCGCGCCGATGGTCGGAATGCCGTCGGCATCCACGGTCACCCGCACCAGCAGGTTGGAGTTCTGGATCACTACCCAGGCGTCCGCACCCGTGGGCCGCCAGGCGATTCCGGTCGGGTTGGACAGGAAGAGCCGGGGCTCGGGGAAGGTGGCCAGGTTAATGCCCTGATTCAGGTTCAGGGGCGCGGTGCGCCGTACTGTCGAGTCCGTCTGGCCCGCCGTGACCTCGCTCCGCGCCTGCGTGTTGAAGACCGAGATCAGTCCCTGCACGTTCGAGTTGAAGCGCAGCGGGCCGTTGGGCGAAGCGGCGGTGCTCACCACGTAGGCGAGCAACGTGCCCGGGCGGATGGCGAGGGACGCCAACTGGTTCGGGAACGCACTGGTCGGGGTCGTGAACGTCTGCGGGTTGGTGGAAGCGATCGCGGGTACCTGTCCGGGGCCGGGCGCCAGGCGTCCGTTCGAGTTGAACCCGGCGTTGACCAGAGGTTGCAGGCGGACCGGATCGGCGTTGGCGACATTCGTGCGCGACGAGATGCCGACCACACGTCCTTCGCGCTGATCGTCCAGTCCCTCTTGCAGGAAACCCTGTCCCGCACGAAGTTGCCCGTAGAACATCGCGACAAAAACAACTTCGTCCCGATCGTCCCCGTCACCATCGTTGGTGACCGCGATGGAGCGCGGAGCAGTACCGAACGCGCTGAGGTCCACCGTCGCTTGAAGCCGCAGGCGCGCGGTGTCAAAGACCATCAGATTGTTGGATGCCGAGTTCGCCACATAGAGGCGGGTGCCGTTCGGCGACAGCGCGACGGCCATCGGCTCTGCGCCGACGGGAACCACGCCGGTGCGTCTCCGCTGGAGCAGGTTGAGCACGGCGACGGTGCCGTCAGCGGCGCAGGCCACGTAGGCGCGCACGCCGTTCGGGTGGATGGCCACGCTGCTGGGATCGCCGCCGACGGTGATTTCGTTCAGACGCGCCGGCTGCATGTTTGCGATATTGAATATGGTTACCGAGTTTGCGTCGGGATTGATGTTCACCAGCCGGCGATTGTTCGCGTCCGCTGCAATCGGACCGGACTGGCAGGGGAGGCGCCGCGACGCGGCCAGCAACCCGGCCCGCCGATCCGGTTCCGAAACGTCCGGATCCCGTCCGTCCACCGGCGCCGGAAGGCCGAATCCTCCCTGAACCGCCAGCGCTGCCAACGGGAGCAGTGTCAGGACACCCGTCAGAACCGTTCTTCGAAGGTTCATTCCATTCTTCTCGGGGGGGAAGTTGCAATGCTGAAGGAAGATTCGCTGTGAGTCGCGGACTTCCTTCCCTCGATCCCGAAAGTCCCCGGATGCGCCTCCCGGACCGGGGCGGCTCGGACCGAGCCGGGCGCTACTTCTTCTTTGCCGGCAGCGTTTCCGCGAAGGCGAGCGCGCGGTCCACCCACCCTTCGAGTGCCCCCTCCGGCTCCCACGCCGGCCGTTCCACCATCACCCAGCCCCGCATGGGACGCCCGGTGAAGTCAAACTCCCTGACCCCCGCGTGCCGGATCGCCTCCTCACTGCCCTCCGGTCCCAATCGGGCGATCAGTTCGTCCTTCGCCACGCCGCAGGCCATGTTGCCGTGGAGCGTGAACCCGAGACCTCCAAACATCCGGAGTTCGACCAGATCGGACCGCGGGGCGAGGGTGGCCCGCAGCCGATCCGCCAGCAGTGCATCGTATGCCATTTCTGTCCTTTCCTTGCGACTGTCACGCCGGGCGGCCCGCCGGGGTATGATGGACAGAACGCTCTATCGCCGACCGTGGAGGCCCCCCTCCGCATGAGGAGACATCGCGCTGCGCACCGTATCCGTCACTCTCGCTGTCTGGATATCCGTGCTTCTTCTTGTATCCGTTGGCGCCGGAAGAGCGCAAACTCCTCCCCCGCCTCTGACGCTTCCGGAGTTTCTGGCCCGCGTCCAGGCTACCTATCCGAAGCTGGCGGCGGCGGATGCAGAGCGGCGCACGGCGCCCGCAAAACTGCTGGAGAAGCAGGGCGCCTTCGACCCGATACTGGTGGGCGACCATACCTTCACCCGGTTCAACGACACCGGGAGTCCCGGCAAAGTCAAGTCGTTCACCGCCACCGATGCAGCGGTCGAGTTCCTGACACCCTCCGGCGCGAAGATCGTCGCCGGGGCGCAGTTGAACCGCGGGGATGTGAAGTCGCCCCTGTCGGTGACGGGGGTGGACGGCGAGTACTTTCTCGGGATCAAGCTGCCGCTGCTCCGGGGCCTCGGTATCAATCCGAAGTCGGCGGCGCTGCAGCAGGCCCGCCTCGGGATTGCCCTTGCGGATTCGACGTATCAGTCACTGCGCCTGGAGGTGCTGGTGGCGGCCGGCAGTGCCTACTGGGACTGGGTGGCCGTGGTCCAGCGGGTGGAGGTCGCGGCGGCGTTGCTCGAACTGGCGCGGGTCCGAGCCCAGGCGGTACGCGATCGGGCTCAGGCGGGGGATCTGCCGCTGATTGATGTCGTGGAAGCGGAGCAGGAAGTCCAGCGACGCATTGAGGGCCTGGAGAAAGCGCGCCGCGACCTGCAGAAGGAAACGAACAAGCTCTCCCTGTACCTCTGGGACGAGGGGGGTATCGCCGCCCCACCCCCGCCCCCGGGGGCGGCTCCGCCGGCTGTGGACCCCGGGGGAGTGCTGGAGGAGCTGGAGGTGGCGCGGCTCCAGGCGCAGGCGCTTCAGCAGCGGCCGGAGCTCCGCATCCTGGCCGCTGCCGGAGAGGTCACTCGCGTGGATCTGCGTCTCGCCCGGAACCTGAGGCTTCCGGACCTCAACCTGTCGGTGCAGCCCGGCTACGACTCGGGAGCAGAAGGCGCCGGTCCGACCCTCAAGGCCGGGATCTCCCTCGGGCTGCCGCTGCGACAGCGTACCGCTCGGGGGCTGGAAGGGCAGGCGGAACGAAAACTGGAGAAAATCGCTCTCGACCTGCAGTTCGAGCGCCAGCGCGTGCAGGTGCAGGTCCAGGACGCCGCCAATGCCGTCAACCAGGCGTACCGGCGCTACGTCGCCGCGCGCGAGGAATTGCGCCTGGCACAGCGGCTGGAGCAGGGCGAACGCGATCGCTTCACTCTGGGAGACAGCACGCTGTTTCTCGTGAACCAGCGGGAGAGATCCACGGCCGAGGCGGCCAACCGGGTCATCAGCATTCGCGCCGAGTATGAGCAGGCGCTGGTTCTCTTTCGCGCTGTGACGGTGCAACTGTGAGTGAAACCCCCGAGCCTCTCGAAGCGCCGCAGCGGCAACCGGAATCTGAGGCGCTGCCGCCGGGTCCCGGCCGGGATGCCGGCGCGTTCGGAGCGTCTTCCAACGAGGTCGCGCCGCCGAGCGGGGGATTCCCCGGCGCCGGCGAACGCCCCACACCGGAGTCGCTGCCGGAGCCGGCCCCCATCGCCGCCCGGCGCCACTTCGAAGCGCCCTCCGCCGGGCATGGGGGGCACCACCATCCGACCCCACTGGAGCGTCTCGGCGCGATGCTCGCGGAAAATCGCAGCGACCTGACCGTGCTGCTGGTCTATGTGCTGCTGACCGGGATCCTCTCGCTCGCCGCGCCGCTCGCCGCTCAGGCCCTCGTCAACACCATCGCCGCAGGGTTGTTTTTGCAGCCCCTCGCCGTGCTGACGTTCCTGGTGCTTGGGGGGCTGCTGTTTGCCGGCGTGCTGCGGGTGCTGCAACTGACCGTGGTGGAAACCCTCCAGCAGCGGGTGTTCGCGCGGGTGGCCCTGCACCTGGCGCATGTTCTGCCGCGCATCCGGCTCACCGCCCTGCGGGACGAGTATGCCCCGGAGCTGGTCAACCGCTTCTTCGATACCCTGACGGTGCAGAAGACGGTCTCCAAGCTGCTCCTGGATGGAATCGCCGCCGCGCTCCAGGCCGGGGTGGGGCTGCTCCTGATCTCCATCTACAACCCCCTGCTGTTCGCATTTGCGCTCTTCGTTCTGGTGAGCTTCTACTTCGTCACGGTGACTCTGGGCTTCGGCGGCCTGCGGACCAGCATTCAGGAGTCCGTCCAGAAATACCGGGTGGCCGACTGGCTGGAGGAACTCGCTCGCTGCCAGACGAGTTTCAAGCTCAACGCGACCGGCGGGTTCTTGCTGCATCGCGCCGACTCTCTGGTGCATCAGTACCTTGCCGCGCGCCGCTCGCACTTCTCCGTCGTCTTCCGACAGGCCATCGGGAACTACCTGTTTCAGGCGGTGGCCAGCGCGGGCACCCTGGGGATCGGAGGCTGGCTGGTCATCCAGCGGCAGTTGACCCTCGGACAACTCGTGGCCGCGGAGTTGATCGTGGTCGGTGTGCTGTCCGCGCTGGACAAGCTGGTGAAGCAGGCGGAGCAGGTCTACGACCTCCTGACCGCGCTGGACAAGATCGGGCACGTCACGGATCTGGAACTGGAACGTACCGATGGGCGCGAGCACGCCCCGCCGGCCGGCGGGGCGCGGGTCTCCTGCCGCGGCGTGCGCTTTGCGTACCGCGAAGGCGTGGAGATCCTCTCCGGCTTCAACCTGTCGCTGGGAGCGGGAGAGCGCGTGAGTCTGGTGGGGAAGAGCGGCGCCGGCAAGACGACCGTGGCGGCTCTCCTCTGCGGCCTGGAGGAGCCGAGCCACGGGCTGGTCGAGGTGGATGGTCTGGATGTGCGCGCCTGGAATCTGGAGAGCCTGCGGGCGACCGTAAACATGGTGGGAGACGACCACGAGATCTTCTCCGGAACGCTGGAAGAGAACATCCTGGTGGGGCGGACCAACCTGAGCTACGAGGACGTCGAGTGGGCGCTGGAAATCTCGCAGTTGAGCGCCGATCTCGAGCGGTTTCCCGAGGGCGTGCGTACGCCGCTGGTGACCGGGGGGCGGAACCTCTCGCACGGGCAGGCACAGCGCCTGTTGATTGCGCGCGCGATCGTGGACCGGCCGCGCCTCCTGATTCTCGACGAGGCGTTCACCGGAATTGACGAGCAGACCAAGCTCCGGATTCTGGATGCCCTCTACGCTCCCGACCATTCGTGGACGCTGATTGACATCTCCCACGACGCAGAGGTGGTCCTGCGCTCCGGCACGGTGCATGTGCTCGCCCACGGGCAGATTGTGCAGTCCGGCCTGGCCGAGGACCTCGTGCGCGACAGCGACGGTGAGTTTGCCTCCCTGTTCCCCGATCTTGCGCGCCAGATTCGCGAGAGGAGTGGATAACCGATGTGTGCTCACACTTCCCTGCCCGTGCCGCTCGGGCGGGGTCCGGATGAAGGGCCGTCTTCGCTTTTGCTGCTGCGGCCCCGATCCTGGGTCCGCCCCCTGGCCGCGGTGCTTCTCGCGCTCATGGGCATCGTGGGCGCCTGCCTGCTGTTTGTTCCGTGGCAGCAATCCGTGAGCGGGGTGGGCCGCGTGATCGTCTACTCGGCGATGGAGCGTCCCCAGAACATAGAGGCCGAGATTCCCGGCCGGCTGCTGAGCTGGCAGGTGCAGGAAGGCCAGACGGTCCGGCAGGGGGAACTCATCGCCGAGTTGTCCGACCTGGACTCCAAATTCCTGGACCGAAACCAGCTTGTGCGGATGCGGGAGCAGCGCACCGCCCTCCTCGAGCGGCGCGCGGCTGCGATGACGCGCGCCGCGGCGCTCGAACGGCAACTTGCCTCGGTGGGCCGTTCCCGCGGGTTCGCCCTCCCCACCGCCGGGGAACGGGCCCAGCAGGCGGAGCAGCGCCAGCGGGCCGCCCAGGAGAGTGTCACGGCAGCCGAGCAGGCGTACAAAGCCGGGCGCCAGGTGGCGGTGCCGGGCGCCTCGGAGCGGGCGCAGCAGGCCGTGGAGCGTTATCGCGCCGCCCAGGAAGCGCTCACCGCCGCGCAGCAGGCACTGCGGGGGACGCAGGATGTGGGCGTGCCCGCCGCCGGCGAGCGGGCCCAGCAGGCGGTGGAACGGCAGCGGGCCGCCCGGGAAGCACTCACCGCGGCCGAGCAGAGTCTGCTTGGCGCCCAGGAAGTGAATGTGCCCACGGCGGAAGCGAAGTTCCTCCAGGCGCAGCAGCGGCAGGTCGCGGCGGAGCAGGCGGTCGAGGCCGCCGAGCAGGCGCGGAAGACCGCCGGGTTCAATCAGACGCGCATCGCCGAGCTGTTTTCGAAGGGGTTGCGGTCAAAGCGCGATCTGGAGCTTGCGGACCTCGACCAGGTGCGCACCGATACGGACCTCCAGCGCGCGAAGACGGGGGTCGAAGTGGCGCGGCGGGATGTGCGCGTGGCCCAACTCGATCAGGACCGGGCGCGCGTGGATCTCACGCGCGCCCGCACTGAGGTGGAGCGCGCGAAGGCCGCCCTCGATATCGCGGCCCGTGACACGAAAGTGTTTGCCCTCGAGCAAACGCGCGCGCAGGTGGACCTGGAGCGGGCGCGAACGGAAGTGGAACGGGCCCGGGCCGCCGTTGAGATTGCCCGCCGCGACACGGGCGTTGCGCGGCTGGAACAGAACCGCGCCGGCATTGACGTGGTGCGGGCCGCCACCGAAGTCGAGCGGGCGAAGGCAGCGCTGAACATCGCGCAGCGAGACTCCCGCGTCGGTGATCTTGACGCCGCGAAAGTGGAGGCGGACACCGACGCCGCCGTGAACAGCGCGCACGCGTCTCTGGCCTCCGCCCGGGAGACCATTGCTTCGATGACCAGCGACATCCTCAAGCTGGAGGTGGATCTGGAGAATACCCGCCGCCGGATGAACCAGCGCTTTGTGCGGGCGCCGCGCACCGGGCGCATCGTCCGCCTGACCCGCGTGGGCGCCGGCGAGACCGTGAAAGCGGGCGACGTGCTCGCCGTGCTCGCCCCCGACTCCGCCGATCAGGCGGTCGAACTCACCCTTTCGGCGTTCGACGCGCCGTTGGTGAACGTCGGCAGGCCGGTCCGCCTCCAGTTCGCCGGCTGGCCCGCCCTGCAATTCACCGGCTGGCCGTCGGCCGCGGTCGGCACCTTTGCCGGACGGGTGGCGGTCATAGACGCCGTGGACGACGGGAGCGGCAAGTACCGGATCATCGTTAAACCGGACACCGCCGCGATCTCCGAACGCCGGGAAGACCCGTGGCCCGATCCGCAGCACCTCCGCCCGGGCGCGATCGCCACCGGCTGGGTGATGCTCGACACCGTGTCTCTCGGCTACGAACTCTGGCGCCAGTTCAACGCCTTCCCGCCCACGGTTGACCGCCAGACCTCCGCCTACGGGGACGAAAAGGACTATGACGGCGACAAGGGCAGCGACAAAGCCGGCAAGGACGCAAAAGCGCCGGAGATCAAGCGGAAGTCGAAGCAGTGACGCCGCCCCGGCTTGCGACGCCCCCCGCGATGTGACGCCGATCC
>SYMT01000433.1 GCA_005805375.1 Actinomycetota bacterium
CTGGCCAGGTCGTCGTGGGCGCCGACCCGGGTGAAAATGCGGTCCACGACGCCGATCCGCGCTGCGTCGGCGGGGACGAAGCACCCTGCCTGCGCCATGAGCACGATGAGTGCGATCTGTCGCAAGTAGGTGGATTTCCCCGCCATGTTCGGGCCGGTGATGATAAGGATCCGCTCGGCTTCGCTATCCAGGTGCGCGTCGTTCGGGACGAAGGACTCGGAACCGAGCTTCTCGACGACCGGGTGGCGGCCGTTGCGGATCTCGATCTGCGGGCCATCGTCCACCTGTGGCCGGATGTAGTCGTTGCGGACGCTGGTTTCGGCGAAGGTCGTCAGCACATCCACCTCGGCGATGGCGCCTGCTACGGCCAGGATGGAGGAGGCCTCGCGCCCGACTGCATCCCGCAGTTCCCCGAAGAGCCGATACTCCATGTCCTGAATTTTTTCCACCGCTCCGAGCACGGCCGCCTCCCGCTCCTTCAGATCCGGGGTAATGAACCGCTCGGCGTTGGACGTGGTTTGCTTCCGGTGGTAGTCGGGGGGAACCAGCGGGAGATTGGGACGCGTGACCTCAATGTAATAGCCGAAAACGCTGTTGTAGCCCACCTTGAGGCTCTTGATGCCGGTCCGCTCGCGCTCGGTGGTCTCCAGGTTGGCGATCCACTCCTTTCCTTCGGCGCTCAAGCGGCGCTGTTCGTCAAGTTGTGGGGAATAGGCGTCACGGATGATCCCGCCGTCGCGGACCCCGGCCGGCGGCTCGTCCACGAGGGCAGTTTCGAGGCGTTCCGCGAGTTCGTGAAGCGGTTCGAGGCGCACAGCAAGTTCGGCGAGGTAGACGGAACGGCAGGCGTCGGCGAGGACCTTCAATGAGGGGATCCGTTGCAGGGAAGCCCGCATAGCGGCCAGATCGCGCGGATTTGCCGTGCCGGTGGCGCATCGGCTCGCGAGGCGCTCCAGATCGGAGACCTGTCCCAGTTGCTCCCGCAAGTCACCTCGGTGGAGCGCGTTGTCGGCGAGTTCGGCCACACTGTCCAGGCGCTCGTTGATGCAGGCCGGGTCCATCAGTGGTTGTTCGAGCCACTTGCGCAGCATGCGCCCGCCCATCGGCGTACACGCACAATCCACCACGGACAGGAGAGTGCGGGACCGGCTTCCTTCCCAAACCGTCTGTGTGAGTTCCAGGTTGCGGCGGGCCGTAGGATCCAGGCCCATATAGCCCGCAGTGGAATACGTACTCAGGGTGCGGAGGTGCTTTGCGGCTTCGATCTGCCGTCGTCCCAGGTACTCCACCACACATCGCGCTGCCTCAATGGCGAGGTCGAGTTCTTCGCAGCCGAAGCCGCGCAAAGAGTGGACCCCGAAGTGGTCGAGCAGCACCTGGCGGGCGTTGCGTCGTGACAGGAGGTCCGAGCCGAGTGGGGTGAGCGTCCAGGAGCGCCCGTCCTTGAGCCACTCATCCCAGGCCACAACGAGTTTCTCCGGCACGAGGAGTTCGCGCGCTCCCAGGCGCGCCAGTTCATCCTCCAGGCGCCGTACCGCCTGCGGTCCTGAAATCTCGGTGACTGCGAACTCGCCGGTGGAGATGTCACAGACGGCGAGGCCGAACGCGGCCTGCTCCCGTACTTCATTCGAGGCGGAGAGAGCCACCAGATAGTTGTTCGTCCGCGCCTCGAGCATCGAGTCTTCGAGGACGGTGCCGGGGGTGATGACGCGCGTGACTTTCCGCTTCACCAGCCCCTTGGCGAAGCGGGGGTCTTCCACCTGGTCGCAGAGCGCCACCCGATAGCCTGCGGCGATGAGTCGCGCCACATAGCGCTCCCCAGCGTGCTGGGGGACCCCGGCCATCGCGATCCGGTCCCCTTTCCCATATTCGCGCGACGTGAGGGTGATGTCCAGCACTCGCGCGGCGGTCTCCGCGTCTTCGCCGAACAGTTCGTAGAAGTCGCCCAGATGGAAGAGGAGCAGCACGTCCGGGTACTGTCGTTTTGCCTCCCAGTACTGCTTGAAGAGCGGTGTGAGCTGATCGGGGCCGCTCCCCGTTCCCGTTCGCGCTGCCATGATGCCGCTTCTTTCAGGCCGCGCGGCGGATCGGCGTGCGTGCGGCCCGCTCCAGACGGACGTCCAGGTGCAGCTCGGGCGAGTGGGTGATCCCCAGATTGACCGAGTGTGCGTACGGGAACTCGAAGCCCCAGCGGATCCAGTCCTCCCACTCTGCCTCGGGGGCCTTGCGCTGCCCGATGATCTTCATGATGCTGATGCCCTTGCCGGCCTCGTAGGCGACCCGTACCTGCTCGATGTGTTCGTCCATGTTGGGCGCCGGAGGCACCCGGGGCGCGTCCGGCGCGGCGTCCACGATACTGCCTTCCAGCATGATTCCGCCCTTGTTGACCGTGGCCAGGATCACCTCGATCTCCCGGCAGGCGGTGACTGCTTCCATGACCGGCCCGGTGTAGAGGTGGGTGCTGCACCCCACAGCCCGAATCTTTCCGGCCGCCTTCGCCTCCACCAGGGCCTGAAGCGCGCCTGCGCGGCGTTCCAGATCGCGTGGGCTGTTGACCCCGTGCAGCAGGACCACATCCAGATAGTCCGTCCCGAGCTCCACTAAAAAGGCATCCACTTTCGCAGCGGCAGAGGTATGTTCCGCATCCGGCAGCTTGGTCTGGAGCACGACGTTGCTGCGCCCGGCCAGCCGGAACCCGGCGGCCACATGCGGGTGCGAGCCATAGCCCTCAGCCGTATCCCAGAAGGTCACTCCGGCGCCGGCAGCTTCGGCAAGCAGCCGTCCCCCGTCCTCGGGTTCCGGGTAGGCATTCTTGAAGTGTCCCGTGCCCAGGCAGAGCCGCGACACTTCGATTCCAGTATCTCCGTAGCGAGCGGTTTCCATGATCAGACGTTCCGTTCCTCTCCCCAGTGATCGTACACGGTCAGCGCGATCTCCCGAATCACTTTCTCGGCCTTCCACGCGGGCGCCACGCCCTTCGTCAGCACGGCCAGTACCAACGGCCCGGCGGGGGCGTAGATCACCCCCACATCGTGGCTGACGTTCGTGATGGAACCCGTCTTGTGTGCCACGACGGTGTCCGGCGGCAGCAGTGCGGGGATGCGCCCGCTGAACTGCTGCTTCTTCAGGATGCCGAGCATGGCCTCACAGGCAGCCGCGCTCACCACCTTGCGCTGCTCAATCCCGGCGAGCAATGCTGCAAACTCACCCGCGGCCGCCCAATTGTCCAGGCCCCGGTCGCGTGCCGCGAAGTCGTAGAACTTCCGCCCCAGCCGCGTCACCTTGCAGCCGAGAGACGCCAGGCGCCGGTTCACCGCGTCGCACGTGACGCGCTCGATCAGCATGTTCGAGGCGGTGTTGTCGCTGATGACGATCATCAGGTGCGCCAGATCGCGCAGCGAGAGTTCTACCCCAAGGTGCAGCATGGAGAGCACGCCGCTGCCCTCGACGCGGTCCGCGTCGCGGAGTGGGATCGTTTCGTCCAACTGCAACTGCCCCGCTTCCGCCTGGGCAAACAGCTCCACCAGGATGGGCACCTTGATGATGCTGGCGGAGGGGAATCGCTCTTCCGGGTGCAGGTCGACCTGCCGTCCGCGCTCCAGATCGCGGACAGAGACGGCCACAGTTCCGTCCACACCCGCAGCACAGGCGCGCACGGCTTCCAGCAGAGAGGCAGCGTTCATTTCTTACTTCGGAGGCATGCTGGTCCGGCGGGAACACAGCGGAGGGACTTGGGCCGGGCGGGCGTCACGTCAGGCGGATTCCGTCGGGTGCAACCTCATGTCGTTCCCGACGGCCCCGCCGGCAGACCCTGTCTGGTTTTCCGGATCCGCCCCGGGAACTCCTGCCGCCCGCCGGAACATGGTTCTCGTGCGGCCGCCACTAAGAGAGTGTCGGCCGCCAGCGTACTCTTCTGATACGCGAAAACAGCGCCGGGGCCCAGCCCCTCTGGACGAATGGCGAACGGCACGCCCGCGTACATAACTGCAATCGGCGGATAGGCTGGACGGAGGTGACGTGCTGGCCGGCTTCGTGGTCCGCGTGGGGGATCTGTTTCCCGCGCGCCCCGCGCCACCGGCGCAAACCACGAGCGACAGGGCGGCCGGTGGCTCACGTCGCCGGGCGGGCGCAGATCGACAGGCGGGCGCCCACCAACGGTGTGCACCGCGGGGCCCGAAGGCGATCGAACTACGGGATCGCAGTTGAAGCTGATGGGCCTTGTCCCGCAAGTTCTTGCGCCGGTGCTCCGGCCCCACACGGTGGGGCGCTACTCGAACAGTTCCGCGATCTGCACCGGTCGGCCTTCCTGCGCGCTCCGCACCGCGGCGAAGACAATGGCGAGCGACTGGAGGTTGTCGCGGCCGCTGCATTCGGGTTCCCGGTTCTCGCGGATCGCAGCGAGGAATTCGGCGAGGCACGCGTCCTGGCCGGGGGGAACGGCGGTGGGCGTAATCTCCTCCCGAGCCGGTTCGGCGTTCGGCGCGGCCGAAGTGAGGAAGATGTGGTCCTCTTCCCAGGTCAGGCTCCCATTGGCTCCTTCCAGCCGAAGGTCGCCGTTCCAGGGGCTTTGCTTGCCCACACTGGAGCCCCCGGCGTGGTGCGTGATGCGGCACCCGCCGTCGAATAGAATGTGCACGTTGTGCGAAGCATCCCCGGCGTGCCAGCCCCACGAAGGATTCCACGTGATCGCACGCACTTCCACGGGCTCCTGACCCAGCACGTAGCGCAGCAGATCAAAGTGGTGGATCCCCATATCCTTGATGAGGGGGAAGGCCATCGAGGTGTAATGCGTTCCGGCACGGGTGGCCCACGCGCGATAGAACCCCATCGCACCCTGCTCCGGCGCCCCGATCCTTCCGGCCTCAATCAGTGGGCGTGTGGACCGGGGCACCGGGCCAAACCGGTAGTTCTGGGTCACCATGTAACGGCGGTCGTGTGTGGTCGCAGCGGCCACGGTGCGGCGGGCAGGCTCCCATTCGTCGGAGAGGGGTTTCTCCTGGATCACGTGTAATCCCGCCTGGAACGCAGTAGTGGCGACGGCTTCGTGCGCTGCGGGCGGAGTTACATCAAGGGCAAAGTCTGCGGCGACGGACGCGAGAGCATCTTCCAGGCGAGAAAATAGCAGCGTGTCCGGGAGGGAGAACTGCTCCTGAGCGGCGCGGCGGTTCTCCTCCATCGGCTCGACAAATCCGACCAGGTCCACTCCAGCATTGCGCCGGCAGACCTGCACCCAACTGCGAGCGCGCCCGCCCAGCCCGACCACGATCCCTCTCACGATCCCGCCTCCTCCTTCTCCCGGTCCTCCGAGACCTCGCTAAGCGTAACACAAAAGCACGAGGGCTCCATGTAGTGCGCGACTCCATCGAATGGAGGACAGGGTACGCCGGAACTTTTGGTCGAAGAGGTCCATCATAACACCAGGATAATCAACGGCAAACACATGAGCATAGTCACTGGAGTCCTGGCCCGATTGAGGCAAGCAGCCCCGGCGCGCGGATGCGCAGATGCCGCCGCCCACGCCGCGGAAGCGCCCGCGCATCTCACCGCTGGAATGCTCGCGCTTGCCCAGGAACTGTATTACACGCTGGAGCATTTCGTGCTTTCGACGCCGGATCTGGATACCGGGTCGTTTGTGCGGCGCCTCCAGGAGCACGCCGGGCGATTGACTCCCGAGGTCGGGCCGGCCACGTTGGCGGAAGTCCGGCAATGGGGGGCGAATGCACTCCCTGCCTTCGCGCGCCTGCAGCGGGCCTACATCGGAGAACGGGAGACCGAGATGTGGCGCCTGCTGGATGCCTACACAAGCGCTGTTCGCCAGCAGGAAGGCCGCGACCTTTCTGCCCTGCATGAGATCCGGGAATCCCATTCCCGGCTGCGCTCCGCCGTTACCCTCGAAGACATCCGCGCCGCCCGTGAGCAGATCGAAGAGGAGATGCGCCGGACCCGCGAGTTGCTCGAGCGAAAAGCACGAGAAGATCGCGAACGGACCGCGCGGCTGCAGCAGCAGGTCGCTCAACTGCAGGAGACGCTGCGCACTGTCCGCGGGCAGGCGGATTTCGACGCCATGACCGGTCTTCTGCATCGCGGCGGCCTGTTCCGCCGGATGACCGACTGTCTGACGGACGAGCGTCCCTGCGCGGTCTGGTTTGTGGACCTGGACGACTTCAAGACCATCAACGATACCCTGGGCCATCCGATTGGCGACCGGGTCATCACCTATTGTGCGGAGCAGATGAAGCGTGCTGCTCGCAGCACCGACCTGGTGGCACGCCTGGGGGGGGACGAATTCTGCTTTGTCGCGCCCGGCAATACCGCAGACCAGGTTCTTCAGCGTGTTGGGGGGGCCCTGACCCGGCGCCATATCCGGCTGGATGTGGCCGACCGGGTTTGTTCGGTGCTTTTCTCCGTCAGCGTCGGGGTTGCGCAGTGGATCCCGGGGGAAACCGCCGAGTCGCTGCTGGCTCGGGCAGACGCGGCGCTGTTGGAGGCGAAACGGACCGGAAAGGGAACTATCCGGAAAGCGTAGAGTCCTGGGCAGGGTACCGCGTGAGTACCGAGTCCAGGACCATGCGCAGTTGTTCCAGATGGTCCGGGGGGAGATCCACGAGCGGAGGGCGTACTGGGCCTGCCCCCTGCGGTCCGAGGCTCCCCAGCAGGTTGACGGCCGCCTTCACATAGGACACCGCATATCCCTTGCCCAGATCGCGCACCCGGCAGATCGGTTCGATCACGTCGGAGAGGATCTCGCGCTGAACAGTCAACTCTCCGGCCCTGACCGCCTCATTGAAACGGAGCGTGATGTGCGGTGCGAAGTTGGAGAGTGCTGAAGAGTACCCCCGGCAGCCCACGGCGTAGTAACTCGGAAACGTCATTTCGGCGGTTGGCATCCCGTTCATGTAGGCGAGTCGATCGCCCATCTCCAGGATGATCCGGGCGAACTGCTCCAGGTTCCCGTGCCCGTCTTTGAATCCGACCACCGAGGGCAGTTCCGCCAGCCGCAACGTAGTGCGGGTCGAGTAGAGCCCGTTGTCCCGATGATAGAGGATCAGGGAGCAGGCTGTGCTGTCCGCAATCGCCCGTACATGCCGGTAGAGGCCTTCCTGCTCGGCCTGCACAAGATACGGCGGTAGCAACAGCAGTCCGTCGGCGCCCGCCTCCTCTGCGGCGCGCGCGAAGCGACACGCGATCGCCGTACTGTAACCGCACCCCGCCAGGACGGGGAGCGCCCCGCCGACTTCTTCCACCGCAGCCGCGACTGCGTCGCGATACTCTTCCCGGTCCAGGTTGAAGAACTCGCCGGTGCCCGCACAGACGAACAGGGCGTGGACTCCGGTCCCCTTCATCCAGCGAACATGCCGTCGGAAGGCATCCAGGTGCAAAGAGCCGTCTGCAAAGAACGGAGTGATGGGGAAACCGAAGACCCCTTCCAGATGAGGGCGCAGCGCGTGTGGTGAGAGCATCGTATTGAATGGGAACCCGTGAACAAGCGGAACTGTTATAACCAACAGATGCAGTCGAGGTCACGAATGGAGGAGACACATGGCGCTGCGGCAGATCAATGCGGCGGAGTTTCAGCAAGAGGTGCTGGGCGTGGACGGCCCCGTGCTGGTGGATTTCTTTGCCACCTGGTGCGGCCCGTGCCGGGCGATCGCCCCGATGCTCGACCGTTTTGCGGAGGAGCACGCGCAGGAAGTAAAGATGTACAAAGTAGACACCGATGCGGAGGAGACTCTGTCCACGCAGTACGGGATCCGCACCATCCCGACGATCATCGCGTTTCGGAATGGTGCGGAGGTGAAGCGGGCCATCTTCCCGCGCACGCCCGCTGCGTTGGAGGAACTGATCCAGGCTTGAGTGTGCCCCAACAGATCCGGGAGCTGCGGTGGGCGCTTATGTCGCAGCCAGGCGCGGTTGGCGCGGCGCCGCTGCCCGCTCCAGACGGAGCGGGCACGGCCCCAGCGGCAGATTTACCCGGGAGCCGCCGCGGCGGTGCGACTCGACGAAGGCGAAAATCAGTTCCGTATTGGCGCGGGCGATCCGAACTCCGCCGCGAGTCGGCCCGCCGGCGTCCAGTGCCTGCACCAGGTCCTCAATCAGCCGCAGCGTCGTGCTCGCGTGCTCGAACCGGGGGAACGGTTCGGCGCGCAACGTCGTGTGGCGGCCGATCCCGAGAGGAACGCGGCGGCGGATCTGCCAGTCATCTCCGTTGTTGCCGGAGATGAGCACGCCGCCGTCGCAGATCGCTTCGAATTCGGTGCCGCGGCCCGTGTTGAGGGCGTAGGCGCGAACGCCGTTTTCATACTCGATCAGCCCTTCGCCCACAGGATCTTCCCGGAGGAGGTCTCCGTCCAGAGCGGACTCTCCACGGGGCAGGTTCGCCTGCACCCAGCGCGCCGGAACATCCCCGTTCAGGTAAAACAGCAGATCGAAGGTGTGGCTGGCGGTGTTGAAGAGCGACCCGGTCACATACGCCACGAGTGTGCGGAGTTCCCCGAACTCTCCTTCACCGATGCACCGGCGCATGCGTTCAAACCCCGGGTGCCACCGGCGGTTCGTCCCGAGATTGAAGACCACACCCCGTCGCTCCACCGCTTCGACCATTGCCGCGGCCTCTCCCGTGGAAGCCGCCATTGCCTTCTCGGCATAGACCGCCCGGGCGCCTGCCTCCACGGCGGCAAGCACGATCTCCGCGCGCTGCTCCGGCTGAGTCGCCACACTCACGATCTCTGGCTGCTCTTGTTGCAGCAGGGCCCGATAGTCTGTGTAGCGCCGTGCCGGCGGGATGCCGTACTGCTCGCCGAAGGCGGCGAGTACGTCCGGGCGCAGGTCCGCGCAGGCCGCGAGTTCGGTCCGGGGGCACGCCACATAGCCTGCGGCGTGCGAGTACGGCAGCACGATGGAGGGGTGGCCGACTACCTCGTGGTCAATGAAGCCTCCCATCCGACTGCATCCGATGACGGCGGCGCGATAGGTTCTCATGATCCGGGCTCCTTCTCGACTCTGTCTCCGCCGGAGCGCAACCGCAGGGCCTACAGCCCTGTCTTCCTGCTGACCTGCCGAGATTCAGCATTGGGGCCGTCGGCCCTCAAGCCGCGCCCACACTCTGTTTGCCACCCGCACTGGGTCACGGGGCAGTATTCACCGGTTGTCGTCGCACAGGCAAGACGGTGTTGAGCCCTCACTGTGCGCGGAGACCAGGTGGGGTGACAGGTCCGGGCTCACGCAGGGATTGTTCTCTGTGGGGTGGGGAACCGCCTTCTGCGCGATGGCGGGGGACTCCCTGAGTTTTTCGCGGACGTGGCGGGGCAGTAGAAGATCCGGGTTAGCCGGGGGCGCGAAAACGGGACCGGCGCACAGTCGCACGCACGGTTTGCTCCCGTCCGTCGGCATCGCCGTCGGGATGCGGGCCGAGGTAGACTACGTGGACAGTCCGTTCGGGCTCGGCAATGAAGTAGCGCAGGCGGTAGCCGTCGGGAAGCTGGATCTGCCAGACGGCTCGATTGCCCAGCTTCTTCAGCCGGCCACGTTCGAGGCGCTCGACATCCGTAGGAGAGTACGGCAGGAAACGCTGCAGGAGTTCGGAAACGGCGTGCTGCACGGCAGTGGACGCCCGCTCCAGGTGGCGCAGGTCCCGGGGCGGTATCTCCACGCGGTAACGGATGTCGCCGGTGGATGGCCGCGGAGCGGCAATGAGGGCGCCACCCCAGCCCGCTGATACGGCGAATTCCTGCAGGATGTCCAGGATCTCGTCCCAGTCCAACGGCTCACCGGTTGCATCCGGCTCATCCAGCACCAGCTGCAGGTCGCTACGGAGACGCTGCACGTCCGGCGCCGACAGGAGCGAGAGCCACGGGAACCAATCTACATCCGTCGCACCGGCCGCGAGCGTGTGCAGCAGAGACAGCAGCTCCGGAGAGCTGACGCAGCCCTGATCCGTTCGGGAATGGGATCCCATGTGTCCGCGAGCGGAGACATCCGGCCGTCCGGATGTCTCCGCCGAGAGCTACGCCCCGAGCACCTTCTCGATGGCGGCGATGACTTCGGGGGCACTCGGGTTCGCACCGGCCTTGAACCGGCCGACAATCTCACCCTTGCGGTTCAGCAGGAACTTGGCGAAGTTCCATTCGATGTCGCCGCCGAAGTGCGGGTTGGTGGTCTTGTCGGTGAGGAAGCGGAAGAACGGACTCTGTCCCTCGCCCTTCACGACGACTTTGGAAAACATCGGGAAGGTGACGTTGTACTTCGAGGTGCAGAACTGCTTGATCTCGCCGTCCGTACCCGGCTCCTGCTTCCCGAATTCGTTGGCCGGGAAGCCGAGGACGACCAGCCCGCGCTCGCGGTACTTTTCGTAGAGGCTCTGGAGGGCTGTGTATTGCGGAGTGTTTCCGCAGAACGAAGCGACGTTGACGACCAGCAGCACCTTGCCCTGGTACCGGTTCAGCTTGACCGGCTTTCCGTCAATGTCGTTCATGGTGAAATTCAGGGCTGGGGACACTGGCTTCTTCTCCTCTCCGTGGACGGAGACTGCGAGGGCGACCAGGGTGGCGCTGCAGGCGAGGGCGAGCAGGGTACGTTTCAGCATCAGTTGAGGATCTCCGGATCTACTTGAGCAGCGGCTCGACGAGTGCCGCGAACTGGGAGTAAGTGCGCAGGCCGACAGCGGGCTTGCCTGCCGGCTTCCCGTTGCGGCCGAGAATATAGGTCGTGGGAACCGAGCCTTCCCACGTGCGATTCACGACGCTGGTGAAGCCCGAGAGACTTCCGGATTTGCGCACGTAGATAGGGAACTTGGCCTTCTGCGTGCGAGCGAAAGCGGCCACCTTCTCCAGGTCTTCCGGGTCGTCCACGGACACGCCGAGGACTACGAGCCCCCTGTCGGCGTAGTTCTGAGCGAGTTTCACCAGATCGGGAAACTCGTCCACGCAGGGCCCACACCAGGTTGCCCAGAGATTGATCATCACGGCCTTGCCCTTGTGAGCCGCGAGTGCCTGCTTCAGTTCTTTGCTGCTCACGGCCTTTACGTTCACCGCGGGTGCGGGCGGGGTCTGGGCTCGACCTCGGGCGCAGACTGAAAGCACCACCACAGCCGTTACCGTCAGCACGCGAGTGACCGCCCATCGGGCGGACAAGATGTTGTTCACGGGGTCTCCTTCACCAACACGCGACCTGACTACAGTGCTCGACTGCCGACCTCCTGCGTCAGGCGAGAAGTCTGTCCCGCGAGCACGGGAGGGTCTCAGGCTTCCCTCCCATCGGCGGTTGGGCGATGGGGATACAGACCCTGCGGCGCTATCTTCGTTCCGCAATTGTTAGGGCCTGCTCAAAAATAAAGGAGTCGATTTGCAGAAAACGTGATTCACTGGGAGCATGTCTGACCTCGGGGATCTCCGCACCCGGTTCGAGCGATTGCGGCCATTTCTGAATGAACGCGCCTGCCGGCTATGGGCCGCCAACGAGTCTTTGGCGCTGGGGCACGGCGGGCTCCAACAAGTAGC
>SYMT01000434.1 GCA_005805375.1 Actinomycetota bacterium
GGCATGTTCCTGGCGATTCCGGTCGGGTTGCCGTTGGCGGTCGTGCTGGCGCAGGCTGGCCCCTGTCAGGCGGTGTGCGGCGTGCATGAAGGTGCCGGCGATCACGACGAAGAGCCCCAGCCGCACTACGATGTTACTGAGGAGCGTGGCCTGAATACTCTCGGAGATCACTCCGAGCGGCAGGAGAATGCCGGTGATGAGGATGAGCGCCGGCAGAGCCAGTGCATCAATCATCATGCCCCCGGAGAACGGCATCCACCAGACCGGTTCATTGGAACGGCGCATCATCTTCTCCTACCGCACCAGCAGAAACACAAGGAGCAGCACCATCGAGACAGCCGCCATTCCTCCGTAGTGCATGGCTTCAATCTGCGATCCGGGCACCCGCTCCTCCCCCTTCTTCAACACCAGCACCCGCGGGGCGAGCTTGATGTAGGTGATGGAGTGGTACAGAGCAGCAGCCAGGAAGACCAGGTGTAAGAGCAGGCTGAGGGGGCTCTTCAGCCCAGCCACAAAACCCCCGAATGCTCCGGCATCTTTCGTCTGGCTCATGAGCAACAGCAGCACGACGGCGTACCCCCCACACAACACTCCGGCGATTTCGCGGAGCATGTAGCGGGTATAGGAGGGCTTCTTCAGCCACCAGTCCGTCGGCACAGGCCGGCGGTATTCTTTGACCTTTGTTTTCGGAGCGATCTGCACGCTGCGCACCTCGGATGTAAGGGAGAAAGGAGGTCGGAAGGGCGGTTGCTGTCGCTCATGCCCCGCAATCCTCTCGTTCCTCCCCGTTGCATCCTCGTCTCTCGGATCAGCAAGTCTGCGGCTCCGCGGCCCGCATCTACGGGCGCGTCTAGCCGCCGCGTTTCTCTTTCGGGATGAGCATCCCACGCCACCAGTCCGTCGCACCTTCCAGCTTCACCTGCTTGATGGCGCTGGCGGGATCCACCCCCTTGGGGCAGACGGCGCTGCACTCTTCGATCACCGCGCATTCCCACACGCCCGGGTCACTGGAGATCACGTCCAACCGCGCCGCACGAGCACCGTCGCGCGAGTCCAGGTTGTAGCGATGCGCCAACGTGATCGCAGCGGGACCAAGAAAGTGGGGCTCTTGCGCATAGACCGGGCAGGCGGCGTAGCAGAGCATACAGTTGATGCACATGCTGAACTGCTTGTAGTCCGCCAACTCGGCCGGTGTTTGCTTCAGAGCACCGTTCACCTCGGGATGATTTTCCTTCGGGATGAGCCACGCCTGGACGCGGGTCAGCTTTTCCAGAAAATCGTCCAGGTTCACCACCAGATCCCGAATCACCGGAAACCCACCCAGCGGTTCGATACGGATCGGGCTGGGGTAGAACTCCTTCAGGAAGGTGGAGCAGGCGAGGCGTGGAGTCCCGTTCACCATCATGCCGCAACTCCCGCAGACTCCCATCCGGCAGGACCAGCGGTAGGTGACGCCGCCGTCCATTTCGCCCTTGATGTGGTTCAGAGCGTCCAGAACGACCCAATCCTCCGAAAAAGGAACCTCGTACTTCTGGAGGCTAGGCTCGCTGTCCTGCTCCGGATGGTAGCGGAACACCTCCAGCGTACAGGTCTTGGTGCTATCGGCCATACACGCGCTCCGCCGGGGGCCAATTGGTGATGACGACCGGCCGGTAATCCACTCTGGGTTCGCCATCCGTTTGATAGGCCAGCGAGTGCTGCAGGAACTTCTCATCGTCCCGCTTGGGGAAGTCGGTGCGCTGGTGCGCCCCCCGTGACTCCTGCCGCTGCAGGGCGCTCTGGGCGACCGTCTCCGCCACATCCAGCAGAGAACCGAGCTCCAGCGCTGCGACCAGATCCGTGTTGAAGCTGTGGGTCCGATCACCGAGCTGAATGTTCCGGTACCGTTCCTTCAACTTCTGCACTTCCTCGCAAGTGGTCCGCATGGTCGCTTCGGTCCGATAGATGCCGGCGCCGGCTTCCATCGTCGAGTTCAGTTCCGCCTTCAGGCCGGCGATGGACTCGGTGCCGCCATCTTTGGTCAGGTACTGCTGCGTGATGCGGCGCTGTTCGTCTTCGGCCTGCCGGATCAGGGACTCTTTGCCGCGGAGCTCGTGATCCTGGGCGAACTGCGCCGCCTGCCGGCCGGCCATCGCCCCGAATACGAGCAATTCGGTCAACGAGTTGGAACCCAGGCGATTGGCCCCGTTGATGCTCACACAGGCACACTCGCCGGCGGCATAGAGGCCCGGCACGCTGGTGGCAGCGAACCGGTTCGTATCAATACCACCCATCATATAGTGGACCACCGGACGGACGGAGATCGGCTCGTGTACCGGGTCCACACCTGCGTAGTTCTTGGCCAGTTCCCGGACGAAGGGGATCTTCTTCATGATCTTCTCTTCGCCCAGGTGCCGGACATCAAGATGCACCACGTGTCCGTGGCGGCCGGGAATCGTCCGCCCGCGATCGAATTCTTTCATGAAGGCCTGGGACAGCCGGTCGCGCGGACCCAGTTCCATGTTCTTGTTCTTCGGGTGCCCGGAGTTGGGATCCCGATAGTCGAGCGGGGTACCGAGGTCGTAGTCCTGAAGGTAGCGATAGCCGTCCTTGTTCACCAGGACCCCGCCCTCAGCCCGGGCCGCCTCGGTGATGAGAATCCCCGTGAATGGGAGGCCGGTGGGATGGTATTGAACGAACTCCATGTCCTTCAAAGCCACGCCAGCATGATAGGCGAGCGACATGCCGTCGCCCGTTTTGATCGCCGCGTTGGTAGTGAAGGGGAAGATGCGGCCCCCACCCCCAGTGCACAGGATGACCGCCCTGGCGAGCACCGGACGCACCTGCCCGCTGAGGAGTTCGATGGCGGCCACTCCCTGGCAGCGTCCATCCTCGATCAGCAACCGGGTGGCGAACCACTCGTCGTAGCGGACGAGATTATTGTACTTCAGCGCTGTTTGGAACAGCGAGTGCAGGAGGTGAAACCCGGTCTTGTCGGCCGCAAACCAGGTGCGGTCCACGGTCATGCCGCCGAACGTGCGCACGGCGACCGAACCGTCCGGGTCCCGGTTCCACGGGCAACCCCAATGCTCCAGTTGAAGCATCTCGCGGGGCGCCTCGTTGACGAAATACTCGATGGCGTCCTGGTCTCCCATCCAGTCGCCGCCCGTGACCGTGTCCTTGATGTGGTACTCGATCTTGTCGTTGGGCTTGATGACCGCCGCCGCCCCACCTTCGGCGGAGACAGTGTGGCTCCGCATCGGGTAGACCTTGGAGAGGACGCCGACACTCAGTCCGGGGTTTTCCTCACCGATGGCGATGGCTGCGCGCAGTCCCGCGCCGCCGCCGCCGACGATGAGCACATCGTGGGTATACGCTTCCATACCGCCTTAATCCGCGACACGTCGAGTGCAACCGAGGAAGCAGGCGTGTCGGAAGCAATTGTATCCGATTTGAAATGAGAAGATCGAACCGGGAAGGGAGACCGAACAACGCCAGGTGCGCCGGGGCGACCAGGCCCCAACGCAGTGTGGTCGCCAGCGATGTGCTACCGCACGGCCGTGGGTCGCCACTCCTCATCGCAGAGCCCCGCCCGCACGGGGGTCTCGATAGGCGCCCTCGGTCCGGCGGGCGGCCCCACCCGCATAACGGCCCAGTCCCCCAGGCGCGGGAACAGCAGGTAGTTCAGGGTCGAAAACTCCGCGTCGTGAAAGGTGTGGCCGCTATTCAGCACCACGTACCGGTCACCGCCCGGCACGAAGGGACTCGGGGCAATGAGGACCAGGCCGTGGTCGGCGGACGGGTACGTCTCGCCGGCGACTTGCAGGGTTTCGCGGTTCCACATCACGGGTAGGTGAGGGAGGGCCCTACGAATCCAAACGTTGCTCCCCGGGTCCCCGAAGAGGATGAGGTGGTAGCGCCGCACATCGTCCCGAGTGACATCCGTATCGTTTTTGACGCGGGCATCGCCACGCATGTAGCGGCTCCACTCATAGAGGAAGCGCTGCAGGCTGACCTCGGCCCAGGCTCCAATCTGCGGGTTCCAGGCGCGGCCGGTCCCCCGCACGCAGAGGAACGGGCGGCTGAAGGCATCATCAATCGGGCCCTGCACTCCGGGGCGCTTTTGCCGCCGGGCAATCCGCCCGGGCTCGACCGGCTTCCAGTGCGTCCCCACCCGCCGCAACTCCACCCGATCGGGATCGGACGGACTGGGCGCCACCACGGTCTGGCCGGCGATCCGCACCCGCGTTTCGGTTCCCCGAACGGCGGGGGGGAAGAGGGCAAACCGCGTGACGTTCCGCACGGTGTCCACCACTACAGTCCCATCGTCCGCGAGATGCGCGGCGAACTCGGCGCGCTGGTAGTGCTGTTCCAGTCCCTGGAGTTCGACCCAGTGGCAACGGGGGTACTTCAGGCTCCAGGTGACGAACCGCAATTGACGGCGGTCCGGGGTGCGGCCCCGGCGCGCGTGCTGCTCCAGATGCTGCATCTGTAGGGAGAAGGTCTTCGGGTCCTGCGTATGGCCCGTGCCGATCGAGAGCAGGTTCACCAGGCGCAGGCCATCCCGTCGGAAAGCGTTCCCCATCAGGACGTGGGCCTGAAAAAACGGGTCCTCGGTACCCATCGCGGCGACTGCGGGTACCACTCCCGCATTGGCTGCGTAGTCCTGGGAGTCGAGAAGGCGCAGCGTCGCCTCTTGATGCGCGGGCAGAGCATCCACGCGGACAAAGTTCGGGATCGGCGTGTAGGAGAACGCGTGGGTGTCCACGTACCCGCAGTAGGGGCCGAGTGCGGCGAAGTAGCCGGGGTGCTTCAGTCCGAGATGCCAGGCGCCCGACGCTCCCATAGACATCCCCCGCAGCACGATCCGGTCCCGATCCACGGCGTACTTGCGGCAGACATCCTCGATTGCCTCGAAAACGTCCGTCTCTCCGGCCCAGCGATAGCCGTTCTCGACCCGACCGAGCGGGCGGAGTTCGAGATAGGGCTGGTCGGGAGCGGGGTCAGGGCCGGTATCCCCCGGATCGAAGGGCGAGAGAAAGCGCAGTTCACTCATCCCCACCGGCCGCGTGCTGCCGTGCAGCACCACGTCCAGCCGCAGCGGCTTGCCCGCTTCCCACCGCGACGGCACGATCAGTCCATAGGGCTGGACCGACCCATCCACCGCCGACCGGTAGCCCCGCACCAGCCTTCCGCGCCGCTGCGCCCAGAGCGACCCGCCGTGGGCGAGCGCCTCGGCGCGCTCCAACCCGCGCGCCAGCCCGCGGCGGACCAGGGCGATGTCGGCCGGCGCCAGCCGCGGCTCGTACCGCAGGGCCCAGAGCACGCTGCGATGGAACAACTCCACGTCCGCGACCAGTTCCGCCGGCCGAGTGCGCCGCAGATGCACCAGCCGCTGCTCCAGTCGCCCCAGTCCGTCGCGAATCGCGGCCTGCTCCCCCGGGGAAAGACCATCCGGCAGCGATAGGTCAGCACCCAGGACGCCCCCCGCCAGCAGCACCACCAGACAGGTGCCGAGCACCCTGCGCCCCCGCCCGACCGTCACGTGCATCCCGCGCCCCATTCCATCCCGCAACACCGCGTTCCCTCCTCGTGCTCGCCAGGCAACTCGACCAGGCAGTTAGGTAAAGCGTGAGAGATCTCCTGTAGACAATGTGCCGGCGGCTCCGACTGCGCTCCCTCGCAGGCGGTTGAGGCGCCCATGCCTGCTTACGGTTCGAGCAGCACCTGTTGAGCGGAGTCATTGCGCTCATCCGCCGAGAAGGAAAACTTCAGGTGATACAGAAACCTAAACAGAGAACCGATTACCCCACATTGACTGATGCGCTGCAGCCAGAGGCCCCGCTGTAAGAACTCCCGTTCCAATCCCGGTCGGCAGGATTTTCCATCGGCACGTGGCCCCGCAGCGCATGCTCGCACATCCGCTTTCCGTGGGGGGCGCGTATTCCGTCTGCGGATGGTCTGGTGGTTCGGCCTCGCGGCAGTGGCAGTGAGCGCCTTTGGCGCCGGGGGGGGCGCGCTCCAGGAAGCGTGGTGGACGCACATGCCCCTGGCACATCTGGCCAGCGAGGGGGAACGCCCGGACGCCTCCCCGGATCTGGTGGTAGTGGCCGCCACGCGCCTGCTCGATGCCGGACGGGCGGAACGCGTCCGCGTTCTGCTGGCGATGCGGCCGGATCTCGAGAGCCTGCCGGAGGTGCAGATCCTCCTTTCGCGGACGGATCTAGAGCTCGGGCGCATTCGAGAAGCCCTCGCCAGGGCCAGAGTCGCGCTGATGCTGGCGCCGGATGATCCGGACGCACACTGGCAACTCTTCGCTGCACTACGGGCCGATCGGCGGGAGGGAGACGCAGCACAACAGGAGCAATGGCTGTTGCACAACGCGCCGCAGCACCCGGGGCTTCACCTCCGCCGCGCCGACGCGGAACTGGCGTCCGGGGACCACCGCAGAGCCCTGCGCACCGTCGAGGGGACGGTACAGCGACGTTTCCCGGGCGAGGCGGCTCTGGTTCGCGCCCGCGCATTGCAGGGGTTGAGCCGGTACCCGGCGGCCGAAGCGGCGGCCCGCGAGGCAATCCGGCACTCTTCGGCGGCAGAGCCGCGCCGTTTCCTTGCGCGGCTGCTGGCGCAGCAGCCCGAGGTCAATCGCCGGCAGGAGGCGATTCGGTGGCTGGAACCTCTCGCCCGCGCGTCGGATCAGCCTGAGATCTGGCGAGAACTGGGGCTCCTCTACCTGCAGAACGGCCGCCCGCGAGAAGCTGCGCGCGCCCTGCGCGCCCATATTGCACAGGACTCCACCTCCGTTCGCTCCTATCCCCCGCTCGCGCGGGCGTATCACTCCCTGGGTCACGCCGGGGCCGCGGAACGAGTACTCGCCATCTATCGGCGTTTGGCGCCGATAGAGAGTCGCACCGCACAGGCGGAGTACGATGTGGTTGCCCGGAGGGGAGCGCCGGAGGCGCGCGTGCGGCTCGCGGGGGTGTATGCCGCCTGCGGCCTGGAAGATCGCGCGCGCGCCGAGTTGACCGGCGTGCTCCGCACCCATCCGGGGCACACCACGGCTCGCACTCTGTTGGGACGGCTGCCCACGAGCCGGAGTCTCCACATTCCCCCGCTTCCCCCGGACCCGGATGACCCTGGCTCGCGCCGGTAAGGCGGCTCCCATGCTTTCGAGCCGTCCAGGGCGCCGAACCCCACGGAGCCCGTTTGGGAACCGCCCCTCGTCCGCGCGGGTGGTTTCGGTGCTGGGCATCCTGCTGATTGCCGGCTGCAGCGGTTCATTCCGACTGCGGGGACTGAGCCCACCCGAGGCGCCCATTCTCCCCGAGAGCGGGATTCGCTTTCGCGACGTGACTCAGGAGTACGGAGTCTCGTTTCACGCCGGCCCGTCACCAAAATCGCCGTTGAATATCGTGGAACTGATGGGCGGTGGAGTCGGATTTGTAGACGCCGACGGAGACCCCTGGCCGGACTTGCTCCTTGCCGGGTACTCGGGCTGTGCGCTGTATCGAAACGAGAACGGAAAGTATTTCCGGGACGTGACGGCACAAAGCGGGCTCGCCGCCCTGGGAGGCGGCTGGCAGGGAGTCGCCTCCGCAGACTATGACGGAGACGGCCGGCCGGATCTGGTCCTCACCGGCCACAATCGGCTCGCACTACTGCGCAGTCTGGGGAATGCCCGCTACGAGGACACCACCGTCTCCAGCGGTCTCTCTCGCAGTGGCTGGCACACAAGCGCCGCATTCGCCGATGTGGACGGGGACGGTTGGCTCGATCTGTTCATCGGGCGCTACGTGGACTTCCGGGCGGGCCTGCCGGAGTTCTTTGAAACGCCGCGCGCCCGGCTCACACTCGGTCCGGATGCATACGCAGCGCAAACAGGGGTATTCTACCGAAATCGCGGCGGCCGGTTTCAGGAGGCAACCGCGGCGGCCGGACTGGATCGCGCGCAGGGGAAGGTGCTCGGAGTGGCCTTTGGTGATGCGGACGGCGATGGGGATGAGGATCTCTATCTCGCCAATGACCGCGTGCCGGGCGATTTTTTTCGCAACGACGGCAAGGGCCGCTTCCGAAACATCGGGGTCGAGAATGGGACCGCACTCTCATTCGACGGCAACCGTCAGGCGGGAATGGGCGTGGCGTGGGGAGACTACGACGGAGACAATCGGCTGGATCTCGTCGTCACCACCTTCGCAGGAGAGCGGAAGGGGCTGTACCGGCAGGACGCCTCGGGAATGTTCGAAGACCAGAGCGTGCCCGCCGGGCTACTCCGCCCGACGCTTCCCTGGGTCGGGTTCGGGGTCGCACTGCGGGACTGGGACAACGATGGGCGCCCGGACCTCATGCTCGCGAACGGACATGTGCAGGATCAGGTGGAACAGGCGGATCCGTCCGCAAGCTACGCCCAGCCGCTACAAGTATTTCACAATCTGGGGAACGGGCGGTTCGGTGATGCATCCGCCGGGGCAGGCACGGTGTTCCGCCGCCCGCTGGTAGGGCGGGGACTGGCGGTGGCTGACTTCGACCGAGACGGACGCCTCGACGTACTCGTGGGGAACCTGGCCGACGCCCCCCGGCTCTTGCGGAACGAGAGCCGGTCCGGGCACTGGTTGGCAGTACGTCTCCGTGCCCGGGATCGCAACACCTCGGGAATCGGCTGCCGGATTATCGTGCGTGCCGGCGGCAAGACCCGGCTGCAGGAAGTGCGGGCCGATGGCAGCTATCTCTCGGCATCCCAGGCGGTGGCGCACTTCGGACTGGGGGACGCGACGGGGCCGCCACAGGTAGTGGTGAGATGGGGTGCAGGCCGGGTGCAACACCTCGAGAGCGCAGATCTCGATCAGGAGATTGAAATCCGCGCTCCCTGATCGGGCTACAGCGGGCTCGGCTCGACCGGGGCAACATTGACCGGCTTGTTATAGTCGCGACTTGCCGGACCGATGTTCTCCAGATTCTGCCAGCGCATGTTCTCCCAACGGCTCCACTTTACGTGCCCATCGTAGAAGAGGAAGTTCAACCCGCCATTGTGCCACGCGGTGTTGTTCAGGTTGCGACCACCGCAGTTGGTCATGCCGGGCAGGGGCCCGAAGTACCAGCAGAGGTCGCGCTGGTGCCAGATGGAGCAGGAGCTGTTCGCGAACCAACAGTCGGTCCAGGAATTCAAGCTGTCCCACATGATACACAGCGAGGCGGGCTCTTGAAAAGCAGCCTCCGGTCGCCCGGAGAGCGACGAAGCCTGGTGGCCGAGCCCGTTCTCGTTGTACGTGTAGGTGACCTTGCGGCCGTTGTTGGCTACCACTCCCGCCACGTTCAACGGGTCGTTCTGTCGCACTGTGAGGTTCTTGCGGGTGTCCACGAACGATGAGTTCTGGATGACCTTGCTTGGGCAGTAGTAGATCTCCGGGTTTTTCTCGTACGGTTTCAATCCGGTCGAGACCCAACCCGGCCAGCACGTGTTGCGGAGATAGTTGATGGGCGCATCGGCTGCCGCGGAGACACGATCACAGTTCACCGGCACCCTTTCATCGTAGTCGGACAGGTACATCCGGTAGGCCATGCCGATTTGCTTCAGATTGCTGGTGCAGCTAGCCTGGCGTGCCTTTTCCCGAGCCTGCGCAAAGACTGGGAAGAGGATAGAAGCCAAAATCGCTATGATAGCGATCACTACGAGCAGTTCGATGAGAGTGAACGCGCGGTTCAGGCGCTGACACGACATAGTTCGCTCCTTCGTTTGGTCCGGCAAGCCCGCCGGCGGATGCCGGGTCCCGCCCGGCATCACTTCTTCGATAGAGCAGTTCCAGGAGCACAGTGGTTTTTCCTGCCGTTAGCCAACATTCACACGAATTTTTCCGCAGGAGTAACGCCGCCCCATCCGGAGCGTTACTCATGGTCAGGAGTAGCCCGTCCGGCCTCCGGGAGATGCCCTAATGACCCCTGCGCAGGAAGCCCGGATCATCATCACTCGCCTCAGCATTATCGGGTTCACCGTGGCGATGATTGCCCGACCCGATTGGCGCGGCGCCGTCTGGGGCACAGTTGCCCCGGCGGCGCGCACGGCCTGGGGCGCCACTCCGTGGGGCAAGCCGGCTCCGCCGCCGGCGCCGGCCGCACCGGTCTCGGTACCACCGCCTCCTCAGGAGACGGATTCTCGTGAGCCGGCGACCGCCGATCTCGGGGGCTCAGACGGGGGAAACGTCCACGCACGGGAAACAACAGGGACTTCGGGGGAAGCGTCGCCTGCGGTAGTTACCGAGGAGCCTCCTTCCACGGCATCGGAAACGCCGGCTGCGGAAGCGGGCGACACAGGTAGCCCGGCCGGAAACCTGCCTCTTCGACTGCCGCCTGCCCCTCCGGCCCGGATCCTCCCCGCCTCACTGCGGGCGCTGAAATCCGCGGCGGATGCGGGTCCGAACGCGTTTCGTTTGCGCCAACTGGCGGATGCAGCCGCGGCTGCCGGTTTTCCCGAGTTGGCGGCGGAAGCGTACCTCAAGGAGGCGGCCATCTATCGTCGGGAAGGGGACGGGAACGCCGCCACAGTGGAGGAACTGAAGGCGGGCCGCTACCGTACGGAAGCCCGTCTCTTTCTCCACGATCCCGACGCATCTCCCCCATCCACACCGCGCGCGCGGCTGGAACCGGAATATGGCGTGCTGCTCGGCGCCTTCATTGACCGGGATGACCGTCTCTCCACAGTGTTTCAGGACGAGAACTGGCAGACACATCGCGATCCGGACGAGTTTGCGGAACTCACCGGCAAGAAGCACGCGTCGCTCTTTTGCTATCTCGGCTACGGGCGCCCGTTTCCCACCCGCTGGGCGGACCGTCTCAAGGAAGCGGGGGTGATCCCGCACCTCGCGTGGGAGCCGAAGGACCTCGCCTCTGTGCGGGACGACGCCTATCTATCCCGGTTTGCGGACGCCGTGTCGGCACACGGGGGGCCGGTGTTCATCCGGTTCGCCGGCGAAATGAACGGTAAGTGGACACGGTACCACGGCAACCCGGCGCTGTATCGCGAGAAATTCCGCCTGGTGTCCCGGATCATCCGCCGACGCGCGCCGAACGCCGCGATGATCTGGTGCGTGAACAACTTTCCTGACTCGGAGATTGAGCCCTACTATCCGGGGGACGATGCCGTGGATTGGGTGGGCGTGAACTTCTACAACGTCCTCTTTTCGGACAACGAGAAGAGTCGGCCGGCTGACCACCTCCACCCGGCCGACCTCTTCAAGACCGTGTATGCCCGCTACTCAGCTCGCAAGCCGATCGCCATCTGCGAGTATGCTGCCAGCCACCAGGCGGACGTAGATCCCACCCCCCGACCGGACTTTGCGATTCGCAGAATGTCGGAACTCTACGCTGCCCTCCCCCGCCTGTTTCCTCGGGTCAAGCTAATCAATTGGTTCGACTGCAACAACATGCGCCACGCACGGCCAGATCGGCAGCTAAACAACTACTCGTTGTCCGACGACCCCCAAATCCTCGCCGCCTATCGCAAAGCCATCAGCCCGGACTATTTCCTGAGCACGCCGACGACCGCACCCCAGACGGTCGTCCGCCCATTTGCGTCCCGGGACCCGGTACGGAGACGCGTCGGCATCAGCGCCTGGGTGCGTGGCCCGGCGGCGCGGCCTCGGGTCTACCTGCTGGATGGCGATCGAGTCTTCTTTGCTTCCGACGAGCCGGGCGCCCCGACGGCGCATTGGGATCCCCAGGTTTCGGCCGCAACGCCTCGCGTCCTGCGCCTTATCGTCACGGACGACGTGGGCCGCCGCCTTGCCGACACGCGCTACCCTGTGCGGGCCGAACCCGGAGGGGCTGAGCCGTCCCGGTGAGGTAGAACAGAACGATACCAGGGAGGCAAAGAGAAGCAACATGGCGTATCGGGCAGAACTTGAAGCAGGCCTGCTCCTCCAGGCCGAAAATCGCGCGGATCAGACGATTGTGAGCCTGACAAGCGGTACCGCAGGCAGCCAGCAGGCGCAGCAGACCGGCTTCACGACAGGACGATGGACCGCCGCGCCGGCACTCTACCGGCGCGGCCTGCGGGCTGTGCTCGTGTTGCAAACTGCGACCGGGGCGACAGCGGTGGAGATCTCCGCCGGAGGCATTCACTATGGAGCGCGCCCGCCGGACCTGACCGGTGCGGTCCCACACCCCTTGCAGGAGGTCCCCGATGTGCCGTTCGGAGCGGCTTTTCCCCCAATGGCGCCACTCCCTCCGTTGGCGCCACTGCCGGGCATGGCCCCGATGGAGATGCGCATGGGCGGCGGTATGGAAGCTCGCATGGGGAACATGACCCTGCAGATGAACCCGTCTCCTGCCGCTCCCACCCCCGCCGGCTCCACTCCTCCGGACGGTCCCCGGCGATTCTGCACCCAATGCGGGAAGGAAGCCGCGCCTGCGCACAGGTTCTGCGGGACGTGCGGAGCAGCATTGTCACAAAGCCCTTGAGGAGCAGATGCTGATGGAAGTACCGGTGCGAATCGTCCCCGACCGGGGGCCCAAACCTCGCGTGCGCCGGGCGCCGCCCCCCAGAGAGGACCTGGCGCCCCTCGTGCCGGATCCCCGCCTGGATCGCCGTGGCTACGAGGCGTTCTACCACGACCACGCCGCGGACTGGTACATGCCCTCTCGTATCCACGGGGACATCCTGGCCCAGTTGCGCGCGCAATTGGGCTGGATGGCCCCACTGGGCTGTGTCGCATTGGATCTTAATACGTATTGGATCGAGAACCAGAACACGA
This sequence comes from Actinomycetota bacterium, assembly GCA_005805375.1. Classification (GTDB taxonomy): domain Bacteria; phylum Armatimonadota; class SYMT01; order SYMT01; family SYMT01; genus SYMT01. The sequence goes on from SYMT01000434.1 coordinate 12,723, forward strand.
TTTATTTGCGGCCGGACGTGATAGTAGGTTGGCCACCGGATCCGGATCTGGGGGCGCGCAGCTATCGCACCTGGGACCATGGCCTGGTGGCACTGGTGGTGGAAATCGCCTCTGACGAGAGCCGGACGCGCGATCTGTACACCAAGGTGACCGACTATGCAGAGGGCGTGCAGCCGCATGAGTACCTGTACTACGATCCACACAACGACGATCTGGTGCTCTATCGGCACACGCCCGCCGGATATGAAATCGTCCCGCACGCCCCGCACGGGGTATCTTGTCGAAGATCGGGGGAGACGTGCTGGGAGCCCGGGGCTGAGGCGTGCGGACGGGCGCGGCGTCAGCCCGTCGGGGTGGGCGCCGCCGCTTCCCAGGAAGCTCCCAACCCGAGTTCCTGGGCCCGGGTCGTGATGACCGCGGCCAGCCGGGGCACGGCTTCGGCGCGCGTCAGCCGATCCCGCACATAGTCCAGGAAGCGGATCCCCAGCTTCGTGGTCGTCGCCGCCAGCGTCTGGAAGACATCCCACGCCTGCTTCCCTGCCGCGGACCGCGGCCCGAAGCTCACGTCTCGTTTCCGCACCCGCTGCCGCGCTCCCCGGCCCGCGGGGGTGCGATGCCGCGGCACTTCGGGGTGCGTCAGCACGACCAGCAGGTCGGTCTGGTGGGCCCGGGTCCGGGCAAGGCAGGCGTCCAGCGACCCGTAGCCCGTGGCGGTGGCAAACAACGCGTCGAAGTCGGCTGCCAAGTGGGGGACGAGCTCCGGGTCGGGCGCCGTCTGGTAGGCGCGCAGCCGGTGGTAGTACTTCCAGTACCGCTGCCGGAACCGCTGCAGCGCCCGTTGATGCCCCAGAAACTCCGGGTGCAGCTTTTGGTAGTGCCGCCCGTCATGTACCCAGCACAGGGCCCGGGCCGGGGTGAGCGCCGCCGTGGCCCCGGCGTCGTCACAGACCAGGGTATCGATCACCGGCCAACTGGGGGAAGCCCA